>DATFTB010000230.1:0-16664 GCA_035262325.1 Candidatus Acidiferrum sp.
GAACACCACGATGTACGGCACGCCCACCTGGCGGGCCAGCAGAATGTGCTCGCGGGTCTGCGGCATCGGCCCGTCGGTTGCCGCAACGACAAGAATCGCGCCATCCATCTGCGCCGCACCCGTAATCATGTTCTTGATGTAGTCCGCATGGCCCGGGCAGTCCATGTGCGCGTAGTGGCGGTTCGCCGTCTCATACTCAACGTGCGAAACCGCGATCGTGATACCGCGCTCGCGCTCTTCCGGCGCGTTATCAATCGAGTCGAACGCGCGGAACGCCACCTTGGGATTGTGCTTGCTCAGCACCTTGGTGATCGCCGCCGTCAGTGTCGTCTTGCCGTGATCGATGTGCCCGATCGTGCCAATGTTCACATGCGGCTTTGTGCGCTCAAATTTTTCCTTCGCCATTGCTTCTTCTGCTCCTATTTCGAATCGTGCTGATTCAAAACCAAACTTTTTACCTTGTGGCCTTTCCCGTGGTCTTGCTGATCACTTCCTCCGACACGGAAGCTGGGGCTTCGGCATAGTGGGAGAAGTGCATAGTAAAATTCGCACGGCCTTGCGAGCGGCTGCGCAAATCGGTTGCATATCCGAACATCTCCGAGAGCGGCACTTGGACGCGAATGATGTGGCTGCCCGCCCGCGTCTCTGAACCCTGAATCTGGGCGCGACGCGAGTTCAGGTCGCCGAAGACTGCGGCCATGTACTCTTCCGGCGTGGTGACTTCCACACGCATGATCGGTTCCAGCAGGACCGGCTTGGCTCTCGCACAAGCTTCCTTGAACCCGATCGAGCCCGCGATTTTAAAGGCCATTTCCGAGCTGTCCACATCGTGGTAGCTGCCATCGACCAGAACTACAGCGACGTCCACCATCATGAAGCCGGCGAGACCGCCGTTATCCATGGCTTCTCGGATCCCTGCTTCGATCGGCGGAACAAATTCCTTAGGAATCGCTCCACCGAAAATCTTGTCGACGAAGAGGAAACGGTGCTCCTTGTCGAAGCGCCACTTGCCGCCCGTGCCCGCGATGGACTTCGCGAGAGCGTCGAGTTCGTCGGTCGACATTTCGTGCATGTTTTCGTGATCGGCACTCGGAAGCGGATACACCTCGAGCTTGCAATGGCCGTATTGCCCCTTGCCACCGGTTTGCTTGATGTACTTGCCTTCGGCTTCAGCCTTGCGGCGAATGGTTTCGCGATAGGCGACCTGGGGACGCCCGACATTCGCATCAACGCCAAATTCGCGCTTCATGCGGTCGACAATGATTTCGAGGTGCAGTTCGCCCATGCCGGAAATCAGTGTCTGGCCCGTTTCCGTGTCGGTGTGAACGCGGAAGGTCGGATCTTCCTGCGCAAGACGGCCGAGTGCTTGGCCCATCTTGTCCTGGTCGGCCTTGGTCTTGGGCTCAACGGCGACGGAGATGACGGGAGTCGGAAAGTCCATGGCTTCGAGAATGACCGGCTTCTTTTCGTCGCAAAGCGTGTCGCCGGTGGTAACGCTCTTTAGCCCAACGCAGGCGCAAATGTCGCCTGCATACACGGCTTCGATTTCTTCGCGCTTGTTGGCGTGCATCTGCAGCAGGCGGCCGATGCGTTCGCGTGAACTCTTCGTGGAGTTATAAACATAGCTACCGGCGTTCAAGACGCCGGAGTACACGCGGATATAAGTAACGTGTCCGACAAACGGATCGGACATGATTTTGAAGGCCAGCGCGGAGAACGGCTGTTCGTCGGAGGCACGTCGCAACACGGTTTCGTCGTTCTCGGGATTCACGCCTTCGACCGGAGGAACGTCGAGCGGTGAAGGCAGATAATCCACCACGGCGTCAAGCAGCGGCTGAATGCCCTTGTTTTTGAACGCCGAACCGGCAAGTACCGGGACGATCTTCATGGCCAGCGTGGACTTGCGGATGGACTTGCGCATTTCCTCGACCGTCAGGGTGCCTTCGGTGAGGTACTTGTCGAGGACTTCGTCGTCGTGTTCTGCAACGTATTCAACCACTTTGGCGCGGTGGTCCTCGTAGAACTTTTTGTCGATCGCCGAACCCTTCAGGGCCGCAGCTACATCCGGACGGCTGGCGACGAATGAGGGATCCCACAGCTTTGCAACTTCGAAGACTTCGTACTTGGCGCCAAGCGTCTCCTCGAGCCACACGACGACCTTCTCCTCGAGGAAGTCTATGCAGCCGATGAAATTGTCTTCGCGGCCGAGCGGGAACTGCAGGGGGACCGTATGAGCGCCGAGACGCTGCCGGATCGTGCGGATTACGTGATCGAAGTCCGCGCCCATCTTGTCCATCTTGTTGACGAAGGCGAGACGGGGCACGCGATACTTGTCGGCTTGACGCCACACGGTCTCTGATTGCGGCTGAACGCCGGCTACACTATCGAAAATAGCGACGGCACCGTCCAAAACACGAAGGGAGCGCTCCACTTCGACAGTGAAATCGACGTGTCCCGGCGTGTCGATGATATTGACCCGATATTTTTTGTCGCAACGGGTCCAACTGGCGGTGGTGGCAGCGCTCGTGATCGTGATGCCGCGCTCGCGCTCCTGCTCCATCCAGTCCATCGTGGCCGTGCCTTCGTCGACCGAACCGATCTTGTAAGTCACACCCGTGTAGAACAGGATGCGCTCGGTCGACGTGGTCTTCCCGGCGTCGATATGCGCCATGATCCCGATATTGCGGGTGTCTTCGAGTTTGAATGCCCTTGCCATATTCCCCAAAAACCCTTTTCTCCCCTGCGAACCAGAGAGTTTTCGGTTATCAGTCCTAAGTTTTTAGCAAAACTTTTGAACCAACCGAAAACTCCGTCCCGACCGAACCACCTTGGCCTGCGGTAAACAGAAGGTGGCCTCTTCAAAAAACCCAGCCCACGGCCTCTAGCAACCGGAAGAAGGAAGACCTTCACCAGCGGTAGTGCGCGAAAGCCTTGTTCGCTTCAGCCATGCGGTGCACATCTTCCTTCTTCTTGATGGCACTGCCGCGCGAATTGGCCGCGTCGATCATCTCGTCGGCAAGCTTGTCGATCATGGTCTTGCCCGCCCGTTCCCGCGAATACTGCAAGAGCCAGCGAATCGCGAGCGACTGCCGCCGGAACGGATTCACTTCTACGGGCACCTGGTAGTTCGCGCCGCCGACGCGCCGTGTCTTTACCTCGACCACCGGCTTGAGATTCTCGATCGCCTTCTTAAAAAGCTTGAGCGCATCATCGTTGGTCTTCTTGGCCACCTGATCCATCGCGCCATAAAACACGCGCTGCGCCGTGCTCTTCTTGCCTTCCCACATCATCGAGCAGATGAACTTCTCCACCAGATCGCTGCCATAGACCGGGTCCGTGGCTTGCGTTCGGCGGCTTACTAGTCCTTTACGAGGCATTGCTTCTTATCGCTCCTTCGAAACTCTCCCTAACAGCTAAACTCCCATCCTGCGGTTCCTCGCCTGACGATCCCCACCGGATCGTCACTTCGCGGCGCCGGCCTTTGGCCTCTTGGCCCCATATTTCGACCGCCCCTGCTTGCGGTTCTCCACGCCTGCGGCATCCAGCGTGCCGCGAACGATGTGGTAGCGTACCCCCGGCAAGTCCTTCACACGGCCGCCGCGCACGAGCACGATCGAGTGTTCCTGCAGGTTGTGGCCGATACCCGGAATGTAGGTCGTGACCTCGACCGCATTGGTCAAACGCACGCGAGCTACTTTCCGCAGCGCGGAATTCGGCTTCTTGGGCGTCTGCGTGTACACGCGAATGCACACGCCCCGCTTTTCCGGACAGCCCATCAACGCAGGCGACTTGGTCTTGCTGCGGATTCCTTCCCTACCCAGGCGTATCAGTTGCGCAAACGTCGGCACAGTAGTTCCTCGTTTCCTTCGGCAACTCTCGCAGATCATCATGCGAGGCCACCGCGTAATGCGCGCAGACACATTTTGCGGACTCTTGCGTTGCGCGCGACCAAACACACAAGAGCACACAATAATGCTGAAAGGTTTACTGCGAATCCGGAGAGACCAGCAAGAAACTCCGCACGCACTCCAAGAGGCGGAACTCAGCTCTTGGTATCGAATCGGAGAGGCTTACTCGGCTTTTCGGGGCTGGCGCCCCATTCCGGCCGCTCTTCAGTCCCATTCCGTCGATCTTGTTCCGGGACCGAAGAATTCCCTTCCAACCAGCCATCCCCCCACTAGCGAGAGGCCTTACAGCAAGGAGCAAAATACCCCTGACAAAACACAAAGTATAAAGAAGCTAAGGCGCGCTGTCAAACGAGTTTCGAACCTAGTCGGTGGAAAAACTTGTGGAAACTGAGGGAAAGTGGCAGACAGGCTGCTCACCTACCCCCCCCCGGTAGGTCGAAAAACCCGCCTCCGAGCGGGAATCCGCCGCCCGCACCGGAACCCCTGCTACCTCCGTTCGCGCAAACTAACGCGCTTTTATACAATAACTTACAGCCGTTCGTTTATTCCGTCCCCGAGTCCCCAAAGGGCCACAGGTTAAAGGCCTTTAACATGTCGTACTGCCCCTTTTCCCGCAGCATTTTCGCGCTGCGATCGGCAGGCCAAGGCCTCGCGAAGCGTTCCGGACGGTCGGCCAGCCAATACGCCGTGAGGGCCATGATCGTAGCATTCTGCGTGAGCACGTCGGCCTTCACCTCTTCCAGAGCATCGGCGGCGGAATGGTGAGTGAATTTGTATTCTGGCGACTCCTGGTCGAGATTGATGCCCGGCAAGCCCGCGAGAATAAACGGACCCGTGTCCGTGCCGAACTCCACCTTGTCAGTGACCTTGATTTCGCGAATGTTGTTCAGCGATTTTGCGAAGGGTTCGAACTCGGCGATCAAGTCGTTGCGTCCGCCGAGTTGAAACTCCTTGATGGGACCCTGGCCTGCGTCGAGCACGATGTCGCCGAGGTGATTTTTCATTTCCGCTGCATGTTGTTTGACGTAAGCCAACGATCCGAGCAAGCCCTGCTCTTCTCCCGTGAAGAGCACGAAACGGATCGTGCGACGCGGACGCTGGCCGCTCTTCAGAATAGCGTCGGCTGCGGCGAGGACGCTGATCGTGCCGGTGCCGTTGTCCGTGGTGCCTTCGCCCAAATCCCAGGAGTCAAGATGGGCGCCCACGAGGACAATCTCTTCAGGATGCTCGCGGCCGACGATGTCGCCCACAACGTTGGCCGACTCGACGGGGCCATCCGTAAGAGTGTTTTGCACATTGATGCGCAAGCGCACGGTTTTTCCAGCCTCGAGGAACCGCTCGAGCTGGCTCTGATCCTCCATGGCCATGTCAACAACCGGAATCGCGAAGTCCTCGGCAAACCCGAGGATCCCGGTATGCGTCAAGTGCATGCCTTCGGCCTTGAATCCGCCCTGGCCACCGATGACGGCCACGGCTCCTGCCTTCTGCGCCGCAGTGAGGAAGTCCCCGTATTGCGCGAAGATCAGCCAGAAGCTCTTTTTCGGGTTGCCTTCCGGCTTCATCATCACGATTTTGCCGCGGAAGCGCGAGATGTTCTTGATCTCGTCGTCCAGGTTGAAAAGATTCGCGGTGACGAGGTCCGCTTCGGCCCCGCCTGACGGCGTCGAGCCGGTCCAGCCCATGGCATCGATATCGAGTTGGCGTTGAACCGGGGCGATCAATTCAGCGGAAGCGGCTCCCCGGGTCCAACCCTTCCACATCGTCCACTTTTCTGTGTGGACGTTCTCAAGCCCGATGGACTTCATCTTCGCTAGGCCCCAGTCCACGGCTTTTTTGTCTTGCGGCGACCCAGTGACGCGGGGGCCAATGTCGTCGCTCAATTCGGTGAGATAATCGAACGCCCGTGAGCCCATCATGCCTTCGCCCGCAATCCTGGTAAGGGCCGATTTGGTGCCGTCCTCCTCCGGCCCTTTGGGCTTAATGGCATCGTTCGCCTTTACCCCGACGCCCGCTGACGCTAAGGCAAAACCCAGGACCAGGCAATGAATCTTCATACGTGCTCCCATGCTGCTTCTTCGTCGGCAAGCCAAACCTTGAGTTTACCATGCTCTTAGACGCGGCCGTCGACCAGTTAGCTTCGGCGCACGGCGGTCTTCTGCCCGTGCTCGCTGAGCAACCATTCGGGCACGGGACGCTTTACGGTCGCGTGGCTCGCTTCTACACTTTTAGCGTGACCTTTCTTCGGCGAATGAAACTCATTGCAGCGACAATGTCTTTGGTGTGCACTGGGGTTCCCGCAGCCTGGGCGCAGGAACCGACAAGTAGACCCCGGGAAGTCGGGAACCCGGCGGTGGCGGACGCGAAGACCGAGAAGCCGGAGCTGCCCTTCCAAATTCGGCTGCTCGAGACGCACATCCGTTTCGAAGTCAACGGAGACTGCCACAAGGCGGTTCACACCATCGTCAAGATCAACAACGCTTTGGGCGCACGCCAATTCGCGCGCATTTCGTTCGACTACAACCGCTCCTTTCAACAGGTGCAGATTCCTCTCGTGCTTATCAGCCACGCGAACGGCGGGACGAGCGAACTGCTGCCGAGCGCGGTGACCGACACGGCGAATCCAGCCGTAGAACAATACCCGGCGTATCAAGACGTGCGCGTAAAGGCTGTGCGCATCCTGGGGCTCGAAGAAGGCGACACAATCGAGTATCGCGTGATCACAGCGACGACCAAGCATCCCCTCGGCCCCGACTTCTGGCTCGAACATAGCTTCGATCGCTCCGGGCAGGTGGTCGAGGAACATTACGACCTCGATTTGCCAGCCACTCGGCAGATCAATCTGCGCATCAATTCCGCGACTCCCCCCACCTCCAAGGACACCACCGGGACAGAGGAAAACTCCCGATCCCTGTACCATTGGTCGAAAATCTATTTCGCTCCCAAGGAAACGAGTTCGGAAACCCCTGAAACCGGGTCTGTTGCGCCGGACGTGGCGCTGTCGACATTTTCGTGGGAATTTCTTGCGAACCGGCTGGCCGAACTTATGCTTCCGGGCTCAAAACCCACCACCGGGGCCAAGAGCGACGAGGAGTCCACGAAGGAGCCAGGCCGCCCGCCCGAACTGACAGGCCTCGTCCGGGAAAGAGCGCTCTTTTTGACGCGAGATTCCAGAACCGCGCTCGATCGCCTGAAGACACTCTATGAATTTGTGTCCACAAAGATTGCCACGGTCGATATTCCACTGGGAGCCACCGGTTTCCGGGCGCGCAGCGCTGATGAGGTGCTGAGTTCCGGTTACGCCGATGGAGAAGACAAGTACGTCCTTTTCGCGAATCTTGGGGCGGCCGTGAATCTTCCGCTGGATCCGGCGTTGACCGGCTTTTGTGACAAGGAGGGCCTGCCCCAACCGGCGGCCTTCAAGCACCTCGTGGCCACCGGGCTAATCGCAGACCGCCGATACTGGATGGACCCGGCCGTTGAAGTCGCCCCTTTTGGCATGATCTCCCCGTCCCCCGCCAAGTGCGCGCTCCTGCTTCGCCGGGCGTTTCCCGCGATGACTTCGACCGGGCACGACTGGGTGGATCTTCCCGCTGAGCTTCCTTTTGCCGCGTTCCAAAAAGTCAGCGTCGACGCCGCTCTTTCGGATACGGGACAGCTCTCTGCCAAGGTGAAATACACGCTGCGAGGGCAGAACGAACTATTGCTCCGTGTTGCGTTCCAGCAGGCTCCTAAAGAAAAGTGGAAGGAAGTCGCAAATCTACTGGCGCTTTCGGACGGATTTCGAGGGCAGGTGTCGAGCGTGGACGCCTCGGATCCGACGGCAACGAAAGATCCTTTTACGCTCGAGTATGAGCTGACGCAGCCGAAATTTGTGGACTGGGCGAAAAAGCCTGTGCGGATTCCGGCATTGCTTCCGCAGATTGGCCTACCCGATCCGCCGGCGAAGGCCGGCCCAGGAGAAGCGGCGCCGGAGATTGAGTTGGGCACGCCACTCGAGGTGCAGACTTCGCTGACGCTGCGTCTACCGCCGGGCACGGTCGTGCAAACGCCCGCAGGGACAGCCGTGACGCGGGATTACGCCACGTTCACTTCGAAATATTCGGCGACGCAAAACACCGTGATGGCGTCACGACACATCAATTTTCTGAAGCGCCAGCTCCCGGGCGAGCGCGCGCTGGACTACAACGCTTTTTTGCGCTCGGTGCAAAACGATCAGGCGCAATTCTTCACGCTGGTTCCGCCAGCGGAACAGGGCAAGCCTGATGCGAGGCCGTGAAAACGAGATTCGAAAAACAGAATGGCGCAAACCGTAGCCCGAGCGAACCTATTTCGGCGCCGCCGCATGGTCCGCTCTCGCTGTAGCCATTTTCTATTTTCTGGCCTTACCGAATTTCCATCACTTCCTTTTCCTTCGCGGCGGAGAGGTCTTCGATCTTCTTGGTCTCGGAGTGCGAGAGTTTCTCGAGTTCGTCGAGCGCGCGTTTCTGCTCGTCCTGGCTGATTTTCTTGTCCTTTTCGAGCTTGTCGATGGCTTCCTTGATATCGCGCCGGATATTGCGGACCGCGGTGCGATGGTTTTCAAGCGCTTTGTGAATGAGTTTCACGAGTTCCTTGCGTCGCTCCTCGGTGGGTGATGGGATCGGGATGCGCACGACCTTGCCGTCGGTTGTAGGATTGAGCCCCAGGTCGGAAGAGCGGATGGCTTTATCGATGAGAGGCACGGCGCTCGGATCCCAGGGCGTGATCATAAGCATGGTCGCGTCGGGAACCGTGACATTGCCCAGCTGGTTCACGGGCATGGGGGTGCCGTGGTAGTCGACGCGCACGTGATCCAGAATCGCGGCATTGGCGCGGCCGGTGCGAACCGAAGCCAGCTCCTTTCGAAAATCTTCAACCGCTTTTTCCATTCGCGTTCTCGCCGCGGAGAAAGCGTCTTTTGTCGTAGCGATCATCGTCGTCATAGCATCTATCCTCGAACCTCCAAGTTTGGCCCACTGCTGGAAAATTCGAACTCAGCTTCCAAACAAGTCCGCGAAAGAGGCCAACAAATCGCAATTCGCTGCCCCTCACGGGATCCAACTTAAAACTTACAACGGAAAACTGTAAACTGCGTTTCTTCTCTAGGCCGGCGTTACCACCGAACCGACCCGTTCCCCTAAAACGGCGCGGCGAATGTTGCCGGTCTTGTGCATGTTAAAGATCACGATCGGCATTCCATTGTCCATACACAGCGAAATGGCGGTGGAATCCATGACTTTCAGGTTCTGGTGCAAGACGTCGCGGTAGGTGATCTCGGCGAAGAATTTGGCTCCAGTCACCTTTTCGGGATCCGCGTCGTAAATCCCATCGACGCGCGTGGCCTTCAGGATGACGTCCGCCTTGATTTCCATCGCGCGAAGAGCCGCAGCGGTATCAGTCGAGAAATAGGGATTGCCTGTTCCGGCGGCGAAAATCACAACCCGTCCTTTCTCGAGATGGCGCATGGCGCGGCGACGGATGAAGGGCTCGCAGACTTGATGCATTTCGATCGCGCTTTGCACGCGGGTGTGCACGCTGACTTTTTCAAGAGCGTCCTGGAGGGCCAGTGCATTCAGCACTGTGGCCAGCATGCCCATGTAGTCGCCGGTGGCCCGATCGATTTCGAAACCCTTCTGCCGAGCGCCGCGAAAAATGTTTCCGCCGCCAACCATGATGGCAATCTGCACGCCTAGCCGGTGAACTTCTCTGAGTTCCTTTGCAATCTCATAAATCGTTTGGCCATCAATTCCGAAGCCCTGCGGACCCTGCAGGGACTCACCAGAGAGCTTCAGGAGAATCCGGTGGTAGGCCGGCCTTTTTCTGGCGCTTCTCGTGATCGCTTTCGTTTTCCCCGGCATGTGCCTCCATCCAATTCTGAAGCCTGCCGATTGTAACAAAGATTCAACTGGGGCATGGTCGCCATTTGGTAAACGAGAATGGCTGCGCGTTCGAGCGGTTCGCACCTGACCGGCTGGGCCGCGCAGAAAAGGAACGCCCGCGGAAAGCCTGGGGCGTTCGCAGAGCATTCGAACCCTCGCGCCTCAACCAGGCGCGGGTGATTTTACTCCCTCACGGCGGGCGTCGCTGCGGCGCTTGAAACTTCGCCTACCTTAAAGCGGGCAAATCGGCGGATGGTGATGTTTTCGCCGAGATTGGCGATGGCCTGGTTGATTTTCTCGCCGATGGTCATGGTTTCGTCCTTGATGTAGTGCTGCTCATAGAGGCACGTTTCCTCGTAGAACTTCTCCATCTTGCCTTGGACGATCTTCTGGATAACCTGCTCGGGCTTGCCAGTGGCGCGCGCCTGGGCGCCGTAAATCTCGCGTTCCTTCTCGAGCATTTCAGGAGTCACATCTTCTCGGCGGACGTAGCGGGGATCCACTGCGGCGATGTGCATGGCCACGTCATGGCAAAGATTTTGGAAGGCTTCGGTTCGCGCGACGAAGTCGCTCTCGCAATTGATCTCGACGATCACCCCGATTTTCCCGCCCGCATGAATGTAGTGTCCGATCAAACCCTCCGTGGCTTCGCGCGTGGCCTTCTTGGCAGCGGCCGCCTGGCCTTTCTTGCGGAGGATTTCGACCGCCTTCTCGAGGAGGTGCTCGGTGCTCGCCGAATCCCCCAAATGGGACGCTGCGTCAACGAGAGCTGCACGGCAATCGCTGAACCCGGCGTTGGTTCTCTCCCGAAGTTCCTTTACGAGCTTGGCTGGAATTTCCATGACTGGTTTGCTTGTACTCATCCTTTTCTCTCTGGTTTCTTGAATTTGTCTGAGTGCACTCTAGAAAAATGGCCCGGCGTGAGACTTGGTAGCTGCGCCGGGCCAGGAAATGGATAGCCACGGGCGGACGTTAGCGCTGTTCCTCGTCGGGAGGAACGGTGGTCTCCGCCGCTTCGATGAAAGCTTCGGAGCCCTCGACGAAATCGCCCTCCTGCTTTTCGTATTGCTCGTAGGCGCTGGTGTCGACATACTCGACGCCGGCTTCGACCGCTTGATCAGCCGCCACTTTCTGGTCGGCAACCTGCGACTGCTCGTAGATCGAGTGGCCTTCGGCCACGGAGTCCGCAATCTTGGTGGTGAACAGGCGGATGGCGCGCAGAGCGTCGTCATTGCCGGGAATAATCCAATCGACCATGTCCGGGTCGCAATTCGTATCCACAACACTGACCACCGGGATGCCCATGCGGCGCGCTTCCTTGACCGCAATATCCTCGGCGTTCGAATCGACCACGAACATGGCGTCCGGAAGCTGCGTCATATTCTCGATGCCTTGCAGGTTCTGTTGCAGGTGCTTCATCTCGCGATCAAGGCGGGCGCGCTCCTTCTTCGAAAGTTGTTCCATGCGCCCGTCTTCGGTCATGGCCTTCAGGAGCTTTAGGCGCTTGATGGACTTCTGCAGCGTGGCCCAATTGGTCAGCGTGCCACCGAGCCAGCGGTGGTTTACAAAATACGCCCCGCATCGCTTCGCTTCCTCGGCGATGGCTTCCTGGGCCTGACGCTTCGTGCCGACAAACAAAACGGTTCTGCCATGCGCGGAAATTTCGCTCACGAAGCGGCTGGCTTCGCGAAACATCTTCAGGGTCTTCTGCAGGTCAATGATATGAATGCCGTTGCGCTCCCCGAAAATGTACTCCTTCATTTTGGGGTTCCAACGGCGCGTCTGGTGGCCGAAGTGAACGCCAGCCTCCAGCAGCTCCTTCATGGTTATTTCTACCGCCACTTTTCCTCCTTAGTAGATAGTTGCTTTTCGCTGTCTCCCCGGCGACGGGATCGCTTGCCCGCCGGTAGCGCTGGTTTCTAAGCCAGCACCCCGGGAAGAGAACGCAGCAACCTCTTGCCGGCGGCTTGCCGGCCGTGATCTTGGAGACTCGCCCTTCGGCCGAGTCTCCAGAGCTCGTGAGCGCCAGCCTCGCGCCCAAAACTCGAAGCTTCCAAGTCCTTTACCGCTTGGTGAACTGGAAGCGCTTGCGCGCGCCCTTCTGCCCGTACTTCTTGCGCTCCTTCATACGGGAATCGCGCGTCAAAAATCCGTTCTTCCGAAGCGCCGGACGAAGCTCTGCATTGAACCGGCTGAGCGCGCGCGACAACCCCATGCGCACCGCCCCAGACTGTCCGCCGACGCCGCCCCCCTTAGCGGTGGCCACGACGTCAACCTGTTCAATCAGGCTCGTGAACTTCAGCGGCTCGGTCGCGTCATGCTCCCAGGCGTGATTCGGGAAATATTCCTTCACCGGGCGTCCATTCACCGTAAACCGACCCGTGCCCGTCCGAACAAACACGCGCGCAATCGATTCCTTGCGGCGGCCCGTTCCGTGAAACCATGTCTTAGTGCCCACTGCGGGCGTCTCAACTGTGCTCAATGCTCCTCCTCAAAACAGCTTCTCGTGCCCGAGGCACGCAGGGTCGAAACTATTCCCTGTAATTTCCTGCACTCCACAGTCGGATTGCTCCCTGCTAAGACACAACTTAGAAAGGAACACCTTCGAGCGGAATTGCCGTTACCCACCCGGTAGGAGCCGGGGGCAAACTCAAATCGCAACGGACTGCGGCTTCTGCCCAGCGTGGCGGGCCAAACCGGCCGCATCACGATAAACGCGCAGCTTGCGAGCGCGACGGGCGCGCAACCTGTTCTTCGGCAGCATGCCCACAATTGCTTCCCGAACCACCCACTCCGGTCGCGATTCGCGAACGCGCTTGGCCGGTACTGCCTTCAACCCGCCGGGATAGCCGCTGTGCGAGTGATAAACCTTTTGTTCCAGCTTATTCCCAGTCATCTTGACCTTATCGGCGTTGATCACGACCACGTGGTCGCCCGAATCAAGATAAGGCGTAAAAACCGGCTTATCCTTGCCGATCAAGAGGCGCGCCGCCTTCGTCGCCAAGCGCCCCAGCACCTGATCCGTCGCGTCGATGACGAACCACTGAGCACCCATTTTGAGCGCTTCTGCTTCTGCTCCTTTAGCTACGTACGTCCTCATTGCAATCAGTCACACCTTTCCCTGTAAAGACAAAACCTAAGTTTAGAGGCTGTCGAACACTTTGTCAATGAAGCACTTGCGCCTTGGCGCGCGATTTTCAACCTTCTCAACAAGACCGAGCGAGAGTAACAAGGGCCCTGAAGGACCCGGGCTCCAAACAACTGGCCGCGGCAGCGATCGCCGGACCCCGCGGCTTTTGGCCGACATTGGCATCCTTCGGCGCGCTTTTAGCAGGACTAAAGCTTAGGCAGGGGCGGCGGCAGAATGCCGGCTAGCTAGCGAATAGGCGCCCGGGCCAGTCAGAAGAACTGAAAAAGCGATGAGGAGTTGAGCGAATGCACATTCGAAGCCGCCTTTGCCAACGTCGAACCCGTGGGAAATATGAACAAGGAAAATAGCGCCAATCACCAGATTGATGATGCAGGCCGCTCCAGCGCGAACAACACACCAGTGAGGATAGCGAGCCCGACGAGGTAACCAATGATCGCGGGTGCGTGGAGAAAAGCGGAGAAGTTCTGAGGACCAGGCCCATCAGGAGCGCCAAGAAGAATCGCACTGCCGTGATAAAGGAAGGCAGCAGCACAAGCGACGCGCAGCAAAAGGAGAGCGCCGTCAAGTCGCGGCCACGATCGAGAAACGGGAGAATCCTGTGAGCTCGTAGTTCCTCCGTGACAGACGCCAGACTTTATCAAAAGAAGGGTGCTTTCCAATCACATTTGGCGCACTTCTTCGTTGCCACGTCCCGTGTCCTTATTTAAGATAACCGCAGGATTGCAGACGGGGATTACCGTGTCCTTATAACCTTCCAATCGCCGTCCGCACCAAGGAGCCCTCATATGTTGCCCACCCGAAGTACGCGAATAAGTTTGCTCACGCTGGCCTTGGCCTGGTGCCACACAATGCCCGCGCAGGACGCGGCCCCTGCCGCTGCCAAGAAGCGCGTGGCCGTGATGAATTTTGACTACGGCACGGTACGAAGCTACGTCTCGTCAATTTTCGGATCGGATCAGGACGTCGGCAAGGGTATATCCGACCTGCTGGTGCAGAAGCTCGTGCAAGACGGAAAATATTCGGTAATCGAACGCAATGCGCTGGACAAAATTCTTGCTGAACAGAACCTTTCGAATAGCGATCGGGCAGATGCCACCACGGCCGCGAAGATCGGCAAAGTCCTCGGGGTGGACGCAATCATCATCGGTTCCATCACGCAGTTCGGCCGCGACGACCAGCACACGAATGTGGGCGGCGGTGGCTACGGGCTGGGCAAATTCGGCCTCGGCGGGGTCGGCACCAGCAAAGCCAAGGCGGTAGTCGGCATCAGCGCACGGGTGGTCAATACATCCACAGGCGAAATTCTGGCGGCCGTAACCGGCACGGGTGAATCCACCCGCTCGAGCACGTCGCTTTTGGGTGCCGGTGGAGGCTGGAGCGGAGGCGGGGGCGGCTCGCTCGACATGGGCAGCAGCAACTTTGCCAACACCATTCTGGGCGAAGCCGTACACAAAGCCGTCGACGACACAGGGACGCAACTGGATTCGGCGGTCGACAAAGTTCCGACGATTAAACTGGAGGTAAATGGCCTGGTTGCCGATGTCTCGGGCAACACGCTGATTGTCAACGTCGGGAAAAAGGCGGGAGTGAAGGTTGGAGACAAGCTGACGATTTCTCGGCAAGTGCGCGTCGTGAAGGACCCGGCCACCGGCAAGGTCATCAAGTCGGTTGAGGACAAGGTCGGCGAGATGACCGTGACTGAAGCCGACAATGACTCAGCGACAGGCACCTTCAGCGGCTCGGGCTCGGCGAAGGTGGGAGACGTGGTGAAGAATTAAGCCACGTTGCTTGTCAACCCGAGCTTGCCTGCTGCGGGCAGGCGAAGCAAGCAATCTGCTTTCTCGGAGAATTCGCCCAGGACAACAATGCCTATCGCCGGCGTTTTTCCGCACCTTGCGAGGCCGTGATCCTACATAGCCTATAATAGTTAGCGTGACAACAGCCCGCTCTTGGAGGCTTTTTATGAGCGCTGAATTTGCCGTTGGCCAACACATTGGCGACTACGAGATCCTGTCGATTCTCGGCGTGGGAGGCATGGGCAAGGTCTACAAGGTGCGCAACGTGATCTCGGACCGCGTAGAGGCCATGAAGATCCTCTTGCCCGATTTGTCTTCGAATCAAGGCTTGGCTGACCGGTTTCTACGAGAAATTCGCCTGCTGGCTACCCTGAATCACCCGAACATTGCGGCGCTGCGAACCGCGCTTACACACGGAAATCAATTGGTGATGATCATGGAGTTTGTGGAAGGCGAGACGCTGGCCAACCGGCTGGCGCGCGCGCCCCTTTCCACAGCCGAGGCGGTCAACTACGCCGGTCAGATACTCTCGGCGCTGAGTTACGCGCACAAGCAGAATATTATCCACCGGGATATCAAGCCGGCAAACATGATGCTCACCTCGGAGGGCGTCGTGAAATTGATGGACTTCGGCATCGCCCGCTCCTCAACCGATGGTTCGCTCACATCCTCCGGCACGACGCTCGGCTCTCTGAACTATATGCCGCCCGAGCAGGTACGGGGCGAGGCGGCCGACGCGCGGTCGGACATTTATTCGTTCGGCGTGTCGCTTTACGAGATGCTGACCGGCAGACTGCCCTTCCGAGGCGACTCGCAATATTCCCTGATGACCGCGCACCTCAATCAGGAACCGCAAGCCCCCATCGAGCTTCGTAGCGATCTTCCCGCAGAGCTGAACGAAATCATCCTGATGTCCATCGCCAAGGACCCTGCGAACCGGTTTCAATCCGCCGATGCGTTTCGAGCGGCGCTGAAAAGTGTTCCTGTTTCCGCGCTGCCCGCGGCAGGGACAACCGTGACAGGGACGCCGAGGCCTTCCACCGGCGCAACCACTCTAATGGATACGCAAAAGCTGGCGCGAATCGGGACGGTGCCGACGCCAGCACCGGCACGAACACCACCTCCGGTTCCGACAATGCCCGTGCCCGCTCCGCAACCGCCGGCTGGCGCCGTTCCTCCACCGTCGATGCCCTCCGCAACATCGCGCAGAGGTTTGTGGCTCGCGATTGGCGCACTCATTGGCGTGAGTGTGCTGGTCGCCGGAGGCGTGTACATTCCGCGGCATGTGGGCACGCACGCCGATCCGAACAAAGCGGTGTTCCCTCAAAACTCCTCGAGCACTGGGCCAAGCGGCTCGGCTGAAAACTCACAGACTGCTGCGGGTTCAGATGCAACGGCGAATTCCTCGGCGCCGATTGTCTCCATGCAAAGCGACAAGGGGAGCATCGCCGTCGACGCAAACGGTAACGTGTCGATGCAAAGCCCGCAAGGAAGTCTGCAGGTCGATGGCAAGACGGGCGCGGTGAGAATGAGCGACAGTTCGCGAGCCACTATGGCTGTGTCTGGAAAACCGAAGGGAACTGCCGCTTCTAGGGGCAATCCCGTAGCAGCTGGGGCGCAGGGAGCACAAGCCGATTCTGCGTCACCGGTAACCCCGGGACCTTCGCCGGAAGAACTAGCCAAAATGGAGGATGATGCCGACAAGCTGAACATCCGCGCATCAACCGTTTCCCATAGCCTGGACACCTTGCGGCAACAGCAGAATGCCGCCGGCTACAGCCTTCGTGCCGACGTGGCCTCGGCCCAAGAACGCATGCAAGCATATCTGGCCAAAGGAAACGCGGCGCTAGCGGCAAAGGACATGGTAAACGCACAGAAGTACTTCAATCTGGCGGACACAGAAATCAGCAAG
>DATFTB010000231.1:0-4617 GCA_035262325.1 Candidatus Acidiferrum sp.
GAATGACAGGTCAGATGGGATGAGAAGGCGGGTCACCGCGGGATGCGATACTCCCATTGCTCGACGTGCTTGACGGTAGACTACTTTTCTCTTTTCCAGAACGCGCTTGAGACGTCGCTATTAGAAACTGTTACCTGAAATTCTTGATCAGTACAGCGTCAATCGGTGCCGTGCCACGGGAGAGCGCCAGGCGGCCATCGCGGAACCAATCGAAATAGAAAATGTTTTCGGAGGTAAAATGCGTCACCTGCTTCGGCGGGCCGCCAGCTACCGGTTGCGTCCAGACGTTCACCGCGCGGTCTCCGCGAATGAGGAAAGCGACAGAGCGGCCGTCGGGAGTCCAATGAATGTTGCCTCCGGAAGTCGCGGGAAGCGTGAAAACCTTCGCAGGCTGGCCTCCCGCAAACGGAATGATTGCCAATTGCACGGGCTGATCTTGCCCGGAAAAATACCAGCAAGCGATCCATTCCCCGTCGGGGGACACCGCCGGAAAAAAGGAGTTGTAGTCCGTCAACTGGATTGGCGTTCCGCCTGTACTCGGAAGTTTCATAAGAACGGAATGGCCACCCTGCTCGCTAGTGAAGACCACCCATTGGCCATCGGGTGAGACTGCCGGCCGAAAGTTATTCCTTCCCACCGTGAGCGGTTTCGGATTTCCGCCGTCCCTGTCCATGCGCCAGATATTGGCATGGCGGTTGGAATCTTCCTGAGTGAACGTAAGGAAGTCCCCATGCGGAGAGACCGCAGGTTCCATCGCAGCCAGTGAGGCATTGTTGCTCGTCAGTGGGTGGGCGTTTGCACCGTCAGCACCCATCTCCCAAAGGTCGTAGCGTTGGTTCGCCAGCGAGCGATACACAATACTTCCTTCGGGAGTCCAGGCCACGCCGATATAGCCGTCGCGATTCTGGTTGCCGGCGCTCAGCGACCGCGCTTCTGTTTCTTTGCCGGGAATTGCCACCTGAATCGTAGAAATTATCTGCTCCTGCAACGCCAGCAGTGATTTGGCATCAGCACTGACTCTCACCGAAACGTAAGACGAAAGATCATGCGTGATCTGCCTTGTTCCGCCTCCTTCCGATGGTACTTCGTAAAGTTGATCGGTAGCGGACTTCGGAGCCCCTTGCGGAACGCCCGCTACAACCAGGTCGCTGCTTGCGGGGAGCCAGGCGAGATCGCGAATGAAGTCCCAGCGTGCATCCGGAACCGGTTGCGGCGGTCCTCCCTCCGAACTGACGGTGGTTAAGATCCATTGCGGAGTGACGCGGCTAAACGCGATAGTCTTGCCGTCGGGAGACCACACCGCATGGAACGGATAAATCTGCTCGGGCGGTTTGAGGGAGACCAGCACGCGCTCCGTGGAGCCATCCAGCGAAGCAGTCACTAGGCCCCTGGTATCGAGAGTGTTGCGCACAAAGCCCACTCGTTGGCCATCCGGTGAAAACGCGGGCGGGCCGGAAATCCCTGCGAGCATCTTTCGCGGAGTTCCGCCCAGAGCAGGTACCTGGTAAAGATCCCCCGCAAAAGTCATCGGTGGTTGGCGCACGAAATTGACATAGCTGCCATCAGGAGAGAAGGCCAGTCCCACGCACACGTCGCCCTGCAGATTAGCAATCTGCACTTCGCTGTCGGTGGAAAGCTGCTTCAGCCAGAGGCTCTGCTTTCCCGCTTGCTGTCGAACATAAGCCAAATACTTGCCGTCCGGGGAGATATCTGCTTGCTGGACGGCGCCACTGCCAGTTACGCGCGTAATCTCCAAGCTCGCGGGGGGAGCGGAGACGTGGCTTCCTAGTCGGGAGAGACCGTATACAAGAATCGCGGCGAGGAAGAGCGCCGCAGCGCTCCAGGTGATGATGGTTCTCCTGTGACGTTTCACCAGGCTTGCAATCACGGCGGAATCGGAGCTGATGTCCCCTTGCTGCGTTGAAATTCTTGGCGCCGACAAAGAATATGCATCAGCTACCGGACAATCTAAGTCGCGTCGCAGTCGCTTTAGGTCCGCCCGAAATTCAGCGGCGGACTGGTACCGCAACACAGCTTCTTTTTCGAGTGACTTGGCAAGGATATGTTCCAAAGCTGCCGGCAACTGAGGGTTCAGCTGCATCGCCGGAGTTGCCTGGGAATGGAGGATGCTGTCGAACACCATAGCCACAGCACGGCCTGAAAAAGGGAGCTTGCCGGTAGCCATTTCATAGAGCACTACTCCGAGCGAAAACAGATCCGCGCGCGCATCCAGTTCTTCGCCCCGCGCTTGTTCCGGGGACATGTAGTAGACGGTGCCCATCGATGCGCCCGAACTGGTCAGCGTGTCATCATCGAGGAAATACACCTCTGTGGGGATCGAGGATTCGCTGACGGCGTTCGTCGCGGGCTGCCGGTAAGCCGTAAGTTTCGCCAAGCCAAAATCGAGGATTTTCGCCGGACCGCGGTCAACAAGGAAAATGTTCGCGGGCTTGATGTCGCGGTGTACGACACCCTTGGCATGTGCTGCGTCCAGGCCTTCGGCAGTCTGTATTCCGATATCCAGGACTTCGGAGACAGGCAAGGATTTTTTCAACATACGATGCTTAAGCGTCTGACCTTCGAGCAGTTCCATGGCGATGAACGGGCGCCCATGGAGTTCACCAACGTCATAGATGGTGCAGATATTCGGATGATTCAACGCGGATGCGGTCCTTGCCTCGCGCCGGAATCGCTCGATGGCCAGTGAATCCTGGGAAGTGTTCTCCGGAAGAAATTTCAGGGCGACAGGCCGGCCGAGCCTGGTGTCCTCGGCTCTATAGACCACACCCATCCCGCCGCCACCTAGTCTCTCAAGGATGCGGTAGTGCGAGACTGTCTGGCCTATGAGCGCGTCAGAACCCGCCATAGTGGCGCCATCATATCACCTCGCCGGCGACCCGTTCGGCGGTCTACTGATTCCACAGGACTTAAGTCGAGTTTCTGGGGAGCCCGAGCCGCCGCTGCGCGGCGGTTATGGACTGTCCCTAACGAAAATTCCGTGTGGCGCGCTGGTGGGTTTACGGGAGAACCGTGACAAGGCGAGCGGCTCGAGTAGCACATTGGCGCACAGAACCTGAGAACCTGCGGACGAGCGAGCACAGATGCAGTGGATGCAGGCGGAACTAACGGTCGACGAAAAATCATGAGCACGTACCCGACATTCAGGATCAGCTGAGAGTATCGAACTTTTGCGGCGAGAATGAGTCCTAATCGGCACCTAGCTCGCAGCAGCTTTAGGCTTCGACAACCATTCGAGCTTTCGTGGCGCGAAACCGAGCTTCCGCTTGGCAAGCCCGTTGGAAGCGCCGCGCAGTCGCGTCGCGTAATAGACGGCGTCTGCGCCCGCCTTTTGAAGCGCCTCTTCTTGGCTCAAGTGTGGCGGCTCTGCCGCACCCAGAAATCGCGCAAATGCGGGTAACCACACGCTCATCTCTGAAGGATCGTCATCCACAACGTTGTAAACACCAGGATCGCTTTCAAGTGCCGCCACGGTCGCAGCCGCCGCATCCTCAACGTGCACAAAGGAGAATACGCCGCTACCCGAGCCAATCACTGGATACGCCTGTTCGCGGACCTGCTCGGAGACACTTCCGTCAATCAGATCCTGATACGTTCCCGGGCCGTAGAAAAATCCATAGCGTAAAGCTACTCCTGGCAGATCGCGCGCGCTCAGCACGCGCTCTTCGATCTGCATATAGGTTCGAACGCTGCCTGCAACTCCGGGTGAGGCGTTTACCGCCAACGCATCCTTCTCCGTCGCGAGGCCTTCGCCGGGGCCGTAGAAAAATCCAGTGGACTGCACGATGTAACGCTTCGCGCCGGCCGCGCGCGCCGCATTGTGCAAGTTGCGCCCGCCGACCAGCCTCACGTTTCGATCTCGATCCGAGGCCGCCCTCATCTCTTCGGGTGTGTAGCGCTTTGGCAGCGACGTCAGCTCTTCGATGAGGGCATTGGGCTTCACTCTTCTCACCAGAGCCAGCACCGCATTCTCATCCAAGGCGTTTGCCACTTCGCCCCACGCGCCCTTCTCGCGCAAGCTTCGAGCTCCATTTTCGGAGCTGCTCATCCCTATCACTTCGTGCCCCTTTGCCAGAAGCGCGGAGACCAATGGACGTCCAATCGCGCCAGTGGCGCCGGCAACCAACACTTTCATTTATTCCCCCTTTCGCTTCACAAGATCCTCGACGGGTCCGGTTTGTCTCAACGAAGGGTTCACTTCTCTCAGCTTGGGCCTTGAGCGGATGTCTTCCGCCTTGTGCACCTCGCCCATGCCGTCACCGCCCAACTTCTCAAGGATGCGGTAGTGAGAAATCGTAGCCCCGAGGAGCGCGTCAGGTCCTGGCATAGCTCGCGGTCCTGATTTAGTCAGTTGACCGGTATCAGCACGGGAGCGCCTTTGTCCTTAACCAGGAACACTACGAATTTCGCCGGTTTGGTTTGGCTCGCGTTTCGACCGACGACGTGAACATCCGAGGGACCTTCATAGAAGCTCTGACCGGGCGTCAGCGTCACTTCCTTTCCGCCCCTCACCTGCATCACGATTGAGCCCTCAAGGACGTAAACAAACGCATCTGCGTTGAGGCGATCTATCGGGTAGTTACCGCATTTTTCAAAGAT
>DATFTB010000232.1:0-5689 GCA_035262325.1 Candidatus Acidiferrum sp.
ATCCTACAACTTGCGGCCAGCCTCGAGCAATATTCGAAACATCCGCTCGCGAGCGCCATCGTCCGCCAGGCCCGGCAGGAAGGCGTTGCCTTCCTGCCGGTCGAGAACATCAGCGAGTGTCCCGGCGAAGGCCTGCGCGGCACCATTAACGGCCGCCTTGTGCAGATTACCGGCCGCAAAAAAGTCGACGAGCTCAAGGTCACCCTGCCCGCGCTCGAAAGCGGTTTGGAGTGCCTTCTCTTTGTCGACGGCCACTATGGCGCGGCGGTCCGTTTTCACGATGCTCCACGAAAAGACAGCGCCTCGTTTATCGGACATCTTCAACCGAAGCACGGCGTCGCAAAAGTGATGCTAGTTTCGGGCGACCGCGAGTCCGAGGTGAAGTATTTGGCCGAAAGCGTCGGTATCACGGAATTGCATGCGGGAAAGAGCCCGGAAGAAAAAGTGGCCATCGTGAAAGAGGAAACGGCCAAGGGCCCGACACTGTTCGTTGGAGACGGCATCAACGACGCTCCCGCGCTGATGGCTGCCACGGTGGGCGTTGCCTTTGGCTCGCAGAACGACATCGCGACCGAAGCTGCCGACGCCGTCGTGCTTGAAACGGCACTCGAGAAGATTGACGAGCTCATGCACATCGGCCGGCGTTTGCGCCGCATCGCGCTGCAAAGCGCGCTCGGCGGCATGGCCGCCAGCATCCTCGGAATGATCGTTGCGGCATTCGGCTACCTGCCGCCGATCTGGGGTGCCCTCGGCCAGGAGTTGATCGATCTTCTCGCCGTCCTGAACGCAGCGCGCGTCGCGCTCCCGACAGAAAACCTAAGGGATTTCTGAGGTCGGCGATCTGATTACGGCTTACTATAGCTCCCGGATGGCTGTTGCGCCGATTGTTGCGGGGCGGGTGGTTGTTGCGCGGGTGCCTGCTGTGCGGGCGGCTGCGCTGTGTTCAGAATTGAGTTGAAGTCCGGACGACTGCTGCCAGGGGCCGGCGCGCCCGCGGCCGGGTGGCCCGGAGGCATCGCGCCCTGCGGCGGTGGCTCACCCGGGGCAGGATGCGCCATGCCTCCTGTAGGCTGCCCCTTGATTACAACCCACTCGTCTCCCTGCTTTTGCATCTGGTAGACAAGCTGCATCGGCGGAGCTTTCGGGTCGCCGTTCTTTGGCCGAATATCCACGCTAGCCTCGGCCGAGTTGCCATTTACCGTTGCCTGCGTGACAACCACGTCCATGTTGTTCACGTTCAAACCCTTCATCGATGCGATGTGTTTCACAACCCCGGCCCGTATCGCATCCTTGCTGTCCGTCCTAGACTTGCAGGCGCCGGTCAAAAGCAATAGTGCACCCAACAAACTAGTGAGAAATGCTCGCTTCATTCCAATTTCCTTTCACTTCCCGAATGATTGAGCTGGACTTTGAGCCTAGCCATTAATGGTAGCGTAACCCGATGCGGAAGGCGAACCGAACGCTCCTGAGTTTCTTGACTCGAAAGATCCCCTTCAATCCCAAGGCGGAATCGGCAGAGACCGAAACGCCCCGATGAGAGATAATCTTCCGAGACAGGAGGTACCTTATGGCCATGCGGGAGCCGGTCGCTATTGGAAAAATGGTGTTTCGAAAAACCAATGCTCGGGTGGGACGTCATCTTGCCATCACTCCGGAAAACAGCACGATGCGCCATCTCTGCTACGCCCGCGTCATTCTAAACTCGTCCGAGGCGTCGGTGTCGTTCTCCAATGCAGATCGGGAAACCATACTCATCTGCCTTCGCGGCAATGCCACGGTGAGGGTCGCGGGAGACACTTTCGAATTGGCACAATTCGACTCCATCTACATCCCTCGCAATTCGGTCATCGAGGTATCAACGAAGATTTCTGTCGATCTCGCCGAGTTCTCCGCCAGCGTCAGCGGCGACTACCCTCTGAAAGTTGTCCGTTACTCAGATATCGCCAACGATCCAGCGCTCAAGCTCGTAGCCGGCAACCCGGGCTCTCGCCGCGAGGTCAACATCCTCATGGCCAAAAACGTGAAGGCAGGCCGTCTCATCGCCGGTTTCACCTGCTCCGATCCAGGGAACTGGACAAGCTGGCCGCCGCATGAGCACGCAAAAATGCTGGAGGAGTTGTACGTGTATTTTGACATGCCTGACCCGGCCTTCGGAATTCAGCTTGTGTACAACGACAAGGAGTATCCGGAATTGATAACCGCGGTGCGCGACGGGGACGCCGTATTGGTGCCCAGCGGCTATCATCCGAATGTTGCCGTGCCGGGACACCGAATTGCCTACCTATGGGCCATGGCTGCACACCGGGAAGTGGAAGACCGGCATTTCGGCGTGTTCAACATTCAGCCGGAATTTCTGCAAGGCTCTCCCGCTCCGCAAGTAGCGCGCAAGTAAGGGATCGCCTGGAAGCCAAAGGCAAGATGGCCGAACAGAATTTCATCGCAGAAACGGAATCGAGCAGCGCCGGGCAGGTTTCACCTTCTCGCGCCGGTCTTTCGCGGGCCGGCATTTTTGCTGGACGCTTCCGCTGGGTGATTTGCGGGCTTTTGTTCCTCGGCGTGAGCAAGAACTACATGGACCGCCAGGTACTCGCTGTGCTGAAGGGTCCGCTCCAGCACGAGTTCGGCTGGAACGACATCGACTACGGGAATCTTGTCTTCGCGTTTCAGGCAGCCTACGCAACAGGCATGATTTTCGTAGGCCGCCTGATCGATCGCCTGGGCACGCGGGCCGGTTATGCGTTGGCCATGGTCTTCTGGAGCCTGGCGTCGATGGGTCACGCGATCGCCAATTCTTTCGCGAGTTTTGCCATCGCCCGTCTACTTCTCGGTTTCGGCGAGGCAGGAGTCTTTCCCGCGAGCATCAAAAGCGTTGCGGAATGGTTCCCGGGAAAGGAAAGGGCGCTGGCGACCGGAATTTTCAACGCAGGCACCAATGTCGGTGCCATCATCGCGCCCCTGATTGTGCCGTGGATCGCCCTACGTCTCGGGTGGCGCTGGGCCTTCCTGCTCACCGGCAGTTTGGGATTCGCCTGGTTGATTCTCTGGCTGTCGATCTATCGAAAACCGGAGCAGCATCCTGGCTGCACGAACCAAGAAAGGACCTATATCCAGAGTGATCAACCCGAACCCCCGGGAGAAATCAAATGGACGCAACTTCTTCCCCTCCGACAGACATGGACCGTTGCGGTTGGAAAATTCGTGACTGACCCCATCTGGTGGTTCTATCTGTTCTGGATTCCCGACTATTTGCAGCGCGAGCACGGTTTGCATCTTACGCAAATCGGCCTCCCGATCCTGGTGATCTACGTCATTTCCGATCTCGGGAGCGTTGCCGGGGGGTGGCTCTCATCCATTCTCATCCGGCGACAATTTTCCGTGAATGCAGCCCGGAAGTCAGCCATGTTTGTCTGCGCCGTAAGCGTAGTGCCGGTCGCCATCGCGTTCCGCATCTCCGGGCTGTGGCCGGCCACGCTGCTCATCGGGCTGGCAGCGGCGGGGCATCAAGGTTTTTCCGCAAATCTTTACACGCTGACTTCGGATCTCTTTCCCTCACGCGCGGTCGCTTCGGTGACCGGGATCGGTGGCATGGCCGGAGCGATTGGCGGAATGCTCATCGCTGAAATTGTCGGCCACGTATTGCAATGGACCGGCAGCTATATGATTCCATTCCTGATGGCAGCTTCGGCCTACCTCCTCGCACTCCTCCTGATTCACGCGTTAAGCCCGCGGCTCGTGCCCGCGCGCATTCCGTCAAGCGCCGGATGAAAAAACCCGACGTAGGTGCTTCGTTTTTGCGCCGTGGAAGATGGGATGCTCCCTGAGCTTATCCCGACATGGCTGGAATCGAGTGTGTGTCGTCACTTCTACCACCGCAACCGGCCACAGGTAACCGATCACACCTTCCTGCCATCATCCCGGTGCTCTCAAACCTGCCGGCAAACACCAATCGATTTCTTCGAGGGTTGGAGGCTAGCCTAGAACTCGAAAACGAGCCCGGCCTGGTATCGAAAGTTGTTCTGGTTGTTGTGGCCCGTGGTGATGTTGTTAATGAAACGCGTCAAAAAATAATTTGCTTCTATGGGCCGGATAGCCAGGTGCCGGGTGACCTTGATATCGACGCCTCCACCAAGCACCAAATCAAGGGCCCAATCGCCGGGTGAGGCGAAAACGCACCCCGCGCAATTCTTGTGGACATTCTGGTAAAAATTGGTATGTGCGCCGCCGACGAGCCCCTCAAAAAAGGGCTGGAAGCCCTTGATACGAAGCTTGATTACAGGGCCCACATTGGCGGTGAACAGGTTCGCCTCCGCTGTCCCGGTGCAGCCAGGTGGGCACCTTACGCTGCCCGGAGGAAAGGTAAAGCTGACGTTCTGGCTGGCGTATCCCTGAAATTCCGCCTTGATGCCAAAAAAGCCGGCGAAATAAAGCACCGCAGCTCCGCCTCCCCCGTTTAGGTTGATCGAGGGGAGGCTGTCGACTGGAACGTAATGCATATAGGAATAGTTGGCCGACAGTTCTCCAAGGTGCTGACCAGATGCAGCCCTTCCAAACACGAGCAGGACGAGTCCGATGAGAATCGCTTTCTTCATATTCATTCCTCCGCTGGCACCGTCTGGCTGGGGGAAACTCTAAATCTCTTTCTTACCATCGTTCGTCACTCGACCATCTCGCTTGTCCGTGCGGGCTCTTATCCTTGGCGACTAACGCGATTATTCGTTGTGCGGGAGCGCCGAAGGAACTGTCACGAGCGACAGGTGCCAGTGAAGAGCTTAGCTTTCTAGAGCATAGAGAAGTCCTCTGTCCCTAGCAGGAACGCGTTTCGCTGAATGATCCGTTGCGGCCTTTTGCCAAACGTTCTGAGAAGCGCCGTTTCAATTGCTGGCCGTCGAGAAGTGGCCGAGATTTTGTTGCGCGCGTTCAAGGAGTCCTTGGGCGTCGGCTTGAAGACTGCGTTTACGAGAACGCTTGAAATAAGTGTGAACGTCAGCGACTACCGCGTCGGGATCGTTCAGGCGCTCGTGAATGCGAGCGAGAAGAAGGTATACATCACCATCAGCTTGAGTCGAATCGAGGTGGATCGCATCGAGGGCGCTGTGCTCGGCTTCGGGGATCTGGCCAAGAGCGAACTGCACGAGTCCGAGGCAGTATTTGCCGATGGCGGACGAAGGCGTGGCGAGAAGACCTTTTTGAATGAGCGATTCAGCATCGAGGAATTCGCCACGCTGATAGAGAATCATGGATAGGCCGAAGAGAGAAGGAGCGAAGGAGCCTCTCGATAGCTCGATGGACCTGCGAAATTCCTGCTCGGCATCTTCGACGTCTCCCAAATGATAGTGGGCAATAGCCACACTGTGATAGGCGTGAAAAGAATCGGGAGCGAGCGCGATGGCGGTCTGAAAATAAGAGACGCTGGCCTGGGGATTGTTCTTCATAAGTAGAGCTGTGCCTTTTTCAAGTGCGCGTGCGGCTTTAGGCGGCAGGGCGAGTTCCCGGACCGAAACCACGGAGGAATACTGGGAGACGGGAGACTGCGCGAATGAGAATGCGGGAAGAAGGAGAGCGATAACCAGTACATAGGGCTTCATGGTGCACCATTCCTTGGGATTTCGAGTGAGAAGCGATTAGGGGCGGAATTTGGGCGGAAGACCTAACGTGGTCACTACCATCGCGCTGCTGCGGCGTTTCGCAG
>DATFTB010000233.1:0-26820 GCA_035262325.1 Candidatus Acidiferrum sp.
AGTTTCCCCGGTAAACCCATCGCTCGGGCACGGAGCCTCTCGATATCTCAAGGAGATTGCTGAGCGGGGTGATTCCCAGCCCTATCACCCCGTTCGAAGCCCCGCGCCCGTGAGAAATTCGACACTCTGCGAAGGCAAGAGTCAATAGTACCGCGCACTAATTCTGGATTCGCTCGGCCCTTCACCGAGGAAGGCCCGGTGGTCCTACTCCGGGCGCTTTGGTCCACTCCTTACCAAAGCTAAGGCGGCAGCATCACGAATAAAGTGCTGTTCCCAATTTCCGTATTTCATCGAAAGGAAAATCAATGAAAAAGACAAGACTGCTCCTCCCTCATCGTGTTCTGCAGATCGAGCGAATGCGAAGGTGGCGGGGCGCGTGGTACATTACCATACGACACTAGGCGAATCGTATTTCTTTAATAGTATATCTGCAAGTTTTGCGAGCGCTTCCGTAATTTTCTCGAGAATTTTAGCTTCAGAAGGGACGGCTCCTGCCAAAGCCGCCCCTTCGGGGCGTGTGCCTCTGACTCAGAATCTGACCGTAGCGGAATCAGCGTAATTCCCGGGGGATCGTAAAATGAGAGGCGGTTCCTGTCAGGCAGCCTCTCTTCGTTGCAAAGCCTAGTTGTTCGAGGCGCAAGCGTCAACATCATTTTCTTGTATGATCCACGCTCCGCTCGACGGTCCACTTTCATCGACCGATGGCATATTGTCACCAGTGGCGTTGGCATCCGGAAAATTCTGTTCGACTTCAATCATCACATCGTCACATAGGTACGCTGAGATACGGGACCTCTCCGTCCGCTATCCAGTCAGCGAGGAAACAGCTAATCCGCTAATTTAGTGCGGGATGGCCGTAGCTTGAGCGAGGCAGCGTAAACACCACGATGCAACTAACCAATGCCAAGATCGGCAGCACTAAGATGCTGCCCTCAGGGCCCGTGGCTCCGCCACTCATCAGCGGGGCGCCGTGCGCGTGCGTGGCAACGAAATGGTGCTGAATCATGAGTCCACTATCGGCGACCCCATAAAGAAACGACTGGGCCCAATCCCAGGATGTGTGGAAGCCGATGGCCCACCAGAGAGAGCCTGTACGCCAAAGGCTGAGGGAAAAAACGAGGCCCGCTAGGCCAGCGGCAAGCAGACCTATCGGAGACTCGCCGGGGTTCTGCTTGTGCCCGACACCGAAAAGAACAGAGAGAAGAAGCGCAGCCGTCCAGAAGCCGAAAGCTTTGCTCTGGCGCGTTTTGAACAACCAGGAATACATACCGGCAAGGCCACGGGTGAGAGTGAAAAGGACATAGCCGCGGGTGAGATACTCTTCGAGGAGACCAACCATCAAAAAACCCAGCAGCCAAATCACTCCGTAGCGGACCGCCTCCGCTCCAGACAAAAGTCGGCTGTCAACAACCAGGAGGCCGGCCTTCCACAATGTGAAAACGAGGAGGGAAAGGCAGGTAACTCCCCAAGCCAAACCGCCGAAAAAGTTGGGAAGCGCTCGCTGGCCACCCAGGCCGTAGACGGAGTTCGGACGCTTCTCGATCTTCGACATAATCCAGGTGGCAACAAAGGTCATTAGGAAGGGAAGAGCATCGGCGAAGAACCCGAAGCTCGGAGAGATTTCCCCCGTGGGGGCGCTTTTGGGGGGCAGAAGATGCATTCTGTCAGCCATCATGCTTACTCCCCGTAATAACAGGCCCACGATCAAGATGAATATGAGGAGACTCCAGCCGGCACGGAGACCGTCTGAGCCGATAAAAATCTTGCGAAGAACGGATGCCTGCGGGGGAACCGACTGCGGTGGGAAAGATTCAGGCGGTCCGCTTCCGGGTTCGGGCGCAGAAAGGTCGATTGAATCGTTCAAAGGGTCTATCCTTGGATACTCGAGTATATACGCGGATCGGTATTCTGAAGTTCCACAGCTCTAGGATGGCTCTTGAATTCAGGCAACTCGAACTAATCTTACCGGTTAGTGCCGATTGGTGTTGGCATTCGACAGCAAGAGCGTTAGCTTGTTGTCGTCATCGACACAAATGGCAACCCGACCGACCTCGGGTCCTACACGTCCCAAATTCCAGCGATGCTCTTTGGGAATCGCGTGATAGATATAAGTTGCCGTAAGGCCCAGGAAGAAGTAGAGAAAGCGTTCCTGAAGTGGGGGCGATATCGGTTGCCGCTCGATAAGTACACGGGGGACCTGGTTATTGTGTGAGAAAAGGCACCGGGAAGGCTGCGAATCCGACAATCAATGGCGGGCCGGTCGATACACGTCCCGGAACCATCGAGACATGCAGGGATGGAAGCTGGGGCGGAAGACGACACCTTCATGGTGTTTCAAGGAGGAGGATTGCAGTACCCTTTGGATAACGCGCCGGGTGGAGGTATATTGCGAAGGATGGCTTGAAATCGCCGCATGTCGAAGCGGTCGAAGAGTTTCGCAAGGCGTTGGAGGAGTCGGAAAAGGCAGCGGCACAGGAGCAGCAACGGCAGCAACAACAGGGCCAGAAAAAAAGTCCGTGAGGCAGACACGGCGCTTGCTCCATTCGACCGCCAGAAACACTGTCTTTAGGAAGGCTCCAGGTGATGGAATCGCTGGGACCCGGCCCATTGAGCCTAGGCGAGCGTGAGTCGACCGGTTCACGGTGAGCACGCCAAAGGAGATATGACGTCATCGGGAATGCCGTTATGATAAACGCGTATGGGGCATCCCCGGCAATGGCAGGCTCTTCGCCCAAGGCACAATGGTGGAAAGACCAATGGGTCCAAGAAAAGAACTGCAGGTCGCCGTACCATGTGGAGGTGCTGGACACTCTAAAATTGGTGCCCCGACGGTAACCGGATGCTGCGGCGAGCAATGTTGGGGCGCCTCACGAGTCTTTTGGGGTCAATGTTGAGAACGCGGAGGAGGCATCATGGCAACTACAAAGGTCGCAATAACACCAATAAAGGTGGCGCAGATTCCGAAGGCAGGAGCCGATTTTCAGATTGTCGAGCGCGACATTCCTAAGGCGGACACAGGCCAGGTGCGCATCAAGGTGCAGGCCTGTGGTGTTTGCCATAGTGACATGTTCACAAAAGAAGGCGCTTGGCCGGGAATCCAATATCCGCGCGTTCCCGGACACGAGGTCGCGGGCGTTATCGACGAACTGGGTGCTGGTGTTTCTGGGTGGAAGAAGGGGCAGCGCGTCGGCGTCGGCTGGCACGGGGGCCATGACGGCACGTGTCTCTCGTGCCGGCGGGGGGACTTCGGTAACTGCCAGAACTTGAAAATTGCTGGCATTAGTTACGACGGTGGATACCAGCAATACATGGTCGCTCCCATAGAGGCATTGACGGCGATGCCGGAGGGTCTGAGCGACGCGGAAGCAGCACCGCTGCTCTGCGCTGGAATTACGACTTACAACGCGTTACGGCACAGCGGCGCCCTCCCTGGCGACCTTGTTGCGGTGCTGGGTATCGGAGGACTAGGTCACCTTGGAGTTCAATTTGCGAACAAGTTTGGCTATAAGGTCGCGGCAATCGGGCGCGGGGCCGAAAACGAGGGGCTCGCAAAGAAGCTCGGGGCGAGCGTGTACATCGATAGCAAATCGACGGACGCGGCAGGGGCGTTGCAAAAGCTGGGTGGCGCACGGGTAATTCTAGCGACCGCCCCGAGCTCGAAAGCGATGTCCGAGTTGATCAACGGACTGGGCCCGAACGGCAAGCTCATGGTGGTGGGTGTGGCAATGGAGCCCATCGAGGTCACACCGGCGCAGCTCGTTAGTGGAAGTCTCACGATTCAAGGCTGGGCTTCAGGAACACCGGCAGATGCGGAGGACACGCTGCACTTCGCCGAACTAAGCGGCGTGCGTCCGATGATTGAGACGTATCCGCTCGAGAAAGCGGCCGAGGCCTACGCGCGAATGATGAGCGGCAACGCTCAGTTCCGGGTGGTTCTGACGATGTAAAGTCGACCAGCAGATCCACTCGATAGAACTGTTCCCGGGCCGAGCGTGGGACGCTCAAGCTGGCTTTCTCGACGCTACGTATCGCAATCTGCTGAGGTTTCCTATGCGATCTGACATTGTTCCAGGGTCTATATTTCCCGACTATGAGCTCTCTGACCACACGGCGAAACGCCGTAAGCTCTCCGAACTGCAAGGACAACATCCGATGGTTCTCGTCCTCAGCCGCGGAGCCTTCTGCCCCAAGGATCGCCGGCAGGCTGAAGGACTCGTGGAACTCCATCGCGAGCTCGAGGTCGCCTATTGCCGGCTTGTCACGATTAGCACCGACAATATCACTCAGACGAATGAATATCGCAGCGGAGTGGGTGCCCACTGGCCTTTCCTCTCCGACGCAGGTCGTGTGGTCCAAAAGGACCTCGATATCGCCGAATACACGGATCCAGTCAATAATCCCATGATCCCTCACGTGATAGTCCTCGAGCCCGGTCTTGTCATTTACAAGATCTACAACGGCTACTGGTTCTGGGGCCGACCCACGATGGAAGATCTCCGCCAAGACTTGCGAGCCGTCACCAAGAAATGCCGGCCGGACTGGGACATCACAACGCCCGAACTCAAAGCGGCGTGGCAGCAAGGCCGCAAGGAACTCTTCTATCCGTACGGTAGAACGTATGTCCAGACTCTCGCTGAGCAGGATTAGGGGCGGTGTCACACGCGTAACGCTCTGCCAGCAATCGAAGCTGGCAGCTAAGGCTGAAGGGACTTAACGATGAAGAACGCAGATGGCCCAAAGGGTCTGCAAGGTGTCCGCTAAGGCAAAGCGCATTTATATCGCTCTGTTGTTATTATCTACAACCGGGAGCACCCTCACGGATGATGGCAACGATGCAGGCGTGCCGCGTGGCGCCCGACAGCGCGGCGAACGTAAAAGTCGGCCAAAACACCCCGTGTGCGCTAGGGTACTACGATTGTGATCATTAATCTCGCTCGGCGCGCTCACGATCATAATTGGGAACTGGACCCGATCACGCGGTCCCTCCTGGACACTGACTTTTACAAACTCCTGATGCTCCAATTCATCTGGAAGTGCTTCCCACGGACGCAAACTTCCTTTTCGCTCCTAAACCGTTCGGTCGGCGTGCGTCTGGCCGACCTGATTGACGTCGGTCAGCTTCGTGAGCAGCTCGATCAGACTAGAACACGCCGCTTTAACAGGTCCGAACTGATTTGGCTGGCTGGCAATACCTTTTATGGAAGCCGCGGAATCTTTGAGCCGGCGTTTCTTGATTGGCTCGAACGCGACTTTTGCCTCTCCGACTATGAGCTGTCAGTTCAAGACGGGCAGTTCCTCCTTTCCTTTCATGGTCTATGGACAGAAACGACCATGTGGGAAATCTATGCGCTTTCGATTATCAGCGAGCTAAAGACCAGAAGCAGCCTAAAAAACCTCAGCGAGTTCGAGCTCGACATTCTTTATGCGCGGGCCAAGACCAGGCTTTGGGAAAAGTTGTCGCGACTGCGCGGCGTCCCGGCATTGAGCCTAAGCGACTTTGGAACACGCCGGAGGCATAGTTTCTTGTGGCAGGAATTTGTCGTGAAGGCCCTGAGCGACGTACTTGGCGACGCTTTCAAAGGAACATCAAACACCTACCTTGCGTACAAACACGGGCTCGAAGCCATCGGAACAAACGCCCATGAACTCCCGATGGGGCTGGCAGCGATGGCCAAGGATGACGAGGAACTGAAAGACTCTCAGTACCGTCTGCTGGAGCTGTGGCAACAGACCTATCACGGAGAGTTGCTCATTCTGCTCCCGGATACCTTCGGTACCACCCAGTTTCTCCGCGATGCCCCGAAATGGGTCGCTTCGTGGACCGGGCAGCGTGCCGATAGCAAAGACCCTTACGCGGCAGGCGACGAATTCATCGCTTGGCTCGAACAGAGGGGAAGTGATCCGCGCCGAAAGCTCTTCATCGCTTCGGATGCTCTTGACGTCAATACGATCTTGGGCCTACACGCCTATTTTGGAGGGACGCTTCGCAATGGAGCTTCGCCTGCTGATTTTCACCAGGCTGACGATTTTCTCGATGAACGGAAATGGGGTTCGGAGGCACGCATCCGCTTCAGCGCCGGATGGGGTACGCTACTTACAAATGACTTTCGCGACTGCAATCCCAGAGGGGACGACACGTTCGATCCTGTCAGCCTGGTATGCAAGTTGCACGATGTCGAGGGCAAGCCGGCGGTCAAACTCTCGGACAACTTTCAAAAAGCCCTGGGGCCCGTGGCAGAGATCGAGCGCTATCGGCGGGTATTTGGCTTGGCGGGCGTTGCGGAGGTGCCCGTCACAGTATGATGTTCAGCTAGTCGCGCAGCTGAGCAAGCGCCGGCACGATGTGCCGCTGGCTAGGTTTGAAACCAATCTTCAGGATCTGACCTCCATGGGCGACGAATCATCCGTCCGCGTTGCCCGCCCGAATTTTTCGCGCTGAATTCTCACCAGGGCTAAGGTAAAGTGGTCCGCTCGCGCTAGTCTATGCAAATGGTGCACAGAAAATATCGGAATCATGCATCACATACCACCCTCCTGCTACTCCTGTTTGCCAGCAATGGAAATGTCCTTGCCCAAACCCGCTGGATCGCGAAAAACCTCCGGGCGGGATGCGCTCTAATGGCTCAGGGTGTCCTCCCCCTGTTATTCGGCTCGGACTCTCCCGCAGCTGCGGACCCGCTGATGGCCATCACCTTTGACGATCTTCCGGCACATGGTTCATTGCCCCCCGGAGAGACTCGCGTTGCGGTTGCGTCGAAGATCATCGCGGCCCTGCGCGATGCTCAGGTCCCTCCAATCTACGGCTTTGTGAACGGCCTACCTATCGAACAGCAACCCGCCGCCGCCGTCGTCTTGCAAGCCTGGCGGGCGGCCGGCTTTCCGCTCGGCAATCACACCTGGTCGCACATGAACCTGAACGAGCATTCCCCTGCGGAATTTGAGGCTGACTCCAGCCGCAACGAGCCGTTGTTGCGTGAGTGGATGCAGGGTGAAGATTGGCACTGGTTCCGATTCCCGTTTCTTTCCGAAGGCGATACACCAGAAAAGAAAAGCACCGTTAGGTACTTTCTCCTGCAACGCGGCTACAAAGTTGCAGCGGTCACCATGAGCTTTGGCGACTATCAGTGGAATGAGCCTTATGCCCGCTGCAGGGCGAAGGGCGATGACGCGGCGGTTCGGTCCCTCGAAAGCAGCTACCTTGAGGGGGCGGATGACAGCATCCGCTACTACCGCGACATCTCACGTACTCTATACGGCAGGGACATTCCTTACGTGCTCCTAATGCACATCGGCGCTTTCGACGCCGAGATGCTTCCGCGGCTACTAGTCCTGTACCGATCCAGAGGTTTCCAATTCATAACCCTGCAGGAGGCCGAGCGAGATCCGTTCTATGTCAGAGACACCGATCTCAACCTGCCACCTGGCGCGAACACGCTCGAACGGGCGATGGCGGAGCGCCAAATGCCGCTTCCAAAGCATCCTGTTCCTGCCGTGCAGCTTAACTCCCTATGTCGTTAACGAAATCAAGTAGACTCCGCCACCTGCCACGTTCTGTCGCGTTATCGTTGCTCTCCGCTTGGTTTTTGGGAACTCTGCGACCAGCTCATCTTACCGCGCAAGAGATTCCGCACCTTGACCGCGGCCACGGATCGACACAATTGATTGTCGCAGGCCAGCCTTTCATCATATTCGGCGGTGAACTGAGTAATTCCGCTGCGGGAACAGCCGCGCAGGCCGATCGCGTTTTGCCACGAATCGCGCGTGATCACATCAACACCGTGTTGATGCCCGTTGCCTGGGAGCAGTTGGAACCTGCCGAAGGGAAGTTTGACTTTACGATTCTGGACCATTGGATCGAGCAGGCACGAGCCCAGCATCTCCATCTTGTGCTGTTGTGGTTTGGCAGCTGGAAGAACGGCTTCTCCAGCTATACGCCGGATTGGGTCAAAAAGGACCCCCAACGCTTCCCGCGGGCCATGGCTCCCGATGGCCGCCCATTGGAGATTCTTTCGACACTATCCGAGCAGAATTTGGACGCCGACGCTCACGCGTTTCGTGCCTTAATGCGGCATTTGAAGGAATCCGATGGGCAGCGACAAACGGTTCTGATGGTTCAGGTTGAGAACGAGGTCGGTATCCTCGGCAGCGGGCGAGATCATTCTGCGCAGGCGGACCGCCTCTTCAATGGCCCCGTTCCCGAGACTCTCGTGCAGCATCTCCGTGCGCACGCGGATTGCTTCCAGCCCGAATGGACTCACGCCTGGAATGTAAATGGATACACCTGGCGCGGCGTGTTTGGCGATGAAGCGCCCGAAGCCTTCATGGCCTGGAACTATGCCCGCTACATCGGCCGGGTGGCGTCGGCGGGTAAAAGTGAGTATCCGCTACCCATGTTCGTCAATGCGCAGCTGCCCGCGCCGCTTGAGCGTGCGGGAGAGTATCCGAGCGGCGGTCCCCAACCACTCAACCTGGAAATCTACCGTGCCGGCGCCCCCGCCCTCGATTTCTTTTCCCCTGATATCTACTGGCCGAATTTCGAATATTGGCTTCAGCGCTTTGCTGATCGCGATAATCCCTTGTTTGTGCCCGAAGCAAAGTTGGACGTTGGTCCCTTCACTGCCTTCTACGCGTACGGAGAAGCGCGTGCATTTGGCTTCTCGCCGTTTGCCGTTGACACTCTTCCCGATGTCGAAACGGAAGCCGATGACAGTAAGAATCCCCTGGCCCAGAGTTACGCGGTGTTAGGAGAGCTAGGCGACATTCTGCCCCAGGCCCAGCGCGAGGCCCGAACTCGTGGCCTCGCGCTTCACGCGAATAGTCCCCGTCCCTCGCAAACCGTTTCCCTCGGAGGATATCTATTCACGGTAGCCTTGGCACGTTCTTGGCCAGCAAGAAACCTGCTGCAGGACGACGGCGCCATGATCCTGCTGCAGACTGGCCCGGACGAGTTCTTTATTGGCGGAACCGCCCTGAGTGTAACCATTTCCGTTGACGTCGAAACCCGGGAAGGCATCGCCGGCATCGCAAGCGTAGAGGAAGGTTCACGCGCCCAAGGAGAGTGGATAACGGCGCGCCGGCTCAACGGGGATCAAGACAACCAAGGACGCAGCGTTTTTCTCCCTGATCATCAGTTTAAGTTGCTCCGCGTGAAGCTCTACACCATCCCGTCCCGCTGAGATTTGGCCGCAAACGCTGCCTCCGCCGAGCTCGTTCTGTCCGGCAGGTTTCAGTAAGGCATTCACGACGAGGTCGCGAACGCTGTTCCGATCCGGAAGCAGTTCGTGCCGGTCCCAATGCCGTCTTTCCGTATTCGGGGAGATCTGCCGAACTCGACCTGAAGGAGTCGACCGCAAAGGTCACCATGAGCACCGGCGACGCACAAATCAGCGCAATTCCGAATACTTCTCAATAGATTGACCAGGTTCCCGGTGTCGCCACTTCGATCAGATGCCGGTCCGGGTCTCGAAAGTACAGGCTCTTGCCGCCCTCAGGCCACGTTCGCCTTTCTTCTATGGCTATCCCCCTCTGTTGGAGCCACGACTCCCAGTGGGCCAGCTCAGTGGTTCGAACGGCAAAAGCTAAGTGTAGTTCACCCTCACCGTCATGTGGCGAGGAGATGGTCCGCGAGGCCCCCTTTTTGAACAGCAGCAGGACCTGCTGCGGACCCGCCTGCAACGCACCGCCTCGCTCGCCAAATTCGCTTATGACAGTGAATCCAAAAGTCTCCTGATAGAAACGAACGGAGCGAGGCACATCACTCACGTAGAGAGAAGATTCAAGAATGCCATCCGTTTTAGGCTGCATTTTGGCCTCCCAAGCAATCCTCGGACTGCGAGCAACCCCAACAGGCGCTGCGTCGCGGGTGCTCAACCGGTCCTTCGCCTGCGCTATACTCTCGTCCTCGGAGGTCGGCTTTATGCTTCGCAAGTTCCCTGCGCATGTCGGTTTGCTTGCCTTCACCCTGGTCTCCTTCTCGGCGCTCTGCCTCGCGCAGCAGTCCGCCGCACCTGAACCATATTCTGTTGTCCACGGCTGGCCGCAGCTTCCACCTGGCTTCGTTTTGGGACAGGTCTCTGGCGTTGCCGTCGACTCTCATAATCACGTCTTCGTCTTTCATCGGGCGGAAAACTCGTGGGCCACCGACAAGTCGCATGCCATTGCCTCGCCCGCGGTTCTCTGCTTCGACGGGGAGTCCGGTAAACTCCTTTTCTCTTGGGGACAAAACCGCTTCCTTGAGCCTCACGGTTTGCGCGTAGACCGTCACGACAATGTGTGGCTCACAGACCGCGCACTCCAACAGGTGTTCGAATTTTCTCACGATGGCAAGCTTCTGCTAACCATTGGCACCGAGCGCACTCCCGGCCTCGACGCCACTCATTTTAACTTGCCGACCGATATCGCTTTTGCTCCGAATGACGACATCTACGTCAGCGACGGCTATGGTAACAACCGGGTGGCGAAATTCTCTTCCGACGGCAAGTTTCTGCTCGATTGGGGGCAGAAGGGTGATGGGCCCGGAGAATTCAACCTGCCCCACAGCGTTGCCGTCGACGCCCAAGGACTCGTTTACGTCGCCGACCGATCCAACTCCCGCGTGCAAGTATTCGATGCGAACGGCAAGTTCCTGAAGATGTGGAAGTCAGAGGAGCTGGGCCGGCCATGGTCTTTAACAATCGGCCCCGACAATCTGCTTTATGTGGTCGACGGGGGCGACCTCAAACCCGCGCCCCCGGATCGTGGTCAGCTGCTCAAACTCGATCTCTCCGGCAAAACTCTCGCGAAATGGAGCCGCTACGGCAATTACGACGGTCAGATCTACTGGGGTCATGATCTTGCCGTTGGCAGAGATGGTGCTGTCTACGTCGGAGACGTCTATCACGGCATGCGTGTCCAGAAATTCATTCCGCATTAAACACTTCCGGCCCCTGACCTGCGTTTTCTGCTGCCACTGAGCCGGAGCACAAAGCTCAGAAGGCGCTGCGTTGCATGTGGCCTTTTAGCGTGTCGTCGATGCGCACCAGCGATTCATTCAGATGGGCGCGGGTTTCGAGGGACGTCTCGAGCCCCGGCTTGCTGGACGCTGCGGACCTCTGGGTGCGCAGCGCGGGTAGGTTCTCGCGAGCGTTCGTTTGCGCGTCTTCCGGCACCGAATCGGTGCGCAAAGCGATGGCCACCAGCTTGCACAAATGGCCGCGGAAGAACCGCGGTCCGTGTTGATTTCGATGGACGGTCCAGGAGCCTTCAGTTCCGCCCACACCGAATCCTGAATCTCGTTGAACAGCAGCCGCACGGTTAACGCGTCGCTCGGCGAAGAGACTTCCTACCAGGCGCAACACCGGCAAGTACAAATCGAACAGCTCAAGTGGAAAGCCGCCAAGCTGGGATTCCGGATCGTCCAAGCTTCGGCCGCCCAAAGAGTTTCTGCGGAGAGGGCTCCTTCTGTAAAGGTGAGCTGTAAAGGCGAGCCCTTGCATATCCGAACTCAGCGAGGCAAGTCAAGGCTTTGCTTTTCAGTCATCTTGAGCCTGCTTTTTGGTCGCAAAAAGTGTCGCAAGGGGTAACGGCGGAAGTACCAGAGGGATTGGAACTAGGCGGATGCTGATTTCGCGAGCAGGAAGCGATCGCGAACCGGTCGCGAGGCCAGCGCTGAAGGTGTACCGAAGCTGTATGCACATCACTCGTAACGACTTGCCGAGACATCAAGGGGTCGCCCGCGTGGCAAGAACGATCCTCGGCTCGAAAAACCCTGGTAACTGTCCCGTTGGAACCTGGGGCCGGGTGGCTTCCCACTGCTCCGAACCCGTCCCACCGTCCAGTTGTTCCCTTACAAATAAAGGGGTTTCCTGTACACCAGACCGTCTTTCGGCGGAGCGGGTGTAGCCGTTCGCGCGGCCGTGAGGCCTTGCGGTTGAAAGGTTCGGGAAAGGCAGCTGCCCATGAAAAAAGTCAATCGACGGGAGCAGGGCTTCTCTCTGGTTGAACTGGTGGTGGTCGTGGGGATTATCTTCATCATCGCCGCGTTCGCGATCTTTCAGAGCACCGGAACGATGGCGAGCTATAGGGCAAACGCGGCGCAAGATCTTGTTTTCAGCCAGTTGCGCGTGGCGCGGGGATTGGCAATCAGCCAGCGGCGTACGGTGCAGGTTTGGATCGACCAGTCGTTTTCCGGGCCCGGCGGAACGCAACAAGTGAAATATCAGGTACAAGCGGCCGCGCAAACCAGCGAAGTGGCGGGTCCCATCGTTGCGGTGCCGCTGCCGGGGCCGGTGCAGTACCTGCTTGAAGCTGGCGTGCCGGATACTCCGATGGCTTTTGGCAATACCGCCGCGGTATTCATCGGGAACACAAGCGGTGGGCCACCTATCATGCAATTCAACCCCACCGGCACATTCACGGATAACACCGGCACAGCCATCTTGAATGGAACCGTTTTTCTCGGCATTCCGGGCCAGGCGAGCACGGCTCGCGCCGTCACGATCATGGGCGGCACCGGCCGCGTCCGGCAGTACACCTGGAACGGGGCCCCGATCGGGTGGAGAGAATAGGGAGCCGCGATATGAAAAAAATCCTAAAGCGTCGCGCCGAAAAGGGATTCACGCTGCTCGAAACCGTGGTCGCCATGGCCATCCTTAGCTTTGGCATCCTGACTCTCGCGTCCATTTATACCCAGGGCGTGAAAGCCAGCTACCAGTCGCAAATTCAATTCATCGCCCAGGAAAAAGCCCAGGAAGCCCTGGAAACTATATTTACCGCTCGCGATACGCAATTGCTTTCCTTTGCGCAAATCAACAACGTCAGCCAGGGAGGGGTTTTCCTCGATGGACTTCAGCCACTGCTGGCCCCGGGTCCGGACGGACTGGTCGGCACGGCCGACGACGACGCGACCAACCCTGACAGTGTGGTGGTCGCACCGGGTCCGGACAACGTTCTAGGAACGCCCGACGACATCACCATCAATCTGAATCCCTGGATGACACGGACAATTCTGATCCAGCCCGCGCAGAATATGCCCAACCTGAATCAGATCACCATAACCATTAACTACACCTACGAAGGGCAGGCCGGCCAATTTCAGCTGGTTTGCTACATCTCCTCCTACGCGTGAGGCCAACGATGAGATCGCAAGCCCTTAGAAAATTTGCAGGCTTTACGCTCACGGAGCTGATGATCGCCATGCTCGTGACTTTGATCTTGTTGTACGCGGCGGTTAGGGCATTTCGCGATGCCTCGCAGTCGAACACCGTCGTCTCGCAGGCTTCCGACATGACCGATAACCTGCGTTCCGGCCTGAACCTGATCCAGCAGGACTTGCAGCAAGCGGGTTCGGGAATTCCGACCGGCGGAATCCCGATTCCTTATACCTCGAACAACTCTTCGACGGCGCCCTGCGGCACCACCGCCGCGCCCAATCGACCGATGCTGAACGGGGTAACCACCTTTCCTCAGTGCAACGCGACTTTGCCGGCGGTCGAGCCTGGCCAGGCGATGGGGCCGCTGATTACCGCGCCCGATGCAGTGGCCGGCAATCCTTCGAATCCCAACAGCTACACGGATGAAATCACGGTCTTATACGCGGACAACCTGCAAATGGATGCCAAGCCGATCAACGAGCAGCCCACCATTAATCCGTCGAACCCAGGTTGTCCGAACGGTTCGTTGGCGCTCTCGGGCACCACACTCACGGCCGTTTTTGACGGCACGACTCTGAACAGCAACGGTGGCTATAACTGCGTGAATTTCAGCAAGAACGGTATCTACATCAACCCCGGCGACCTGATCATGTTCAGCAACAACAAGGGACAAACCATCCTGGCGGTCACTGCGGTCAGCAATCAGACTCTCACCTTCGCTCCGAACGATGCCTTCAACCTGAACGGCCGTTCCGATACCGGCGGGACCATCGCCCAGCTGATGACCAGTCCCACCTGCGGTGGCGGCAACGCTTGTTTCCCAAACACCATGGCGCAGCGCATCTGGATGGTCAGCTACTACCTGGACAACGTTACAAGCCCGCCCTTTGTTCGCCTGATTCGCCAGGTTGGTTTCAATACCCCGACACCTGTGGGAGAGACACTCGAAAATCTTCAGTTCTCTTATGACTTTGTTGACGGGGTGACCAATCCTTCGAATCAGCCCGGCGTGCCGAATGGCAACAGCGAATCGCAGATCCGCATGATCAACATCTACCTCGGCGCGCGGTCCAGCTACCAGGTAGCCAAGGGCAACCGCTCACTTTTCGAACGAGGCAATCTGATGACGCAGGTAAGCCTCCGGAGCATGGCTTATCGAAATAGGTATCAATAAGAGGTACAACGGATGAATACGACTGTCTCCACAAAATCCAAGCGTTTTGGCAAAGACGCGGGTATCGCCCTCCTTACCACCCTGCTGCTGCTCTTCTTGATGTCCAGCCTCCTGGTCGGCTTCTCCGTGCTGCTGGTCTCGGACCAGCAATTGGCCGGCGCCAACAACGATCAGGTTAAGGCCTTCTATGCCGCTGAAGCGGGCATGGAACAGATGACCGCGAGCCTCGGCAATCTGTTCAGCCAGACTTACTCACCGAGCATCGGTGAGATCAACAACCTTGAGACTACCCCTCCCAGTTTTCCGGGAATTGTCTATCAGACGGGTGATGGCAACAACGGGTACACCATTACGCCAAACGCCCTAGATGGCTACGGCAACCCGGCTCCTACAATCACCACGATCAAATCGGGAACCTACCAGGGTATGACGGCGATGGCGACGGAGTATACGCTCAACGTGAATGCCCGCACCTCAACCGGGCGCGAAATCAATCTGGTCCGCACAACGCAGACGGTGGGCATCCCGATGTTCCAGTTTGGAATCTTTTCCGACACCGACCTCGATTTCTTTCCTGGCCCTGTGTTTAACTTTGGTGGACGCACTCACACGAATGGAAACCTGTTCCTAGCCGGCGGCAGCACCCTGACTCTCTCCGACAAGGTGGACGCGTACAAAGATGTGATCCGCACGAACCTCGAAAATGGCTGGCCGACCAGCAGCAACTACACCGGTACCGTCAACATCACGACTTCGCCGGGCGGCAACAATTATCGCGCTCTGGCCATGAATGAAGGCAGCCTTGTGGGAACTCTCGGTTCAGGCTTCAATACCAACTGGCCGAACATTTCCCTCGGGACAACGAATTATGCCGGCAACCTGCGTAACGGCCAGGGCAGCGCATTTCCGAAACAGTCTACCGGCGCGAGCCAGTTGAACCTTGGGGTTGTGACGATTGGAAAAGGCGCGACGCAAGCGATTGACTTGATCCGCCGCCCAATCGCTGGCGAAGCAGCGAACATTACAAACGAACGCTATTTTGCCCAGGCCAGCTTGCGGATTCTGCTGTCGGATAACGCTGCGGACATCATGAACCTGCCCTGCGTGGACCAGAGCACTCAGCCGTTTGACCTGAGCTGGCTCGCGATGGATCCAGGCACCACTGGAACAAATTGGCTTAACTCGGGCTACGTACCACTGGTTGCGCTCTACAACAAGATGGTCGCCAACAACGTTGTGCCTCTCCCGCTCGCGGTTTCCGGCGCGCTCCCAGGCGCGACCGCCTACAATGCCGCCGACGGCTATTGGCTGCCCGCACCCTCAGCAGCGCCGCCAAACAATCCGAATTATGCGGTGATCAAGGGCTTCATCAAGATCGAAGCGCAGACCGCGCCCTATCCAATGACATGCATTGCCGCCAACCAGAAAGACGTGACGGTCGAAGTCCTTGCGCTTGGCTATGTGGGCCGCAATCTCAACCCGGTGCCGCAGTCTTACAACGGCACAACGGTTGCGGCGCAGTGGGTGCAGCCGACGGCTGCGACTCCACATCCGGTTCCGGCAGGCTTGCCGAGCTTCACCCTCCCCTACCAAAACGGCGCCACAATCACGCAGGCGCCAACGGCTCTTTATCCGAATCCCAGCACAAACTATCCCGGCACGTGTCCCGACCCACATCCGAACGCGGTCATCCGTTTGGAGCGCGTCCGTGATAATCCGTCCTCCATTCCCTGGACGGACCAGACTGTCTCGCACCCCGCCGCTCCCCTGCAAGCGACGTTCGCTCAGGCTTGCGGCTACAACTGGGTCACCAACACCGCCATGACCACCAATCCCACCGATTTCTGGCCTAATACGCTTTTCGACTCACGCGAAGGCACACTCCGCGAAGCCAGCATGTCGGCGGCAAACCTTCCGACCCTGAACGGAACGATGCATTACATCGAACTGGATGCGAAAAACCTGACCCGCTGGTTCGGCGGCGCGATCGGCACCTCCGGTCCAACTACGAAAGATGCGGTGGTCTCGCCTGATAACTTCCTCGCTTACATTTCGGACCGCCGCGGCAATTACGCCAACGGCCAGACTTGGGCGAACAATTGGCCTCCACTCTCTCCCACGAACAATGAAACCGGCGAATACGGCTGGGATGATCTGGTCAACAGCAGCAATGCGGCGAGTGGTTGCCCGAACAATGCCATCGAAACGGGAGAAGACGTAGACAACAACGGAAATTTCTACACCTATGGCGCCAACGCCAAGTGGATTCATGCGCCGGGAGCGGTGCCCCCTTTGCAGCCGGGACAGATTGGAATCTTCAACAATCTCGTCGGTTCCGGCGTGATCAATTCAACCGTCTGCGCGGCGGTGCCTGCCTACTCGACCGTCGACAATATCTGGCCGATGATGCTGGCGGCCAATACCAATGCGGCTCGCGAAAATCCCTCGCTCTTCTTCCGCGGCGCTGTGAAGATCGTCAACGGCAGTGACCTGACCGCCGTGGGCCAATGCCCGAGCAGCGTCAGCTGCGGCTTGGCGATTGCCGTCGAAAACCCGGTTTACATCCAGGGCGACTTTAACGCCAACATTAATGGCGCCCAGTGGAACAGCGCGGAAGTAGCCACCTCGGTCGCGGGCGATGCGGTGACTTTGCTCTCCGTGCAATGGAACGACCTCAATTCGTTTATGAGCCCTTACGCCACAACGCAGCGCAACGGCAACACAACCTGGTACCGCACGGCGATCATCGGTGGCGCCACGCTGGCGTTCCCACAGCCCGCTGGACAACCGCAGGATTTCGGTACCGACGGTGGTGTGCACAATTTCCTGCGCTACATCGAGGCCTGGGGAGGCACCCTCGAGTACAAGGGTTCCATCATTGACCTCTACACAAGCCGCCAGGCTAATGGGACCTTCAAGTGCTGCGGTGTGGTCTATAGTCCGCCGAGCCGCGGCTACAACTTCGATACCAACTTCCTGAACCCCACGCTGCTTCCGCCTCGCACACCGCTCTTCCGCGATGTGAACACGACGGGCTGGACCCGTGTCATGCAGCCACTTGCCGGTCAATACAAATAATCATTCCTGGTGTTTCTTTCGAAGCGTCCCGGTCACCTGGCCGGGACGCTTGCTTTTCAGGAAGGCCAAGGGCCAGAGGGAATTTCACAGTCATCCAAGCGAAGCGAGGCACTTCGCCAGACGCTGTCCGGAATGACAAATTCGGCGCTGGTACGCGAGCCGCCGGTGCGAAGCAGGCAGGCCCCCACCGTTTCGTGGTAACTTGAAGGTTGTCCTAAGTTACGTCCGGAAAGCGCCGGGTAGGCCATGAACCCCGTCGAAACCCTCAGTTTGGTCCTCGGAACCGGATTTTCCTCCGGCTTGAACGTTTACGCGACGGTGGCCACGCTTGGCATCTTGCAGCGTTTCGGCGTGATTCATCTGCCGGATAAACTCCAGGTGCTGTCCCATCCGCTTGTCCTGGGGGTTGCGCTCGTGCTGTACGCCGTCGAGTTTCTGGCGGACAAGGTTCCCTACATCGATTCCGTCTGGCAGGCGATACACACGTTCATCCGTCCGCCGGCCGCAGCGCTGCTGGCGTTCGGCGTTACTGCGGCCGCATTCGAACCGTGGCGTTGGGCGGCTGCGTTGCTCGCGGGAGGTATCGCGCTGACATCTCATGGCACAAAGGCCAGCGTCCGCGCCGCGGCGAATCTGTCTCCGGAGCCGCTGAGCAACTGGGCTCTCAGTTTCGGTGAAGATCTGTTGGCTGTATGGCTGACCTGGTTCGCTACCGCGCATCCGCGGCTGGCGGTCGCGGTGGTTATCGTGCTCTGCGCAATCGCCTTGTTTCTCCTCTATCACCTGTTCGGCTTCTTGCGCCGCGCGCTGCAGAAACTCGCCGCTGCCTGAGTTCGAACGCGTTATTTGACGTACCTGGCCAACCAATCGAGAACCGTCTTGTACCACAATTGGCTGTTTTGGGGCTTCAGGATCCAGTGCCCCTCGTCGGGGAAAATCACAAGCTTTGAAGGTACGTTCTGCCGTTGCAGGGCATTGAAGAACTCGAGCGACTGCGTGTACGGCACTCGATAGTCCCGCTCGCCTGCGATCACCAGCGTCGGCGTCTTGTACCTCCCGAGCGCTTCGGCATAGCTGACGGGCGCCCACTTCTTGTAGTTTTCTGCTGCGCTCCAGGGTGTCCCCTGCGTGTCATGCTCCTCGAACCATAACTCCTCAGTCGCGTACATCGAAACTTTGTCATAGACGCCGGCATGGCTGACGATCGCCTTGAACCGGTCGGTGTGCGTGGCCAGCCAGTCAGCCATGTAGCCGCCGTAGGAAGCCCCTGCGGCTGCCAGTCTCGATCTGTCGATAAACGAAAACTTCGCGATGGCTGCGTCGATGCCCTTCATAACGTCCGTGTAGGCTTTACCGCCCCAGTCGTTGGTGATCTCGTCGGTGAATTTCTGCCCGTAGCCCGTTGAGCCGCGGCGGTTGATCATCAGCGTGACATATCCCGCGCCGGAAAAGACTTGCGGGTTCCAACGATAACCCCATGCATTTGACCACATCGTTTGCGGTCCGCCGTGCAGCAGGACCAGCATCGGATATTTCTGTCCGGCGACAGATTGCGGCGGCTTGATCAGCATGGCCTGCACGCGGGTGCCTTCAGCGCCTTCGAACCAGAACGTCTCCGGGGCGTTCATTTCCAGGTTCGCGAGAATGGATTCGTTCAAATGCGTCAACTGTCTCAGCCCGCTGCCGTCACCGAGCGCCACGAAAACTTCCGCGGGCATGGTCAGGCTCGTGCGCTCCGTCACAAGCATTTTGGCGTCGGCGCTGAAGCCGAACGCTGCGTTGAAGCCGTCGAGCAACTTCTTTGGCGTCGCGCCGGCGCGCGCTTCCATTGCGTAGACCGGCTGCAACGTCTCGTTTTCCGCGAGGAAATAAATCGTCCTGCTGTCCGGCGACCAGGCTAGCTCGTTCGCGCTACGGTCGAACGCTTCGGACAGGTTCTCGCTCTTGCCGGATTGCCGGTCGAAAAGCATCACGCGCCAGCGGTCGGATTCATATCCGGCGGTCAGCTGGGCGTGGTAGGCGATATAGCGCCCGTCCGGCGAATAGACCGGATTCCCGTCGAACCCCGGGTTGCTGGTGATACGCCTCGGCTCGCCCCCCGATGCGGAGACGAGGAACAGATCGCCGTTCGTGCTGGTGGCTTCCACTTTGTCGGTAACGGCCGTGAAACACAGTTCCTGGCTATCCGGCGAAAAGCCGAAATCGCCAACTCCGCCGCGCTGATCGGGCGGAACGTCATAGTCTGCCCCTGGAATCAGATCCTTAGCAGGCGCGCTGCCATCGGCTGGAATGATGAAAAGATGGTTGCGCTTGCCCTCGAACCAGTGGTCCCAGTGCCGGTAGAGCAGATGATCGTAGATTCGCGCTTTTACCTTGCTCTTTTCTTTCTCCTCGTCCCGCTTCCTGTTGCATTCATCATCTTTGCAGTCGGGGTAGACCCCGGAAACGAACGCAATCGTTTTCCCGTCCGGCGACCAGCGAAACAGATCAGCGCCGGTCGAAAGTTGCGTCAGTTTTTTCGCCTCGCCCCCGTCCAAGGGGAGCAGATAGACCTGCGACGTGCCGTCACGCCCGGAGAGAAAGGCAAGGGTCTTTCCGTCGGGAGACCACGCGGGAGAACCATCGTGGCCACCTTGTGTTACTTGCAAAGGGTCGCCGCCCGCCGTGCTGACGATCCAGACGTTGCTCACGTTGCGATTGGCGTCCAGGTCGGGCGTCGCCACAGCAAAAGCGACCCACTTCCCGTCGCGCGACACGTCCATCGAACTGATACGGTGCAACTTGAGGAGATCATCCACCGTCATCGGGCGTCTCGTCGCCGTTTGTGCCCTTGCCGAACATGCGATGGCTGCCAGCGCCACCAGGAACGGTCCACAACGCTTGCCAATGTTCCTCATTTCCACCCTCTTTGCCACAATCTTCTGCTTGCGGCTTCCCAAAACAGATGATGATGTCACGATTGCCGCACGATTCCAAGCTGGCGCGGAACACCGTGCATCATTCGAGCGCCGCTATCGGAAGGCCGACCGTCCAGACGTAGCCGTCCGGATCGAGCACCGTCACTTCGCGCCAGCCGTGGCGGAAATCCTTCGCCGGTTGCACGATGGGCGTGCCGATGCGCTTGGCGACATTTTCCACTTTATCCGGGTCAACGCCCAGAAAGCGCAATTCCGCGCCGGCACCGCGCACGGGCGCCGCCATCAGAAGAGGGTAGAGCGGATGGTGGTCGTAAGAGTGATCGGCATGCAGCATGAAATCGATGCCGAGAAGAGACAGCGCGGCGAAATCATTGTCTGCGTAACGCACAATCGCGCCGAGAACGTCACGATAGAACTTCAGCGAAGTCTCCACGTTCCGCACCAGCAGGTTCACTGAAAATCTCGGCAGAGACCGGCCGTAATCATCTGCCGACAGGAATGGATCGCCCACCCGCGTCCTGGTCATCGTATTACCCCCGCGCCAGAATCCAGTTCAACAAAGCGATACAGCAAGTCGTGCCCACGACGTAAAATTCCGCGCGTCCCATCTGTGTCAACAGAACGAGGGACGCAAGCAGGGTAAATCCGGAAAAAAAGTATGGAACCGGAACGGGGAACTGCGCCTTGCCGTTTTTTCTGGCGCGCAGAACGGGCACGGCCACCGCCATCGCTCCATACACCGCCAGACGCGAAACAGCCGAAAGCGTCGCGTTCCAGCGAAAATTGCCTAGGGCGGCAAAGACGAACAATAGCACTGCATAGATAAGGATGGACAAATACGGCGTCCGGAACTTTCGGTGGACTGCGCCGAAGAAAGAGGGGAAATCCCCTTGTTCAGCGAGGGCAAACGTAACTCGGGGCGCATGAAGCAGATTTGCGCTCAGGTAGCCGTATGCGGAAATCAGCGCCGCGACCGCAATGGCAGTTGCACCCCCGGAGCCCAGAAACCTTTGCGCGGCATCGGCCACAGGCCTTGCCGAGGAGCCCGCGCCCGGGAGCGTGGCCACGGTCACAAATTGCACGCCCGTGTAAATCAGGCACACCGTTAGGAGGGCCGTGAGCAAGGCAACCGGCGTGTCTCGCTTCGGATTTTTTGTTTCGCCACCCACAAACAGTGCTCCTTCGAAGCCCCCGTAGGCATATACGAGCAGCAGAATCGCTTCAAACCAGCTCTTTACGGAAATGGCCGGCACCGAAAAGGGCACACGAATTTCGGGCCTGAAGAGCCAGGCCCGCAAACCCGCGATCACAAAAAATAACAAAAAGCTCACCTTCACGCCGGTGAAGAAATTGCTGACCTTTTTCCCTGTTTTCACCCCGATGTAGTTGAAAAACGCCAGTTGGCCCAGCAGAAGTGCCAGCGTCACCCGCTCGCCTCTGCGCGTGCCAAGCGCCGGCATAAATTGCGCTGCATACGTGCAGAACAAGTTTGCTGCGGCCGCGGGCGCTGCGATTCGCGTCAGCCACGTGAGCCAGGCAACCAATAACCCCGCGAAGCCCCCCAAGGCGTCTCTGGCGTAAAGATATAGGCCGCCGGTTTCTTCATAACGTGAGGAAAGTTCCGCAATGCACGCGGCGATGATGAGAATTCCCACACCGGCACCAAGACAGCTGAGGGGGCTGAGTCCTCCGAGCCGCTCCGCAAGCACAGCCGGTAGTCCAAATATGCCCACGCCGATAATCGAGTTGAGCATCAACGCCGTGAGACTCCAGCGGCCGATCGTGCGTACGAGTCGTTGCGCGTTGTCCGTCACCCGCGTGTGATCCCTTAGGGCTACTCCGTCGGTGCCGGCACGGGTGCCGCCTTCATCCGGGCGATTTCTTCCAGCATGTCCGCCTTGCCGCTGATCGGTTCAAGATGCGGATAGCGCTCGCCGCCGTGATAATCAATGCGGTAGGTCTGGAAGAAATCGCCATTCTGGGCCAGCAGTTCTATAGGATCCTTCGAGTTTTTGGCCTGCCGGATGGCCGCGCGCAAAATATCCGGACTCCACCTACGGCTGTTTACGGCCACGAGCCGCATGCCCGGAACAATACCCGCTTTCGCCGCGGGTGAACCGGGAATGACATCCAGGATATGATCGCCGTCGTCTCCACCGGATGCGTGAACATAAAATCCCAAGGAGTACTGCAGGTTGACTTCCTGCTCGGTAACTTCTGTGATGCGCTCGAATTCATTGACCGCGTCTGTGAAAGTCAGCTTCCATCCGCTGTTTTCCAGGCCGCCCAGAGGAGCACCGGGCCCATGGGATCTCAGACGCTGGCTGAAGAACTCTCGCCAGTCGTACGACGCAACCCCGCCGAGCGTATTCACGACGTCTTCGAATGTATAGGGCACGACTTTCGGAAAACTGTTCTCGCCACCGTAGAATTTGCGGCAAAAGTCATCGAGCGACTTCTTACCCCCGGATTCGCGGCGGATGATGGTGTCTGCCTCGAGCCAGATCAGGGTGCCCTCATCGTAGTAATCAGCCCCGCGACGCCACGACGAGCCGGCCGAGCCCATGCTGTAAAGAATCTGCGCGGACACTGCCGTGTCCGCGAGATCACGCCAGGTGCGGCCGGGACGGTCGTTCAGATACGCTGCCGTCGCCGCGAGGTATTCATTCAGCAGTTTCAAGGGCATAATGCCCGAGCGCGCGGACAGCATGTAACCGTAATACTGCGTCAGCCCTTCGTACACCCACAGCAGGTCGCCTTTCATCGGCGTTTGATAATCAGGCGTGGCGAGTCCGGCGGGTCTGCGGTACTTTCCGTTCCACGAATGAGTGAACTCGTGGGCTAGCAAGTCCGAGCTCTCGAATAATTCGGGATCGAGAAAGAAAGCTTCCGCCGTGCGATTATCACTCGATTCGTGATGTTCCACGCCGTCTTGCGGTATGCGGTCGCTGAGCGTGAGCAGAAAATCGTAGCGCCGGTAGTGCCGTGCTCCAAAGAGCGCTCCTGCTTCCGCGACCAGCTGGCGGAGGTGCTGCACTTCTACGGGCGATGCATCGAGCGCCGCCGATCCGTCGGCCACCACACGCACGCTGTGCGGAGGCTTCTGACCCGGCGTGAGCTCGATGTTGCGCATGTACGCGCCGGCAATCACGGGTGAATCGATGACTGTCGTCAGCGAAGCAGGCGCAAACTCAATTTCGTCCGCCGTCTCTTTTGCGACGGGAAGCGCGGTGCCGTACCTCCAGCCCGCGGGCAATCGCAGGCTCGCGATGTAGATGAGGTCGTCAGTCTTCGGGCCCTGCGGATACAGGGCCAGCAGGTACCAATTCAGAACCGCCAGTCTCGCCGTCGACGAAGGCGGTTCGCGCCAAGTGGTCGGCTCGGCCGGCGACAAGTAGTCGTACCTCGCTTCCAGTGTCTCGACGCCTGCCGGCACGTCAATGTGGAACGCATACATATCCACGTCATCCCGCAGCCACGAAATGTCCTTGCCGTCGACGGTGATTTTCACTCCAACCAAATTGACAATTGGCCCGACCGGTGAGTGTTCGCCGGGAATCCACTTCGGATACACCAGCGTGAGCGCTCCAGCCTTCACCGGCAACGCTAGTTTCGCGTGAAAAATGTGCGACGGTGCGTCGCGCAGATCTACGGCGAGCCGAGCGGGACGCTGAACGGTCTGTGCGTATGAATGGCCTAGACCCAAAACGGTCGACCAACAAAAAACCTGAATGAATCGCAGGTAAGAGGGCAGATTCAAGTCCATTCCTCCGAACCCGCGAAAGAGTACCACACCCGTGCGTAAGTCGCAGGCCGACCGACCAACTCGGCACCCTGCGGGACGCGGCCCGATAGTCCCTTCGGCGCCTTCTGCTACAATTCGGATTATGCGCACGGCCACCCACGCGACACCGCTTTTTTCGCGGAATCTTCGGAAGCCATATCCGGTCGCTGTGCGAGGCGAGGGCTCGTGGATTTTCGACGCGGCCGGCCGCCGCTATCTGGACGCCTCCGGCCAGGCGGCTGTCGTCAGCATCGGACACGGCGTTGAGGAAATCGGCCGGGCGATGGCTGCCCAATCCAGTCAGATCGCGTTTGTGCACACGACGCAGTTCCACTCGGAGCCAGCGGAGAAGCTCGCGGCGCGCGTCCTCGCTCTCGCGCCACGCAATTTTCAGAATGGCGGACGCGTTTACTTTACCTCCGGAGGCTCCGAAGCCACCGAAACCGCGATCAAACTCGCGAGGCAGTATTTCCTCGAGAGGGAACAACCTGCCCGCTACCGCATTGTTTCGCGGAAGCAGAGCTATCACGGCAGCACGCTCGGGGCGATGTCTGTCAGCGGCAATGTTGCGCGCCGCGCCCCGTATTCGCCAATGATGCCGGAGTGGGGCCATGTGTCTCCCTGTTTTTGTTATCACTGCCCGTTTGGGAAGACCTATCCGGAATGCGATCTAGCCTGTGCCGACGATCTTGAGGCCTTCCTCGAAGCCAACGATGAGAGAACAGTAGCGGGATTTGTTTTCGAACCGATTGTCGGCGCGACCCTCGGCGCGGCACCCGCCACCGACGGCTACACCGCGCGCATAGCGGAAAGCTGCCGCAAGCGCGGGATTCTCGTCATTGCCGATGAGGTAATGACCGGCATGGGCCGAACGGGAAAGCCGTTTGCCAGCGAGCATTGGGGCCTTGAGCCGGATATCATTCTCACGGGGAAGGGAATTGCCAGCGGGTATGCGCCACTCGGTGCGGTTCTGGTGTCGTCGCACGTGGTGGAGGCCTATGAGAAGGGTACGGGTTCCTTCATGCACGGCTTTACCTACCAGGCGCACCCGGTGGCAACAGCTGCTGGCAACGCGGTGTTTGATTATCTCGAGGCCTACAAGCTGTTCGATCGCGTGCCCTCCGCTGGTGAGACGCTGCGAACAGTGCTTTCGACCTTAGAAAGCCACCCGCACGTGGGACAAGTTCGGGGCCTCGGCTTGTTGCAAGGCGTTGAATTTGTGAAAAACAAAGCCACGCGCGAGCCTTTCCCGAAAGAATCCGGCGTCGCGGAAAAGATCCGGCAAGCCATGTTGGAGAAAGACGTGCTGGTTTATCCCGGGCAAGGGTGCGTTGACGGTACGCGTGGAGATCATATTTTGCTTGCGCCACCATTTGGCATCACGACCGAGGAGTGCCAGTTGATCGCCAGTGCTTTGCAACACGCGCTGGGCAGAGTATTTCAACTTGATTGGGCCGCCCCATTGCGCTGAAACGGTTCATTAAGCTTCATTTTGGCAGGGGATTCATTTCTATGCGTCAAAATTCGTTCCTCCTGGCGGTGGTCTGTGCAATCGGCCTAACCGCTCAATCCAGCTCCGCGCAGGAGAAGTCGACGGCGAGGCCCCGTGCCCGCGATCTAGGCGTCCCCTTTGACGGCACGCCTGGTCCGCTCAACGCCATCACGGACGTCTCGGGAGTAACGGTAGGCCACACGACGCTTATCTCCGGCGAGGGCAAGCTTATCGTCGGAAGGGGGCCGGTGCGAACCGGGGTCACCGCGGTTTTCCCGCGCGGAAAGGACGTGAGAGACGCGGGCGTGTTCGCCGGTTGGTGGTCGCTGAACGGAAACGGCGAAATGACTGGAACGACGTGGGTCGAGGAATCCGGTTTCTTGATTGGCCCGGTGATGATTACGAACACGCACAGCGTCGGAGTGGTACGCGATGCCGTGATCCAATGGACGGTGGCGCATCGCAAAGTACGGCCGGACGATGACTGGTGGTCGCTGCCGGTTGTGGCCGAGACATGGGACGGGTGGTTGAACGACATCAACGGGTTCCACGTAAAGCCAGAAGATGCTTTCCACGCCATTGAAACCTCGCACGACGGGGCCGTGGAGGAGGGCGCGGTTGGCGGCGGGACCGGCATGATTTGCAACGGGTTCAAAGGAGGGATTGGCACATCGTCGCGCAGACTTGCGGAGAAGGACGGTGGCTTCACGATCGGTGTTCTTGTGCAATGCAACTATGGGTCACGCCAGAATTTTCGCGTTGCGGGAATCCCTGTCGGGCGCGAGATCAAGTCTGAGGATCCCTACGCGTTTGCGCCCGATGACATCACCGAGCGCGGTTCCATCATTGTGATTGTGGCAACCGACGCTCCGTTGCTTCCTCACCAGCTAAAGCGGCTGGCGCGCCGCGTCTCGCTCGGACTCGGACGCGATGGAAGCATTTCGGGCAACGGCTCGGGCGACATTTTTCTCGCGTTTTCGACGGCCAACCCGGGTGCCGCGGCAGGCGACCACCTGGTTGATTTGAAGATGTTTCCCAACGACCTGCTCAACCCGGTCTTTGCGGCAACGGTCGAGGCCACGGAGGAAGCCATCATTAATGCCATGATTGCGGCGACCTCCATGACGGGCATTGAGAATCATCACGTAACGGCCCTACCGCACGACCAACTGCGCGCGGTCCTAAAAAAATACAATCGCCTCAATCAATGATCGTTGCCATGGGCCGTCCGAGACAGGGAACGG
>DATFTB010000234.1:0-7995 GCA_035262325.1 Candidatus Acidiferrum sp.
CACGAAGTCTTCGATCTCGTCGTTTGAGAATTCCCTTTCACCGAAAACGGCGTCTTCAAATCTCGTCATGCCGCCAAGCGGTACCTTGAAGCGGACGGCCGGCTTCCCGTCCGAGGTTGCCGGGCGGCCATCACGGCAAGAGCACCGCACGATCCTGCGTACCTGCGCCTTCTCCGCTCCCTCTTCGGCGTGATCGCCGCCGGCATAGCGTTCCGGCGGGCAATAGCAGAGAAACGCGCTGCCATTCGCGAGCAGTTTTTTCGCCGCATCACGATACAGGGCGGTGCGCCCGGACTGGTAGCACGGGCCTTCGTCCCAATCGACGCCGAGCCACCCGAGGCCGTCGATAATGCCTTCGACCAGCTCGGGCTTGTTGCGCTCGGCATCGGTGTCTTCGATCCGCAGGATCATCGTGCCGCCCTGTTTGCGCGCGAACAGCCAGTTGAACAGGGCGGTGCGTGCGCCGCCGACGTGCAGGTAGCCCGTCGGGGAGGGCGCAAAGCGCACGCGGACACTCCCGTTTGTAAAGTTTCCTTCCGTCATCGTCTGTGGCTTCCCGAGAGGTACTCAAAAACTTCAGTGTAACGGAAGCACCCGGCCCCGTCCAACCGGGTGGTTCGGCAGAAGGGAGTCGCGTTTCACTTTGAGGGGACTACGCGAAGCAGCATGCCGGTGCCGGATTCGAGTTTCTTGCTTTCCTTGTCAAAACTCAGCGTGATCTCCCCGAAGGGGTCCGATCTTCCGTTGTGCGCGATCTTCACACCCTTCAGGTCGTAAAGCCCGCAAGCTCCCGAGGAAAAAACCCACAACGCCTGTGGGTGGTCGTCGCCGTCGACGGGCCCTTCGCAGCCACTCTCGGGACTGGCGCGCACGTGCACGAGCACTCCACCCCGCACCCCTTTGCCAACGACCTGTTTCGTCGCGGTTCGCACCTTGGCTCCATCGCCGTAGCGAATATCGCCGCCGATCAGGACGGTTGTGCCCCAACCGGCGGGGGTGCCCGCTTCCGCTCCTGCCATGGGGGTCTGCGACCATCTCACGGCCTGGTAGGATGCCATAGCCCGGAGGCTTGTCACGATCTGGACCGTTTTGTCGTGGTACTCGAGTTTGTCAAACCGCAGGGACAGATTTAGACCCCTTCCATCGGTATTCGGTTCGGCGGAGGCCACGTAGCCCGTAACTTTCGACCGGGCGGGGATTTTGTCGCCGTGAGGCAATGGAACGTCTTGCTTGATACGCAATTCGACGACCTCGCCCTTGCGGGCCTCTTCGGCTTTGAGGCCGTTTTCGAGGCTCGCCGGGAGGATCGTGCCCACCGGAACTTGCGGGCTACCCTCGACCGGGACGCCACCCGGGCGTCCGCCCGTGTTTGTTGCCGAAAGAACGACTAAGCCGCAAAGTAGGACCGCACCGGCAAGGACACCCGCCGGGCGTCCGCTTTTTGCTGCCTGTTGCGTCTTCATGGCTCGCTCCAAAGAAGTGCTTGAGCGTTCTAGAGATGTTTCCTGCCCTCTGCTCTCCGAAGCAAACTTACCCCGCAGGCGCGCGACTGACAAGGGGCGCCGCCACCCGAAGGGGCCCGGCCCTGCTACCTTTTTGGCTACCAGTACTGGGGTACGCTTGCCCCTCCTTTTTTCTGTGCCTCATAATTCGGTTGTGGCTCGTGCTAGGTTTGGTTGGGGTGTGGCACAGGCAAGCAGCGTGCTCGTTCCCGTTGGCCATCTGATCCGCAGTTCGCGAAGGAACGACCCGCCCGCTCCTTTTCCATCGTGCTGTTTTTCGCTCCAATCGGCACTTAAGGGATTCAGGCGCTGATGGTCCAAAGCATCATTGCTTTTGCGCTGCTGCTCGCAACGCTCATGGTCGGGGCGTTTCTTGTCCATGTCTATTCGCTGAAGCGCCAGATGTATCTTGTGCTTTGGGCGGCGGGTTGGGGTTTTTATGCCCTGCACTATCTCTGCCCCGCGCTTTCCCCGTGGATCGGCATCAGCTCATTCCTTTACTCGCTGAATTACGGATTGTTTGGGCTGGCCGGGATCTGCTTCCTGCTCGGAACGCAGCTTTACACGCGCACGAAACTCTGGCTCGGGCCTTCCATCGGCGCCGCCGTGTTTATCCTGCTGTGGTCGGCGGCAAACGCTTTTCAGATTTTCGCGGTTCCCTCCATCATTCCCTCGGCGGTGATCTACATCATCGTGGGCCTGTTCTTTTGGCAGGAGAGCCGCAATCAGGAAACCATGGCCGACCGGCTTCTGAGCCTCGCGTTTCTCGGCTGGGGACTGATTGGCCTCACGGTCATGTTTCTCGAGACCGGTCATGAAGCCCTTTGGCAAGCCATCCTGCCGATTTCCGGAATCCCGACCCTATTCGTAACCATGCTGCAGGTGATGGCCATCTACGAGGAGGAGAAGCGCCGGGTCGAGCGTAATATGCTCGCGCTCTCCAATCTCAACCTTGCCACCTCAGGTTTCGTTGGCGGCGAAATCCAGCGCATGCTTGCGCAGGCGCTCGACCGCGTGCTCGGCGTGGTGCGCCTTCCTGCGGGTGCCATGTTTCTTCATCACGGCGATCCGAACGGTCCCACATCCGTCGTGTCCGCTGGTCTCCCCGAGGAATTCTGCCGGGCGGCGCAAAACGAGGGGCTCGACGACTATCTCGTGGGGTTGGTTTCACGGCTCGGCGGGTTGCTGGGTTTCCGCGATTTACGCGACGACAATCTCTCCGCGCTCGAGCGCGACGAACCCATACGGCGCTTTCGCGAACTGGCGACACAAAACGGCTTGCGCAGCGTCGTGGTCATCAGCCTCCAGGCCAAGGAACAAGCCTTTGGTCTGCTGCTGCTTGGCACCCCGGACAGCCGCCGCTTCACCTCCGCGGAACTGCGCCTGTTGTTGGCTCTTGGGCACCAGATCGGCATGGCCGTAGAGAACAGCTACCTGATTCAGCAGACCTCGCGCCGGTCCGAAGAGCTGCACGTCTTGAACGAGATTGGCCGCGCTCTCAGTTCCACGTTGAACAAAGAGGACCTGCTGCGGAGGATCTGGGAGGAGCTTCGCCGCCTTTTCGACGTCGAGAACTTCTACCTGGCTTCGCTCGATCCGCCGCGCGACCTCATTTGCTTCGAACTCGAAACCATCCACGGCGTGCGCATGCCCAAGCGCTCGCGGCCGGCCGGTAATCACCTGACGGAGTATGTCCTGCGCACGCGCCAGCCAATCCTGATCCGGGATAACTATGTCACCGAAGTGCGCAAGCTCGGAGTCGAGCCCATACGCACCGCGGGCTCATTCTGCGGCGTGCCGCTGGTTGCCTACGACCGCGCGGTCGGCGCGCTCTGCGTGTTTTCGGACCAGGACCGCGCTTTCGACGAAGGTCACCTGGAACTGCTTCGCGTGCTCGCGAGCGAAGCGAGCATCGCAATTGAAAACGCGCGGCTGTTTCAGGAGGAACGCACGAAGGCGCGTCACCTCAGCCTGCTGAATCTGATTTCGCGCGACGCGATCGCGACGCTCAACCCTGACGAGGTGCTCGCAAAAATCACGGAGCAACTCGAAAACGGCCTCACCTACGACCATATCGGCATTGCCACGCTCGACTACACCACCCGCGAACTGATCGTTTCAGCCGAGGGCGGACAGCGTCGGGGCGCAATCGGCCGCCGCTTGCCGCTCGACGCGTGCCTGATCGGCCAGGTTGCGCGCACGGGCAAGGCCTCCTACTATCGCGCCATCGGCAACACGCCGAGCGGCCCCGGGCCGGTTCTTCCCGAATCGCTCACGGCCATGGCCCTGCCCATCTTCTACGGCGACCATCTCCACGGGGTTCTTTATGTCGAAACCGTCGACCGCATCGAGTTTTCTGAGGAAGAATCCCTGCTCTTGCATACCCTCGCGGACCTGATTGCCGGCGCGCTGCACAACGCTTTGACCTTCCAGAAAGCGCAGGAGCAGGCCATCACCGACGGCTTGACCGGGGTGAAGACGCACCGCTTCTTCATGGAGGCGCTCTCCTCGGAATGGAAGCGTTCCTCGCGCGCCGGGCGCTCGTTCGCGCTTGTGCTGATGGACCTCGACCGCTTCAAGTTTGTCAACGATTTCTACGGTCACCTCGAAGGCGACCTCGTGCTGCAGCGCGTCGGACAAATCCTCGAGACCAATTGCCGCCGCTCTGACGTTGTCGCGCGCTATGGTGGCGACGAGTTCGTCATCCTGATGCCTGAAACCACCATGGAACAGGCCCGCCAGCTTTCCTCGAAACTGCGCAGCTGGATTTCAGCCGACCAGTTGCTCCGCGAAAAGAATATCAGCGCCAGTTTCGGGATCGCTTCCTACCCGCTGCACGGCTCGTCGCCGCAAGAGCTCATTCAGGTAGCGGACGCCTCGATGTACCTGTCGAAGCATCAGGGCGGGAATACGGTTTCTACCGCCGACCATGTGGACCCGAATGAAGCGCGTCGCTGGAAGCGCGATGTCCTCGAAGCCTATCTCGGCGTTACGCTGAAACGCCTGTTCTCGACGGGCCCAGAGGCCTTCGAAGAGATCCATCAGCGGCTACGCCAGTTTACCGACTCCTTGCCTGCCTCGGAGGCTTCGAATCCCGCGGTAGGGGAAGGCCCTCCCGAAGGCCCTCTGTCGCTGCCGCAATCCATTCTCGACACGGTCACATCGCTCGCTTATGCCATCGACGCCAAGGACCAGTACACACAGGGTCATTCCCAAAAGGTTTCCGCTTACGCGGCTTTGCTCGCCGAAGCCCTGGGCATGACGGATCCTGAAGTGGAGGAGATCCGACTGGGCGCGATTCTTCACGACGTCGGAAAGGTCGGCATTCCGGAAACCATTCTGAACAAGGGCGGGCCGCTAAGCCCGGACGAGTGGGAGACCATGAAGACCCATGTGTCTTATGGCGGAAAGCTGCTCGAACCGCTTCGACCGATGGCCCGCATCCGGCAGATGGTTTTACACCATCACGAATTCTTCGACGGTTCCGGTTATCCCGACGCCTTGTGCGGCGAAACCATTCCGCTGGGCGCGCGCATCATTACCATTGCGGACTCCTACGACACCATCACGAGCGACCGCAGCTACAAGAAGGGCCGGACCGCCGACGAAGCGCTCAGCGAACTCGAACGCTGCGCCAACACGCAATTCGACCCCCGGCTCATTGCCGCCTTCGTGCGCGCTATGCGGCAACTCCCCAACCCCATCATCGAGGCCGCTTCGCTGCTCTCGCGCAATTCCTGAGAAGCCCTTGGGACAGCCGCTTTCGGCTGCCTTGAGCGGGCCGTTCCTGTTAAAGTAAGGAAGCAGCGATGGAAAGTGCATCCATCAAGTGGGTTGGGGATCAGAAATTCCTGGGCACGGGCGCCTCGGGCCACTCCGTGCCCTTCGATTCCGACCGGGATTCGAACCAGGCCCCCGGACCCATGGAAATGGTGCTGCTGGCGCTCGGCGCCTGCACCGCCACCGACATGGTGCTCATCCTCGAAAAGAAGCGCCAGAAGGTCGCGTCGCTTGAGGTCGTTTGCTCCGGCGAGCGCGCCGCCGAACCGCCCAGAGTGTGGATCAAGCTCGAAGTCGTTTTCCGCCTGCGCGGCACCGTCGAAGAATCGGCGGTGAAGCATGCCGTCGCGCTGACGGCCGAAAAGTACTGTTCCGTGGCCGCCATGCTCAAGAAAACGGCCGAGATCTCGTGGCGTTACGAACTCCTGCCCGCAGAGTAAACATCCGCGTCAGCGCTTGTTTCTTCCGAACGGCATCGCATACAATCAACGTTTGGTTCCCGGCTTTCACACTTTTCCCGAGGAGTAATATGGCTCGCTGCGTCACCGCAAAAATTACGGGTGTAGCCGGCTACGTTCCGCCACGTTTGCTGACAAATGCCGACCTGGAAAAAATGGTTGACACGACGGACGACTGGATCATGGAACGGGTGGGCATCCGCGAACGGCACCTCGCCGACAAGGGAGTGGCCTCGAGCGACCTTGCGGTGGAAGCGGTGAAGAGACTCGAGCAGCAGCACCCATTCGATTTGCAAAGTGTGGATTTGATCGTCGTCGGCACGGTCACTCCCGACATGATGTATCCCTCAACGGCTTGTCTGGTGCAGAACAAGCTGGGAATTTCGGACACCTGGGGCTTCGACGTTTCCGCCGGCTGCTCCGGTTTCCTTTACGCGCTGAACACGGGTGCAAAGTTCGTTGAGTCCGGGCAATACAAAAACGTTCTGGTCATCGGATCGGATGTGAACTCTTCGATGACCGACTTCACCGACCGCGCGGTGTGCATCATTTTCGGCGATGGCGCCGGGGCCGCGTTGTTGCAGCCCGCCGAGGATGGTGAACCCGGCATCATCGACCACGTGGCGCAGATCGAAGGCATGGGCGGACAATTCCTGTACATGCCCGGCGGCGGCAGCCTGAATCCGGCGTCGCACGAAACCGTGGACCAGAAAATGCACTACATTCACCAGGACGGGAAGAACGTGTTCAAGTACGCGGTGAAGAAAATGGCCGAGATGACCGAAAAGGTGCTGGCCAAGCATGGGCTGACGGGCCACGACGTGGATTGTTTTATCGCCCACCAGGCCAACCGGCGGATCATCACGGCCACCGCCGAACGACTGGGCATGCCGCTCGAAAAGGTCATCATCAATATCGACCGCTACGGCAACACCACGGCGGGCACGATCCCGCTCGCAATGCAGACCGCGCTCGAAGAAAAGAGACTCAAAAAGGGCGATCTGGTGCTGCTGGCCGCGGTGGGCGCGGGTTTCACGTCCGGCGCCACGCTTCTGCGCTGGGCCTACTGAGAATTTCCTCGGAAGTGGGCGGAAACGCTCGAATGCGCTTGCGGCTCGTGATGATCCGTCTTCTAGCTGGGGATCACCAGTTGCTGCCCGACCTTGATCACGTTCGGATCCGTCAGCCGGTCCTTGTTGGCTTCAAAAATCTTCATGTATTCGTTGGCATTGCCGTAGAACTGCTTGGCGATTTTGGAGAGCGAATCGCCCGCGGCAACCGTGTAGATTTGCTGCTTGGGAGCGAGTGAAGGATCGATCGTAAGGTTCAGGGTCAAGTCGCTGAAGGCGGCGTCAACGAGCTTCACCTGGTCCCAGATTTTGTTTTTGATCGCTTCACTCCCGCAAGCCCCCTCGACATAGAGTTTATTGTCCTGGATGTGCACGTGAGTCAGGTGCACGCCCAGCTGATTCATGGAATTCAACACCGAACCATACTTGGTCTTCAATTGCTCTAGGTCTGCCATGGGGGTCGTTCTCTCGGAGTGGTTTGGAGGGTGGACCCCCGGATTAGCCCCGGGGAGTAGGCGCAGTCGAATATTTCGACGAAAAACGGGAGAACCCCGGGGCCGTCAGGCTTTTAGCAGGAACGCATGGAAGCCGCTTGCGCAAGGTTCGCTTCCAGGCGGCGGCCGATCTGCACGGCGGCGTACCGCGCACAAAGCTGTTGTTCGCGCTCGCTCCAGCTTGACGCGGAGGGCGCGAACCGGCCGAACGCTTGCCCGAGCCGTTTCATCAGATGGTAATACGCGCCCACGAAACCGAGGCCTCCGCCCTTGCCTTTTAGTTCTGGCGTCAACGCGTACAGGTCCGCCAATTTTGGAAAGTGGTGGCCCGAGAGCAGCTGTTCTTCGACATTCGCCGCTTCGAGGATGCGGCTTGAAATCGGCTGAGACGCCACGCCGGTCAGCACGGCCCGCCAGTAGTACAACGCGAACTGGCAGAGCGCCACCGTCGCGATCGAGAATAGCATTGCGGAGAGCATCCTCTAGCCTCCGCGAGAAGTTTGCGGTTTCGCCCTGCCGAGCCCAATAGCTCGCTGGTACCATCCCGATAGCCACTCCGGTCATGTCCGGGGCAAGCGCTCATTCCTTGCGGTTGCGGCGCCTCGCGCGCTTCGTGTATCTTCGGCGCTCGTGGCCTGGGGCAACCCTATGAATCGAAGAGTCTCGATTGCACTCCTTGCTGTGGCGGTAT
>DATFTB010000235.1:0-4285 GCA_035262325.1 Candidatus Acidiferrum sp.
ATCAAGTCCGGGAGCAACTCGAGCGAGTCAATGAAAAGTCGTACGAGGGCACTGAGCCGTTACAGTTCCGTGACAATGCTGCTCGAACGAAAAACAACTAATCCGTGACGGCTCGTAACTAGATGACAAAAAAGGGGAAAGTGGCGCGCCCTGAGAGACTCGAACTCCCGACCTTCTGGTTCGTAGCCAGACGCTCTATCCAGCTGAGCTAAGGGCGCACTCTTGGCAACCGTTTTCATTCTAACATTTTACGCTGCTGCTGCAACTTCTCCTTCGGCTGATTTTTGGAACAAAGTTGGAGCAATATGAGCGGGAAGATCAAATCGAACGCCTACTCGCCGCGCCTCGGCCAGCCGAATTTCCTGGACATCGTTTCCGGCTCGGTTGTGGTGCGCAAAACCTCGTCCGAAATGGATGGATGACCTTGAACTGAAGCGTTCGCCAGCCGATCCGAGGTTCCCACGGTTGACTGGGACCTCATCGGGTTAGGTCAACACTGCCATTGACGTGTAAAGAGGACGACCGGCGAATCGGTTGCTTCACGCACCATCCTGCCTTCTTCTGCGAAACCAATCGCCTGCGAGCGATGCGGGTGCGAACAACAGCAGAGCGGCGGTTTGGGTCCATAGGGCTCCAGCACCGGGGCGTGCAATCATTGAAACAGTCGCGCCTAAAGCGATCACGAGCGCCAGCGCGATTCCGCAGCCAAGATCCACTCGCCGAGCAATTTTGCCCGCGAGAAATCCGTCGAGCGAGGCAAAGCCAAGGCCATAAACTATGGTAAGTACCTCGAAGCCGAGAGCAGCAGGCGAGTGTGGGTCGACTTTCGTCAGTTGGAACAGAAGAACTGCGGAGCCCACGAAGATCAGGTAACCTGCAACAACAGCCAGAAAAGTTTGCATTTGCGGGACCTCGGTTTCTCAGCTTTACCTCGAACTGATGACAAACGTATTGCCATCGATATCCTTGAAAACGGAGGCTGTGCCCCAAGCAGCTTTCTTTGGTTTCATGACAAACTCCACTCCTTTGCTCTCAAGTTCGCGAACTGTCTTTTCGACGTCGTCTGTCCAGAAGGTAATATTGGCGCGTAATGCGCACATAGTCGCTTTCTACCGCCAGCGACTGCGTGTCAGCACCCGATCGTACGCGACTCTTCGATAGCCCTTCCATAACCTGATTGAGGAAGGTTGTCCGTGGCCTGCTCCGAACTGCGCTGTGCACTTGAGCCCATTCAAACCGGTAACTCCCAAACGGTTCGAATAGACGTGCAATATAGGTTTCCCAGCTTCCTGGCAGAATCCTAAACTGCCGGAACAGCGGGAGTTATCTGCGACAGCGCAGACGACAACGGGAAATCGTGATCTTTCGTGGTCCTACTGTCGATTTAGGGCCTTGCGCGCGTCGCTCCTTTGAGGGCCGAAGGGACACCAAGTCCCGCTGGCAGGAGGAACTGCATGAAAAACCGTCGTTTGCTTGCGGTTTCGAGCTTATTTTTGGCCGCGACCGTCTCCCCTGCGTCGCCGGAAGGGCCGTTGCCAATGCCGAGGTGGATGCTGGAACGGTCCCTTCGCGCCTGGAGACCGTGGTCGGCGATCGGGATGCTTCGAAAGATCACTTCGATGCAAAGTGGCATTTCTTAGAGGCTGGCAAGATTAAGCTCAGCGAAGAGATCGACTACACCCGCACAAAGCCAGAGGAGGTTGTCAAAAGTGAAAGTACGTCGGATAATCCCCCAAAAAAGGAGAAGAGAGGCATGCAATTCCTATTACTGATCTATGAGAATGAAAAGCGTTTTGCTTCCGGTTTCGACCCTGCCGAGATGCAGGAATACGATACGTTCGGCCAGCAGCACGCCAACGCGATCAAGGGCGGTAACGCCCTGCAGCCCACTACCGAAGCGCAAACCGTACGCGTTCGAAATGGCAAGGCGCTGACCACTGATGGCCCTTTCGCGGAAACCAAAGAGCAGCTCGGTGGCTTCTATCTCGTTGAAGCGCCCGACAAGGCGGCTGCAGCCACGATGGCGACGAAGATTCCCGGCGCACGTTTTGGGTGCGTGGAAGTTCGTCCTATCATGACGTTTTCCTGATGGTGATTTCGGCAAAAAGGTGAAGACGATAAACGTGCAGCAATTCGCGTGATGCTGCTGACGCTCGCAATGGGAGAAGCCGCTCAGCAGCAAAGCGGAAAGAAACGGTTGTAGGCACGGTGCTGAGCTTCCTCTATTTTGGTGCGCCAGCCATGGTTTTATCTCTGCTGGTGGCTTTACTCGTAGGCTTGGCGGCTTGGCTGACGCACAACTAGGAACAAACCGGCAGACACGTCTGCTCGGGAAAGGTGATGGCGATGCGGTACATGATGTTGGTTTATACGCAAGAAGCAGAAATGGAGAAGGCTTCACCCGAAGAGATGGCCAAGGTCTTTGCCGGACACGTCGCCGTACAACAGGAGACGCAGCGGCGCGGAATTTTTCGGGCAGCCGATCCTTTGAAGTACACTTCAACTGCGACGACAGTTCGCCTCAAGGACGGGAGAACGCTCGTGACCGACGGGCCGTTTGCCGAAACCAAAGAACAGCTGGCCGGCTACTACATTCTCGACTGCGCCGACCTCGATGAAGCCGTTGAGTGGGCTGCCAAGATTCCCACAGGCTGCGGCGGCGCTACCGGCTGCGTGGAAGTCCGCCCGATTCACGAATTCCCTGAGGGGACGCAGGGTGGGCCCATCTTGGCGACGGGCCGCGGCTGACCTTGCTGATAAACGCCGGGCTTCAGCTGAGCACGGGCCTGATTCGCCGCGACGAATCTCCGATACCGATGACTCACAACTGAAGGATGACTGATTTTCGCAGCGCCGTCGAGGACGTCTTCCGAAGGGAATCTGGCCGCATTATTGCCGGCTTGATCCGCGTCTCCCAATCGTTTGACTTGGCCGAAGAGGCCATGCAGGACGCGCTAGCTTCGGCGCTAGTCGATTGGCAGCGCAACGGCCTTCCGGTGAATCCGGCGGCTTGGATCAATGCCGTTGCGCATCGCAAGCTGATCGACTACGCGCGGCGCGATCAGACGCGGCGGAGCAATCAGGATCAGCTACTTTACGAAACGCCAAAGTCCATCGCGCCTCTGCCGCTTTGTGGCCATGCTCCTGCCGAAGAGATGAACTTTCCCGACGATCGGCTGCGCCTCATTTTCACTTGCTGCCACCCAGCTCTCAACACGGAAGCGCAAGTGGGCCTCACCTTGCGTACGCTTGGCGGGCTCACCACCTCGGAAATTGCGCGAGCCTTTCTTCTGCCCGAGCCTACGCTGGCCCAGCGGCTGGTGCGAGCGAAGCGCAAGATCCGCGACGCTCGCATTCCCTATGAAGTTCCTCCAGAACGGGCGCTGCCGGAGCGTCTGGCTGCGGTCCAAGCCGTCATCTACCTGGTATTCAACGAAGGATACGCCGCCACCGAAGGAGATGCTTTGGTGCGCCGTGAACTCTGCGCGGAAGCCATTCGTCTGGCGCGAACGCTTTGCGAGCTGATGCCGAGCGAGCCGGATAATCTCGGCTTGCTCGCGCTAATGCTCTTGCACGATTCACGCCGCGATGCGCGGGTCAGTGCCGCCGGAGAATTGGTGCCGCTTGAGGAGCAGAATCGCTCCGCCTGGCACGCGCCACAGATTGAGGAAGGACTGCAGTTGGTGGAAAAATCCCTCCGCATGGGCAGGGCGGGACCTTACCAGTTACAGGCGGCGATTGCGGCGGTGCACGCCCAGGCCAAGACGGCAGAGGAAACCGATTGGGAGCAGATTGCCGCTCTTTATGCCGTTCTTGCGCGAACCTCGCGTTCTCCGGTCATCGCGCTCAATCACGCGGTTGCCGTGGCCATGAGCCGGGGATTTGAAACAGGCTTAGAGCTGATTGAGCAGATCGCGGCACCCGGCAACCTCGATTCGTATTACCTATACCACGCCGCGCGGGCGGACCTGCTACGCCGGCTCCGGCGGAATGAAGAAGCGTTGGCTGCCTACGAGCGAGCACTGAGCCTTAGCGCGAATGCCGTGGAGCGGCGCTACCTCCGCCGGCGCATGGCGGAACTCAACAACGTGTAGCAAGCTGCAATCGAGGACATTGCCTTTCGCCAGCGCTGCAGTTCCGGTTTCTTTAGTTGCTCGGCCGTGACGCGGGCGGGACCCGCGGTAGTAGGCCACAAGAAGTCCGTACTGTTCGGCGGAATGCTCCATAACGCTCAACCATGCTCAACGCTCTGGCAAACGATGCGTCCGGCAAGGTCTTCAGGGTT
>DATFTB010000236.1:0-4459 GCA_035262325.1 Candidatus Acidiferrum sp.
AAGGCGTGGGACGAAGCAGTGAAACGCGGCTGGACAGTCACGAACATGAAAACCGAATGGAAGAAAATCTTTGCGTTCGAGCAGTGAGCGAGCGACAAATTCAATCCGCGATCTCGGCATCGCATCGTCATGCCGGCATGGACGGCCGGCATCCACATCCGCAAGGATGCGTCCGAAGACATCCAGGTGAACCTGGGTTCCGGCCCTCCATGCCGGAACGACGACCTTGAGGAAGATTCGCTAAAGTTGACCCAACGAACATGGCGAGCAGCCAAAACACCGAGAAACCGTCGAGGTCTTTGTTTTTGGATATCAGGACACTCATGGAAGGGGATCGAAGCCGATGCCAAAGGGCGGCGACCTTCACCATCGACCAGGCGATGGAAAAGATGGAGGCTAGCATCAGCGGCGCCGGACACTGAGATGTAAGGAGTAGTCGATGAAGCGATGTGACGGCGTGCATCGGTGCGCGGCGGCGATGTTGATTGCAGTCTTTGCTCTGGCGCGTGTTTGCACGGCACAAGATGAGACACAGACGCCGAGGGAAGCCGTGGAGGAAAGGCCGCCGGGTAAAGCTCCCACCTTTACGATATACCCGGTTCCGCGCTACGGCGGGGATTTTGGATCGCGCTCTTATCTCACAGGGGATTGGGGCGGACTCAGGTCAAAGCTGGCAGATCGTGGCGTGCAGTTCGATTTTAACATCACGCAGATTTTTCAGGGTGTCGCCAGCGGCGGCACCAACCGAACCGGAAGATACAGCGGCTTGACCGACATGGTGCTGAAGCTGGACTTTCAAAAGCTGGGGCTCTGGCCGCGTGGGTTTCTGTTTGTCGAAGCCCAGGTGCCATTCGGGAACACGGTGAATTCCTTTTCCGGAGGGATTCTTCCGGTCAATACTTTGGTCGCTATGACCGCACCGGCGATAAACGAGATCATCTTACCGCACCTCTATTTTACTCAGTTTTTCACCGATTGGTTCGCGGTGGTCATAGGAAAACTCGACACTACCGGAGGCGACGCCAACGAGTTCGCCCACGGGCGGGGGGACGACAAGTTCATGAATTTGGCCTTCTCGTTCAATCCGGTAGTCATTACGCTTGCCCCTTATGCGCCGTTGGGAATGAGTCTTCTATTCCTCCCGCACAAAGACGTGGTCTATGCCTTCGGCGTTGTCGACACGCAGGGACTACCCAACACCGCTGGGTTCAAGACCTTAGTGGAAGACCCGACGACACTGACCAATGAGGTGCGAGTGACGGTTCGGCCTTTTGGTTTGACGGGTCATCAGTTGCTCGGCGTGGCCTGGGCTAACAAGCCATTCACGCTTCTACCGCAAGACCGGCGAACGATCCTCAGGAATATTCTCTTGGGTACGCCGCTCAAAACAACTTCAAACAACTGGGGGCTCTACTACAATTTCGATCAGTATTTGTATCAGGACGAGCACAATCCTACTCGGGGCTTTGGGATCTTTTTTCGCGCTGGCGTAGCAAATCCGAACACAAGCGCGTTTCAGCAGTTTTATAGCTTCGGTTTCGGCGGCAAGGGAATCATCCCGGGGCGTGAGAAAGATCAATTTGGCATCGGCTACTATTACCTCAAATTCAGTGGCGACGTTCCTTCCGGCCTTCGCCGGGCGGTGAGTTTGGATCACGAGCAAGGAGCGGAGCTCTTTTACAACTTCGAGTTTTTCCCCTGGCTCCATGTAACGCCGGATCTTCAAATCATCAGTCCATCGAGAAAAACTTTGGGGACGCCGCTCAATCCCGGGAAAAATATTTCAACGGGGGTCGTCCCGAGCCTTCGCGTCAAAGTCGACTTTTAACTTTTTACATGTTTCGAAACCGGAAGGGAGGTTCTTATGAGCGCACAAAATGCTTCCGAAACTAACCGAACATTCAATTCAGCGGAACTGGCCGAGCGCGCAATTTATCGCCGCGCGGTGGAGGCTGTCATCTGGGGCATGCCGGCAGTGAATTACGATCGCATGCTTCAAGCGGCGATTGCCAACGGCACAAAGGCGAATCAAGTCGTCTATTGGTCGAGGCCGGTGAATTGGAAAGACCAGACGCTCACACCCAACCCCGACACGATCTACCTCAACCCGTTCTACGACACGACGGGCGGCCCGGTGGTGATGGAGATCCCGCCGGCTGAAGGCGACGCGGTAATCGTCGGCAGCGTGGACGACGCCTGGCAGAACGCGCTGGAGGACGTCGGCCCCGCCGGCGTCGACAAGGGCAAGGGCGGCAAGTTCCTCATCACACCGCCGGGGTATACGGAGAAAACGCCGGAAGGATATGTCGTGCTGCCGTCGCAGACTTACCGAGGTTTCGTGATTCTGCGGTCGAACTTCAAGAGCCGCAGCGACGCGGACATCGAAGCCGCCGTCGCACACGGCAAGCGAGTCAAGATGTACCCGCTGGGCGCGAGCGCGGATTCGACGGTTTACGTGGACGTGTACGACAAGCCCTTCGACGCGACGATCCCTTACGACGTGACGTTCTTCGAATTGCTCGACCACTTCGTGCAGGCCGAGCCGTGGCTGGCGCGCGACAAGGTGATGATCGAGTTCCTGAAGACGATCGGCATCGAAAAGGGCAAGCCGTTCAAGCCTGATGAGAAGACGGAGCGCATCCTCGCAGACGCACTGCGGGAAGCACAGGTTGTGGTCGCGATGAAATACGAGGCGGGCTTTGACCCGCCCTACTGGGAGGGCGGGCATTGGGCCGTGCCGATCCAGAAGGAGACCTTTGAGGGGATGCAGACGGCGTTCGCCGACCCCAACAGCTACGCGATCGACGGCCGGGCGGCGATGTACTCGATGGCGTACTTCAGTTCCAAGCACCTGGGCGCGGGCCAGTTCTATCTCCTGGCCATCCACGACACCGCCGACCAACCGCTCGACGGGAAGAAGACGTATCGCCTCACCGTGCCCGCCAACGCGCCAGTCAATCAGTACTGGTCGGCGACCGCGTACGACCGGGAAACGCACGCCCTGATCCGCGAGACGTCGCGCTCCAGCCTCGCGTCGAACACGGACGGTGTGCAAAAGAACGCTGACGGCTCGGTGGACATTTTCTTCGGCCCTAAGGCACCGGAGGGCAAAGAGTCGAACTGGGTTCCAACGATCGCTGATGGACAATTTGAGCTTCTCTTCCGATTTTACGGTCCAGAGAAACCGCTGTTCGACAAGACGTGGACGCTGAACGATATCGAGAAGGTCCAGTAGAGGACAACTACGAAAAACCACTCAGGTTTCAAAGGTAACCAGGAGGTAACAATGGCTACAAAAAAACGACGAACCGTATCAGTACAAGCGGCGCGCGAGGCCGTGCCGGGCCCGATCGCAGGCACTCGCATCACCGAGGCGTATGCTCGAATGGTCGCGCGCAACGCGTACTTCTGGGCCTGGCCAATGATCAATATCTACAACAAGCGGCTTGCCTTCGCCCAAGCCCCGGAGCCCGGCCTAATGGGAGGGATTCTGCCGGTCGCGCCGGTCAATCGGGTCTCTATGTTGACCGACTACATCGAGCCCGAGGAACGCTTCGTGGCGTGCCCCAACCAGGACGTCGTGTACGGTGGCGGCGTCCTCGGGCTCGACACCGGTCCGGCTGTGATCCAGGTGCCGCACTTCGGCAGGCGTTTTTGGGTGTACCAGGTGGTCGACCTTCGTACGGATAGCTTCGCTGACCTCGGCGCGATGTACGGCACGAAGCCGGGGTGCTACCTGTTGGTCGGCCCGCGCTGGAAAGGCAAGGTGCCGAAGGGAATCGGGAAAGTCTTCCGATCGAAGACGAACACCGGCTTCGTCGCCCCGCGCGTTTTTCAAGATGACATGCCGGGGGATAAGCAAGCGGTTCAGGCAGTCCTCGGCGGTATCGACATGTATCCGCTCGCGAATTACAACGGCAAAATGAAGATCCACGACTGGCACAAGTCGCCCAAGTTCCCGCAAGCCGAAACCGGCGGCAAAGCCGAAACACACTGGGTGTTTCCCGAGAAATTTCTCGAACAACTGCTTATGGTTCTCGACGACGCGCCGCCGCTCCCTGGAGAAGAGGCGCGTTACGCCGAGCTGCGCGTTGTCGTCGCAGCGGCGCAAAAGGATTCTGCGCTACAGCAAGCGATGATCGACGAAGCCAACAAGACAGAGAAGGAATTGATCACTCCGTTGCTCCAATTCCGTAACTTCGGGATTCCGCTGCCCCACAATTGGACCACGCAGAACAACGGTGCGGCGTTCGGCACCGACTACTTCACGCGAACGGCGGTGGCGAAATCGAATATACTCGTCAACAAGCCGAACGAAACTAAATACTTCTATCAGGACCTCGACGCGACCGGCGGACGACTGAATTCACGGGAAAGATACACGGTCACGTTCGCGAAGGGACAGGTGCCTCCCGTCAAGGGCTTCTGGTCGCTCACGCTGTACAATACGGAGCACTTC
>DATFTB010000237.1:0-2282 GCA_035262325.1 Candidatus Acidiferrum sp.
GCTTCGTGTATCTTCGGCGCTCGTGGCCTGGGGCAACCCTATGAATCGAAGAGTCTCGATTGCACTCCTTGCTGTGGCGGTATTCGCGGTCTTCCTGGCACCGCTCGCCCGGAGTCACCGTAGGAGCTCCGAGCTCCCGGAGGCCGATGGCACCGCCATCACTTCAGTGCTTGGAATCGCGCGGACGTAGGGGCATTCATGCGCGGCTATTGGAACTCGCCGGAGCTCACTTTTGCCGGCAGCGGCGGCATCACCCGCGGATGGGAGCCGGTCTTCGAGCGTTACCGGAAACAGTACCCGGATCGCGCGGCGATGGGACGTCTTGAATTCTCGGAGCTCGAGATGCGTTCGCTTGGTCCGGATGCTGCTGTTGTTCTGGGCCGCTGGCATCTTATCCGCGATGCCGGAAACCTGGGAGGCGTGTACACCCTCATCTTCGTGCGCTTCCCGGAAGGCTGGCGCATCGTGCACGACCATACGAGCGCGGACGCGAATCCGCACTGACGCGCGGCCCATAATGCGACGGGTCGCTAACGCTTCGTCCCAAGGTCCCTCACCAAAACGGCGACGGAATGCGGTCCGGCACAATAGTTTGCGCCGGAAATGGGCCGCGGCTGGTCCCACGGAACAATGTCCTCCGGTGATTCCAGATACGTGTCGATCCAGCGCCGCCACGGGCCGGCCTGCTCGTTCGCTCGAAGCGGGAGTTCAAAGTGGAGCGGTGCGTGGTACGCATTGAAGATCATGTGAACCGCCAGATTTAGGTTGGCTATGTCCGTCGAGAACGCCAGGCTGTGCGACTGCTCGGTCCAATCAGGCCGATTGAGTTGTACCCCGTGCCAGGCATGCGGAGCGGCATGTATCCATTGGTTCAGAGTGACCCGTTCTAGTTCGCCGTTGGGGTCGCGGAGCAACCTCCGCTCAATAAGAAGGCGCACAAACCTCAACACATCCGCGTGGCGTTCGGTGAGGCTCCAGTCAAACCAGCTGATTTCGTTGTCCTGGCAATACGCGTTATTGTTCCCGAGTTGCGTGCGGCGGACTTCGTCGCCCATCAGAATCATAGGCATGCCCAGGGCCAGCAGCGTGGCGGTAAAAAAATTCTTCACCTGTCGATTCCGCAGTCGCTCGATGGCCGCGTCCGTCGTCGGCCCCTCGGCACCGCAGTTCCAGTTGCGGTTGTCATTGGACCCGTCACGGTTCTCCTCTCCGTTCGTCTCGTTGTGTTTCTGGTTGTAGGAGACCAGGTCGTTCAGCGTGAACCCGTCGTGGCAAGTGACAAAATTCACGCTCTGCTCTGCTTCTCTTTCTTTGTGGGCGTAGATGGAGGGGCTCCCGAGGAGCCGGTCGGCCAGGCGCGGCACGGCTCCGCCGGCCCCGCCAAAAAAGCTCCGAAGGTCATCGCGAAAACGGCCGTTCCATTCCTTCCAGCTATCGCCAACGAATTGGCCGACTTGGTAGAGACCCGAAGCGTCCCAGGCCTCCGCAATCATTTTGGTTCCCGCCAGAGCGGGATTCGACTCGATATCCCACAGTAGCGGCGGATTGGACAACACCGCTCCATTCACGTCGCGCGCCAGGATCGATGCAAGATCAAAGCGAAAGCCGTCCACATGCATTTCTTCAACCCAATAGCGCAGACTCTGAATGATCATGCGGCGCACCACGGGATGGTTGGCGTAAAGAGTGTTTCCGGTACCGCTGTAGTTCGAATAGCGCGAGCGGTCATTTTCGAGAAGGTAGTAGCTGCGGTTGTCGATCCCGCGGAAACAAAGCGTGGGGCCGGACTCGCCGCCTTCCGCCGTGTGATTGAACACAACGTCGAGGATCACCTCGATTCCGGCGCGGTGCAGCGCCTTGACCATGTCACGAAACTCGTCTACTGGGCCAAGTTCGTCCTGGCGCGAGCTGTACTCCCGATGCGGCGCAAAAAACGCTACGGGCGCGTAACCCCAGTAGTTGGTGAGTCCCGTCGGAGCATCCTGCCTGTCGAACTGGAAGACCGGCAGCAACTCGACCGCCGTGATGCCGAGCTGTTTGAGGTAGGGGATTTTCTCGATGAGCCCGCGGTACGTTCCCCGGATTTTCTCGGGCACGCCCGAACTCGGGTGCACGGTGAATCCTCGTGAATGCATTTCATAGACAATCGTCTGCGAGGACGGCCGGTGCAGCGGCTTATCCCCTCCCCAATCGTATCCGCCTGAATCCACGACCACGCTTTTCATCGCCGATGCCGCGTTGTCGCCGGGGCGGGAGGCAGCCTCGCGGCTGTAGTTTTGAGG
>DATFTB010000238.1:0-4896 GCA_035262325.1 Candidatus Acidiferrum sp.
GGTGGAAGTGGCCGGAATGCAAGGACGAGTGCATTTGTATGAAGGCTATTCTGCCAAGGAACTCGCATTTCCCATTCGCGTCTTTGCGCGAATGGGCGTTAAGGCCATAATTCTGACGAACGCGGCGGGAGGAGTCAAAAGCGAGTTTATAGAGGGAAGGCTGGTAGTGATCAGCGATCACATCAACCTCTTGGGCGTGAGTCCGCTGGCGGGCCCGAACGAGGACAAATTCGGCGGTCGCTTCCCGGACATGACCGCGGCGTATGACAAAAGATTCCGCGAGTTGACGCTGGCGGAAGGGCGGTTGCTCGGCATCAACCTAGGCGAAGGCGTTTACGCGGCGGTCGCTGGCCCAAGCTATGAGACGCCAGCCGAGGTCCGCTATTTACGGAGCATTGGCGCGGACCTCGTGGGCATGTCGACGGTGCCGGAGGTGATTGCGGCCCGGCACAGCGGACTGCGGGTGTTGGGCATCTCCTGCGTGACGAACGCGGCAGCGGGCGTGCTCGATCAGCCACTCGATCACAAGGATGTGCTCGAAACAGCGGAGCGCATGAAGGGCCAGTTTGCTGGCTTGTTGCGGGCGGTTATTCCAGATCTCGAGTTGGCTTTGTAGATTTGCTGGCTTCAAGAACTCCGCGAGGGTGTTTTGACCGATTACAATGCCTTGATTGCGGCGGCAAAACTGGCGCGCGAAAACGCGCACGCTAATTTTTCGAATTTCAAGGTTGGAGCGGCGCTTCGGGCTGCCTCGGGGAGGACCTTTGGAGGCTCGAACGTGGAGAACGCAACCTACGGTCTGACCGTTTGTGCCGAACGCGTGGCCCTTTTCAAGGCCATCAGCGAGGGCGAGAGGCGATTCGATGCCATCGCCGTCGTGACCGACACCGATCGGCTGACTCCTCCGTGCGGAGCTTGCCGGCAGTTGATCTGGGAGTTCTGTGGCGATGTGCCGGTGGTGATGGCAAATCTGAAAGGCAAGATCGAAGTCCTGCGGATGAGCGAGCTGTTTCCGAGACCGTTTGACTCTTCCAATCTTTAGCTGCAAGAGGAAACCTTCATGAAACTACGTAGCAGCTTCAAAAAAGCCTTGGAGCTGTCACGCCGGACGGGCCTTGCGGAGAGAGCCTGCTTTGCGCGACAGCCAAAGAAACAGCAGATCGCCCGGCCCAATTCCGCGCGAGGAATGGCGGATGCACTAGTATATCGCCAATTTCGGCGATTTCTACCGCTTCTGCTCTGCATTGCGGCAGCGGGCGCAAGGGTCTGTGCACAGACACCATCGCAAGAGGCTGTGTCGGTCGACTTACTGATTACGGGCGCGACTATCGTGACGATGGACGCGGATCGCCGCGTCGTTGAAGGGGGTTTCCTTGCGCTTCGGGGTGACAGCATTGTGGCGATCGGGGAGCAAGCCGCGATTGCGTTTCCTAAAGGAGTGGCCGCGGCGAGGACGATCGACGCCCGAGGCAAGATTGTGCTGCCGGGGTTGATCAACGGCCATACACATATCCCGATGGTGCTGATGCGCGGGCTGAAGGACGACGTGACGCTGGACGACTGGCTGCGCAAATACATTTTCCCGGCCGAAGCCCGCAACGTGACGGAAGACTATGTGCGCTGGGGCTCAAGACTGGCGCTGGCGGAGATGATTCGCAGCGGCACAACGACGTTCGCGGATATGTACTATTTCGAAGATGCCGTGGCGGAAGAAACCAAGGCAGCAGGCCTGCGCGGATTTCTGGGCGAAACGTGGCTCGACTTCCCTTCCCCGGACAGCAAAAATGAAGCCGAAATGGCCGCATACACCGAGCAATTTCTGAAGAAGTGGCAGGGCGATCCGCTGATTCACGCCGCGGTGGCGCCCCACTCGATCTATACGTGCTCGGAGAAAACCTTGCGCGATTCTGCCGCGCTGGCGCGAAAGTACCACGCGCCCATTCTGATTCACGTCGCTGAAATGCAAAAAGAGTTTGTGGACAGCCTGAAAACGAATGGCGCAACACCGGTGCAATATCTGGATAGGATCGGGCTTCTTGGTCCTGACGTCCTTGCAGCACACTGCATTTGGCTCGAAGGAAGTGACATGAGGATTCTGGCGGAGCGCCAGGCAGGCTGCGTGCACAACCCTTCGAGTAACATGATGTTGGCGAGCGGCGTGGCGGCCGTGGTGGACCAGCGGGCTGCGGGCATGCGCGTCGGACTTGGAACTGACGGCCCCGCGGGCAGCAACAACGATCTGAACATGATGGAGGAGATGGACCTGGCCGCAAAACTGCAAAAGATCTCTCGTGTGGATCCGCGTGCGCTCGGCGCGAAAGGCGCGCTGGAGATGGCCACGATTGAAGGGGCGCGGGCGCTGCATATGGAAAAGGAAATTGGATCGCTCGAAGCCGGCAAGAAGGCCGACTTGATCGTGCTGAATCTGAATGTGCCGAATGCCGTGCCGATGTACGACGTGTATTCGCAGATTGTGTACGCTTTAAAGGCCAGCGAAATCGACACCTTGATCGTTGGCGGAAAGACGTTGTTGAAGGACGGCAAGGTGTTGACCGTGGACGAGGCGAAAGCGATGGCCAAAGCAAAAGAATATGGCAAGCAGGTGGAAGCCTCGTTGAAGCAATAGCGGTTCGAGTCAGTTTGGCAAAGTCACGAAATGTCACAAGGTTATAACGGTCGCGATTTGTCGACCCCGGTGCCGCCAACGCCCGGCCTAACCCAGGCTTTTTTCAGCTTCCGTCAGACGGATTTTTGTTTGCGATAACGCTCGATCGCTGCGTTCGTCGAGCTGTCATGCTTCAGTTGTGGCTCCGTCTTGCTCTCGAGCTCGGGAATAATGCGCTGGGCGAGGACCTTGCCGAGTTCCACGCCCCATTGGTCGAAGGAATCGATTTGCCAGATGGTGCCTTGCGTAAATACGGAGTGTTCATACAAGGCGACAAGCTTCCCTAAGGCTTCCGGCGTGAGAAGCTCAAGCAAGAACGTGTTCGACGGGCGGTTCCCTTCGAAAACGCGGTGAGGCACGAGCCAATCCTGCGTGCCTTCGGCTTTGACCTGCTTCACGGTTTTCCCGAACGCGAGTGCTTCACTCTGCGCAAAAACGTTGGCCAGCAATATATCGTGATGCCGGCCCAGCGGGTTGAGCGTCTTGGCGAATGCAATAAAGTCACATGGAATCAGGCGCGTGCCTTGGTGAATAAGTTGATAGAAAGAGTGCTGCCCGTTGGTGCCGGGCTCGCCCCAGTAAATCGGGCCGGTCGCGTAGTCGACATGCTTTCCTTCGAGGGTGACATGCTTGCCGTTGCTTTCCATCGTCAGTTGTTGAAGATAGGCGGGGAAACGCTTCAGGTACTGTTCATACGGCAGCACCGCAACGGTCTCGGCTCCAAGGAAATTGGTGTACCAGACTCCCAGCAGGCCCAGCAGCACCGGCAGATTGCGGTCAAACGGAGCTGTCCGGAAGTGCTCATCCATCTGATGGAAGCCGCTCAGCATGGCACGGAAATTCTCGGGACCGATGGCTAGCATGGTGGAAAGGCCGATAGCGGAGTCCATCGAGTAGCGCCCGCCGACCCAGTCCCAGAACCCGAACATATTCTGGGTGTCGATGCCGAACTTGGCGACTTCGGCCGCGTTCGTGGAAACGGCCACGAAATGTTTCGCGACAGCTTTCTCATCGCCGCCGAGACCTTTGAGCGCCCATTCACGGGCGGTGTGTGCATTGGTCATGGTTTCGAGCGTGGTGAAGGTTTTTGAGGAAACGATAAAAAGCGTTTCGGAGGGATCGAGATCGACCACGGCCTCGGCAAAGTCCGTGCCATCGACGTTGGAAACGAAACGGAAGGTCATGCTGCGTTCGCTGTAGTGTTTCAGCGCTTCGTAGGCCATCACGGGACCGAGATCGGAACCGCCGATGCCGACGTTGATGACATTGCGAATGCGCTTACCGGTATGACCGGTCCAGGAGCCGCTACGTACGCGGTTCGAGAAGTTGCTCATTTTGTCGAGGACCGCATGGACTTCAGGGACGACATTCTTCCCGTCGACAACGATGGTCGCGTCTTTCGGCGCGCGCAGGGCCACGTGCAGCACCGCGCGATTCTCGGTGATGTTGATCTTGTCTCCCCGAAACATCGCATCGATGCGCTCGCGAAGCCCGGATTCTTCAGCGAGTTCAAGCAGCAACCCGAGCGTTTTTTCCGTGATGCGATTCTTGGAATAGTCAAAATTGATGCCTACGGCTTCGACCGTAAACTTCTCCGCGCGTTCCGGATCGTCTTCAAACAGGTCGCGGAGATGGCGTTCCCCAATTTTCCTGTAGTGCACCTTCAGGGCGCTCCATGCCTTGCGTTTCGCGAGCCGTTTGCCGGTCGTGGGCTTGCTGATGCGAGCTGCGGTGGCCATATTCAGACTCCTTATCGGTGCTCAGTTCTTTCGGGATCGCACTTCAGGGCGGGACGGGCGGGGCTCGGAATCGTCCTGCTTCCAGAGGCGGAACCCGCCGAGGAAGGCATTCGCGTTGTCGCCGGCCCGGCAATGCGGCGGTAGTTCTTTCAGTTTCTTGGCGTTTCCCCCGCCAAGGACGACCTCGTCCGGCTCGAGCGCCGCCATCATCTGCTCGACGATCTTTGCCACTTCACGGCGCCACTTCTTTTTTCCGCGCTTCTCGAGCGCTTTCACTCCCGCATAGTCCTCATAAGTGGCCTTCTTGTAAGGAAGGTGCGCGAGCTCCATCGGCTGGACGATGCCGTCGACCACCAGGGCCGAGCCGAGGCCGGTGCCCAGTCCGAGAAAAAGCATTTTGCCCTTTTTGTAGCTGCCGAGCGCCTGCATGGCGGCATCATTGATGACTTTCACGGGCCGTCCGAAAGCGCGCTGGAAGTTAAAGCCCACCCA
>DATFTB010000239.1:0-3936 GCA_035262325.1 Candidatus Acidiferrum sp.
AGGGCGCAGGGAGCCTTCGACGGTTCGGCCATCGAGGTCGACAACTACCAGATCCTCCGGCTTCATGGTTTCATAGTTCATGCCGCTCGGTTTGATCACCACCAGCCCTTCCCGGCGGTCGATCCCGCTGGCATTTCCAAATGTGTAGAGCACCAAGCCGCGCCGTACTAATTCGAGATTTGCTTCCAGTACCTCTTCCCGAAGATCCTTGAGTCTCATGGATTCCCTCTCGCTGCGGCGGCGATACGCCTCAGACTGATATATTCGCCGAGGGGCTCGAGTTTCTGGTCAACAGGAATGACGCCCGAGCCGGTCGTGTCGATGGCCAGCGCCGCGACCTGATTGCCGGGCACCTTCGCCGCGCCTAATGCTCGTTCGATGGCCTCCGAGAGCGCGCGCATATGTTCACCGTGGCTTTGTGTAGCGTAGTCGGGATCTTCCTTCCTGCGATGAAGGGGATATTTGGCGAAGCCGGAGCCTAGCTTGCCTTGGTTCGTCGCAACGAGCGTTACGCGCACGCTCAGCGTTCCGAAGTCAACTCCGGTCACAATCGGCATGTGTTCGTTTCCCTCTCCTCCCCACCGGCGGTGTGCTTACTGGCACGCGGTGATTCTATGACCTTGCGGCAAGCGAGGCAATCGATGGGCAGCAGCCGACGCGCTCGAGACGCTTTGTTGAAAGGAAACCCGGCGTGGGATACACTCTAGGCGGTTAGCTGCAGGCGGGAGCGCGAAAGCCATGTATTCAGGCAGTCTGGCAGGCACTCAGCTGATGGCTTCTTGGGCGGCGGACAAAGCGCTTTGACAGCACCTGCGGCAGGGATGAACTGTTGCTATCCGAGAGAGGAACCGTTCCAAGTCAGAGACCGGAGTAGTCCCGAATGAGTTCACGGATCTTCGTCATCCATTCCCGATCCCTAGCCGAGGGACAGTCAGGCGAATTGCTGCGCTTTACCAGGGAAAGCGTGCAATGGGAATGGATGAGCATGTCGGCCCGGCGATTGAACCCCGGCGAGGGATACGCCGCGACCACCAGCGGTGAAGAAGCGGCATTTGTAATTTTGGGCGGCGAGTGCCGCGCAAACTGGGGTGCCGGCGAACAATCGATTGGCAAGCGCAAGAGCGTCTTTGACGGGTTCCCTCACTGCCTATACCTGCCGCATGGACACGAGGTTAAATTCGCCGCGGAGACGGTGTGCGAAATCGCAGAATGCCGGGTACCGTCGACGGCGGACCTCGAACCGCGCCTCGTCCGTCCTCAAGATGTCGCTTCAAGCCTGCGTGGCGGCGGCAACGCGTCGCGGCAGATTGTCGACATTATCAAACCGGACTTCCCTGCCGACCGTCTAGTGGTGATTGAGGTGTATACGCCGGGCGGGAACTGGTCGAGCTTCCCACCCCACAAGCACGACGTGCACAACCCGCCGAGCGAAGTGGACCTCGACGAGATTTATTACTACCGGATCGCCCGCCCTCGCGAGGGTTTCGCGCTGCAGCGCCTTTACTCACCGGACAAATCGCATGACTTCACGGTGCGCGCAGAGGATGGAGACGCCGTGCTCGTAAGATCGGGCTTTCATCCGGTTGTGGCCGGCCCCGGCTACAACGTTTATTATCTGAACTTCCTTGCGGGCACCTCCCGCACGCTAGCGGTGACGGAAGACCCGAACCATGTGTGGCTGAAGTCCACCTGGAAGGACACCGACCCGCGCCTGCCGCTCGTGAAATGAAGCGCGACGCCAGTGTCCGGCACCTCCGATGGATAGGCTTCGAGTGTCAAGAGAAGGCGGGATTGTTCCAGGATAAGCGCTTAGTGCACTTCCCCTTTCTGCCGCTGGCAACTTTTCCCCTTTCTGCGGCATGCTAGGGCGAGTCGAGAAGCACCCGCCGAAGGAGAAAGAGCTCCATGAAACGTCGGCTAACGATGGCACAAGCGATAGTGGCCTATTTGCGAAAGCAGTTTTCCGGACGGGATGGACGGGAGAGCCGATTCATTGAGGGCTGTTTCGGAATCTTCGGGCACGGAAATGTGGCTGGCATTGGTCAGGCGCTCGAACAAGACCCTCAACTGAAGTATTACCTTTGCCGGAATGAACAAGCCATGGTCCACACGGCGGCGGCGTTTTCGAAAGCCAGTTTTCGGTTGAGAACACTGGCCTGCACGACCTCGATTGGTCCCGGTGCCACCAACATGGTGACGGGCGCGGCGATGGCGACGGTCAATCGCTTGCCGGTTTTGCTCTTGCCGGGTGATATTTTCGCTCGGCGGAATGTGGCGCCGGTGCTCCAGCAACTGGAGTCGCCAAATTCGCAGGATGTCTCCGTGAACGACTGCTTCAAGCCCGTGTCGCGGTATTGGGACCGCATTCAGCGCCCGGAACAACTGCTGACAGCACTACCCGAAGCGATGCGGGTGCTGACTTCACCCGCTGAGACAGGCGCTGTAACACTAAGTCTGCCGCAAGACGTACAGACCGAAGCATTCGACTTTCCGCAAGAATTCTTCGAGAAACACGTCTGGGTGATTCCGCGGACGCGATGCGACCACGGATTGTTGAAACGAGCCGCGGAATGGATCAAGGCGGCAAGAAAGCCGCTCGTCATAGCGGGCGGGGGAGTCCTGTACTCGGAAGCCTCGGAGGCGCTCCGGAAATTCGCCGAAGCGACGGGCATTCCTGTGAGCGAAACCCAGGCCGGAAAGGGAGCGCTGCCGTTTGACCATCCGCAGGAATTGGGAGCGGTTGGCGTCACCGGAACCCCCGGCGCAAACATCCTGGCGCGCGAAGCGGACCTGGTCCTCGGGATCGGGACGCGCTACAGCGATTTCACCACGGCCTCGAAGACGGCCTTCCAAAACCCCGGCGTGCGATTCGTCAATATTAACGTGGCAGAATTCGACGCCTACAAGCATGCCGGCCTGGCTTTGACCGGGGATGCGCGCGTCACGCTCGAGGAACTAGGGGAAGCCCTCAAGGGGCATGGGGTGGAAGACAGCTATCGCAAAACGATCGCGAGGTTCCGCGAGGAGTGGGAAAAGGAAGTCGACCGCATTTACGCGATGGGGAAGGAGCCGCCGATCAGCCAGGGAGAAGTGATTGGCGCGGTCAACCGGGCGGTTCAGCCGGGAGACACGATGGTATGCGCCGCGGGGAGTCTTCCTGGCGACCTACATAAACTTTGGAGGACGACGAAACCGGGCGGCTACCACCTCGAGTACGGATACTCCTCGATGGGGTATGAAATCGCCGGAGGCTTGGGAGTTAAGATGGCGGATTCGGAACGCGAGGTATATGTGATGGTTGGCGACGGCTCCTACTTGATGATGGCGCAGGAGATCGTTACGTCGTTGCAGGAAGGATACAAACTGAACATCGTGCTACTCGACAACCACGGCTTTTCAAGTATAGGAGGGCTCAGCCGTAGCTGCGGAAACGACGGATTGGGCACCAGCTACCGGTACCGGCGCGGGGACAGGTATGACGGTGAGATGTTGCCCGTGGATTTCGTCGCCAATGCGGCCAGTCTAGGTGCATGGGCCAAACGCGCGAGCACGCGGGAAGAACTCGTGGGGGCCTTGAACGAAGGGCGGAAGCAACCACGGACAAGCGTCGTCGTGGTCGAGACGTCTTACGACGAGAGGGTTCCCGGTTACGAGTCCTGGTGGGATGTAGCCATTCCGGAGGTCTCCGAACGAAAGTCGGTCGAGGCGGCGCGCAAAAAATACGAAGAAGCGCGCAAGAAGGAACGGATCTTTTTCTAGTCGGTTGGCAAGCGACGGAGATTCCCTGGAGACTAAGCGAGACCGTTTCCGGGAATTCGAACGAAAGAGGCCAGGGTGGAGACAACCACGGCGGCAGTCCAAACGGAGGCGTCTAAAGAGCCCCATCTCAAGCGTGTCCTGAGTCTCTGGGACCTGATTTACTACGGCATTATTCTC
>DATFTB010000240.1:0-7651 GCA_035262325.1 Candidatus Acidiferrum sp.
TCGTCCTGAAGTACGCCTGGTACGACCATCTGAAGGAGCTCGAACAACACATCGACCAGTACAAGGGCCCGCCGAACGCTGTTCGGGAACCACACCCTGCCGGCAAGGGGTGATGAGAGAACCGCTCGTGCCGCCGATCGGTGGGATTCCTCACTCGTTCGCGTCGCTCCGGGTATTGACGGTTACGGCCAGCGGTTTCTGATTCGCCTTCTGGAGTTCTCCGTTCACGGCGGCCAGATCGTTTTTGAGGAATGCCTGCCAGCGTCTGATGGCCTCGTCCGCGGTGCCGAGCCAGGCTTCACTCGCTGTGCTCATGTCGGCGGTAGGGGCCGCGTCGGCGCTTTCCACGTTTGAGACGAGTGTGCCTAGCGCCAAAACAACCTGCCCGAGGGGCTCGGGATGCTTTTCCGGAAGGGAGACACCGAGCCTCATAAAGTCTTCACCGGTCTCCGCGGCCGCGGCCCAGGCGCACTTCTTTTGAAAGGCGTCCAGCAGTTTTTCTAGCTCCGAGTTGCCGGTCAGCTCCCTTTTCCGTTCCGCAGTTTGCTTCTCGAGCGCGCCGAACTGTTGGTTGGCCGCGGAAGCCTCGCCGAGTTTCGCGGACAGCCGCGAGGCCAGCTCGAATTGCCGGACCAGCGCCTCCGGTGGCACCTTCACGCGGGGATCGAGTACGACGGTCAATGGCTGGACGGAGCTCCGGCCATTGGCCGTGAGTTTCACGGTGTAACTGCCAGGCAGCGCAAAAATGGTTTGGGGCCGCCAGCGAGAATCGCGGACGCCTTGCGGCAAGGCATAACGCAAATCCCAAACGAACCGGTGCATGCCGGCGCCGGCGGCGAGCGGCTTTGGCTCATGCACCCAATCGATCGGGAAGGGTACATCGGCGGGGTTCGTTTTTGGGAATTTGTCGTCGCTCGAGAATCTGCGCACTAATTTTCCATCGGCATCAAAAATCTCGAGTTCCGCGGGCCCGGCCGGCTTTTCCCGCAGGTAGTAGTCGATTACCGCGCCTTCCGGCGGATTCGCGGCCTGGGGTTCGTCCGAGGGCAACTCCGTACCTTGGTCTCTCCCCTGGCGAACGCGATAGGCGGTCTTGGGCCGGAAAAGCCATGTCTCGCTCGAGGCTATTTGTGGATTGAACTGGCGTAAAGGTGTGATGTCGTCGAGTACCCAAAAGCCGCGTCCGAACGTGGCGACGACCAGGTCGTCCTCGTGGACCACAAGGTCGCGCGCCGAAGTCACCGGCAGATTGAGCGCGAGGCTCTGCCAGTTATCGCCACCATCGATCGAAACGTACACGCCCTTTTCGGTGCAGGCGTATAGCAGCCCCTCTCGCACCGGGTCTTCGCGCACACAATTCAGAAAGCTTCCTTCGGGGATTCCTTTCGAAACCAGTTCCCAGTTCTTGCCGAAGTTGCGCGTGCGGTACAGATAAGGACGCTGGTCGTCCAAGCGGTGCCGGTCAATGGCGGCGTAGGCGGCGGCCGCGCGGAAGTGCGAGGCTTCGATGTGCGTCACCTTGCTCCACGGCGTCAACTCGGGCGGTGTGACGTCTACCCAGGTCTTTCCTTCGTCGTCGGTTCGGTGGATCAGGCCGTCATCCGTACCGACCCAGATTTCGCCGCTCTCGACCGGCGAGGGCGCGATCGTGTAAATCACGCCGCGGCGCTTGCCTTTCGGCCCATCGGCTGCGGTCGAGGGATCGAGATTCGACGGCACTCCGGGATCCTCGCGGGTCAGATCGGGACTGATGACTTGCCAGGTGTTACCGTCATCGGCGGTGCGGAACAATACCTGCGAACTGAAGTACAGCACGTGCGGATCGCGCGGCGAGAACACCAACGGAAGCGTCCAGGTGCGGCGAAAGTCGCCGGAATGCGCCAGCGTCGGCGAAATCCGCCGGACCTGTTCGTTAGAGAAATCCTGGCGGTCGACGAAGCCTGCAAAAATCACGCCGGGATCGAGTGGATCGGGAGCGATGTAGCCGTTTTCGTCGCCCGCGAGCACGGGCCGCCAGTCGCTCGAACTGAGCACCCGGAACTTGCCTCGGCTGGACACGGCCGCGGAGCCGCTGTCCTGCTGCGCGCCGTAAATCCGGTACGGGAATTGGTTGTCGGTCGAGACGTGGTAAAACTGGCCGTTCGGCTGATTGTACCAGGAACTCCAAGTTTCGCCGCCGTTGAGCGTGACGATGGCGCCCTGATCCGAACTTAGAATCATGCGCTTCGGCTCGTCGGGGTCGATCCACAAGGCGTGGTAATCGTCCCCGTCGGGCGCGCCCCTGAGGGCGGTAAACGTCTTCCCGCCGTCGGTCGACTTGTATAGAGAGGTGTTCGGAACGTAGACGATGTCTGGATCGTTCGGATCAACGGTCACTTCGCCGAAGTACCACCCCCGCCCCCAGATGCGCTTCTCGTTCGAAACGCGCCGCCAATTTTGACCGCCGTCGTCGGAGCGGTAAAGGCCGCCGTCCTTGGCATCAACGATCAGATAAATTCGCCGCGGGTTGCTCGGGGCAAATGCGATGCCCATGCGTCCGAGCCCTTCAGAAGGCAGTCCCTTTCCCGTCACCTGTTCCCAATGATTGCCTCCGTCCTTCGAACGATAAAGCCCGCTGCCGGGGCCGTTCGAAGGCGCATAGATGCTCCAAGGTGGCCGCCGCGTCTGCCAGAGAGCGGCATAAATCGTGCGCGCATCGCCCGGCTCGAAGGCGAGATCGATCGCACCTGTGTTCTCGTCGTGAAAAAGAATGCGTTTCCAGGTCCTGCCACCGTCTTCGGAACGATAGACGCCCCGTTCAGCATTGGGGCCGTAGGCGTGGCCGAGGACTGCGACAAAGACCCGGCTCGCATCGTGCGGGTCGACGAGAATCCGCCCGATTTGCCGAGAATCTTCCAACCCCATGTGAGCCCAGGTCCTTCCGGCGTCGACGGACTTGTACATGCCGTTTCCGTAGGAAATCGAGGAGCGCATGTCGGCCTCCCCCGAGCCCACATAGATAATGTTGGGCTCGGAAGGCGCCACGGCTATCGCGCCAATGGAGGCGATCGGCTGCGAATCGAAGATGGGGTTCCAGGTGCGCCCCGCGTCGTTCGTCTTCCAGACACCGCCTCCCACGCTGCCCGAATAGAAAATGTAAGGCTGGCCGTGCACCCCGGTCACGGGCAGAACACGACCGCCGCGAAAGGGGCCGACCGAGCGCCAGCGCAGCGCGCCAAAAAACCTCGCATCGATCGGTTGGGTCGATTCGGGGGAGGCCAGCAGGCCGAGCGATCCCGTCAGAACGAGCAGCAGCAGAAGCGAGCACAGCGGTCCGCGAGGTTTCAAAATGCTCCTCCCCAAGGTGAGTTTTGAAGATGTCAGAGTATATCCCACGAAACCCGTCCGAGGTTGTAGACCAATGGCGGTTGGTCCAGGGTTTTGGTGCGTTATTTCGAGCAAGCTTGCTATATTTTGAAGACTAGCTTCACGCGAACCAAATGAGCGACCTTCGAGATAAAAACGATCAGCCGCGAAACGGCCTCCTCGGCGGGGCAAAACGTGTGATTATCAAGGTCGGAACCAGCGTCGTCACGGGTTCCGAGGGCCAACTGTTCTTAGAACGGATCGAACCAATTGTGCGTTCCATCGCGTCTCTGCACACGAGCCGCCAAATCGTCCTCGTGTCTTCCGGCGCCGTCGGACTCGGCCGGGGCTGGCTGGGGCTCCACCCTTCGAGGCTGAAGGACATGGCAACGAAACAAGCTTGCGCCGCGGTCGGACAGAGCTTATTGATGGAAGCCTACAAGCGACTGTTTGGCGCCTACGACGTGAAAATAGCGCAGGTTCTGCTCACCGAAGAGGATTTCAGCAACTGGCAGCGTTATTCGAACCTGCGGCGAACGATGGAAAAGCTGATCGGGTTTGGTGTTGTGCCCATCGTGAACGAAAACGATACGGTCTCGACAGCGGAGCTCGAGACCGTCGGCGAGGGCCCTCGTTCGGCGGCCTTTAGTGACAACGACCGACTGGCGGCGCTGGTCATGAGCGGTTTGGAAGCGGACGCCCTCGTCCTGCTAACCAACGTCGATGGCCTCTTGAGCGCCACAGAGGCTTCTTCGAAGAGCAGGCGAACTGCTTCAGGGAGCCATCCGCGAGTGATTGCGGTGATTTCGCAGGTCACACCCGAGGTGCGAACGCTCGCGAGCGGCCCCACGGGGTCGGGTCGCGGGGGCATGGTCACGAAGCTCGAAGCCGCCGAAATTGCAATGCATTGCGGTGGTGTGGCCGTGATCGCCAATGGTGGCAGGGCGGGGGTGCTGGACCGCATCTTCCTGGGAGTTAACGAGGGCACTGTTTTTCTGCCCTCCAGCCGAATGAAGGGCAAACGCCGCTGGCTGGCCTACGCGGCCGGGGTGCGGGGCCGAGTGGTCGTTGACGCCGGTGCGCAGCGTGCCATAACACGCGGCAAAGCCAGCCTGCTTTCATCGGGGGTTGTCCGCGTCGAGAAGCCGTTTGAACCGATGGACGTGGTAAGCATCGCGAACGCTGAAGGCAACGAGTTCGCCCGCGGGATCGCCAACTGCTCGAGCGAGGCGCGAGCGACCACCCGTGTGCTCTTCACTCGAGATAATATCGTTCTCCTGGAGCGTGAAGCTTGAGCGACACAACGTCCACGACGTCGCCCGCCGACGTCCGTTCGCTCGCGCGCTCGGCGCGGGCGGCGTCCAGAAAACTTGCGCTGCTTTCCGGCGAAACGCGCAAAAGCACCCTCGCCGGAATCGCCGACGCACTCGAGGAAAGTGGCCCCCGAATTCTGGCGGCCAATCGACGGGACCTGTCCGTCGCCGAAAAACTCCTATCGAGCGGAGAGATGACCCAGGCTTTGTTTTCACGCCTGCGGATCAAAGAAAGTGGCATCGCTGAGATGGCCGCTCGCGTGCGAGAAGTGGCGAACCTACCCGACCCGTTGGGAAAACGGCTGGCGGCCACGGAACTCGACCAGGGCCTCGTCCTGCATAAGGAATCCTGTCCGCTCGGTGTGATTGCAGTCGTCTTTGAATCCCGGCCCGATGTCGTTCCACAAATTGCGTCGCTCGGGCTCAAATCCGGCAATGCCGTCCTGCTCAAGGGCGGGGCAGAAGCCGCAAACAGCAACGAAGCGATCGTGGACGTCTGGAGAGAGGCGCTTGGCAGGTTTTCCGATGTGCCTCAGGAGTCGCTTTCGATGCTCCAGTCGCGTTCGGACGTGATGGAGCTGTTGCGGCTCGAGCGGGAGGTCGACTTGCTGATTCCCCGAGGCTCGAAAGAGTTTGTCACCTTCATCGAGCGGAACAGCCGGATCCCCGTCCTGGGCCATGGCGAGGGAATCTGTCACGTGTTTGTCGATCGCGCGGCGGACCTGAACAAGGCTATAGCCCTCACGATGGATTCGAAGGTTCAGTATCCTGCGGCTTGCAACTCCGTCGAGACGCTGCTGGTCGATAACGATGTGGCCGCCGCATTTCTTCCGAGAGTCGTCCGAGAGTTGAAGCGGGCAAAGGTAGAAATTCGGGGCTGTCCGCGCGTGCGGGCCCTTCTGCCACAGGAGAGATTGCTCCCGGCCGCCGAGGAGGATTGGTCGACCGAATACTCCGACCTCATCCTCTCCGTGAAAATCGTGGACAGCTTGGACCAGGCGCTCGAACACATTCACAAGTACGGTTCGAAACACACCGAATGCATTGTTACGGAAGATCGGGAAGCCGCGGAGCGTTTTTTGAGGGAAGTCGACGCCGCGGGCGTTTTCCACAACGCCTCGACACGTTTCGCGGATGGCTACCGTTACGGACTCGGCGCAGAGGTGGGAATCAGCAACGGCAAACTGCACGCACGTGGCCCGATGGGAATCGAAGGCCTTACCACCTACAAGTACAAGCTATGGGGCGACGGCCACATTGTCGCCGAGTACAGCAGCGGCACCCGCCACTTCAAGCACAGACCCCTCGCGTGAGAAGGCGGGCTCGGGCCGCAGCCCTCGAGTGCTCGGCTCTGCACCGCTTTTTCAATCGACTGGATTTGTGGTTGGTGTGATCTCGGCGAAATGGGCCTCCGGACGGAGGCCGCAAGAATCCGCTTGACACGAGCTCAGCGAGCGCGTATTCGTCCTCAGTCCAGCCAGCAATCCCACCGGGTTCGTTCGCCTGCCGAATGCCTCTTCCGTGGAGGGCTTGCGATGTCGATTTCAAAAGCAGATTCAGTTTGTCGAGCAGCGAAGGTCATTTGGAAACTACTTCAACCGATCAACAGGGTGCTACCGCAAGGGAAATTACCTAGCCCAAGATGGGCTCCCGGGACTCTCCTGAAGCGAAAACAACGAGGGCAGATCGAGACCGGTGTCCCAAGGAGAACGTTGTCCTTGTGCCCTGACTGTAATCGCGAGGCGGTAGAAGCATTGCTTCGCGGTGAGCGTGACGTCGACGATTTCCGAGATAACCCAGGGATCGTTGAGGCGGAGATCTTGGAGGAAGGAAACCGTATCCTCATGCGGAAGTCGTGCCAGAGACATGGGCCGTTCGAGGATACGCTCTCGAACCACCCTGATTTCTTTCGAAAGATGGAAAGCCTTGCATTCGGTAGGGACTTTGCGTGTGTCGGCGACGGCCAGGTGCACAATCACGGACCAAACAGCATCAGGTCGGGACGCGGATCTTACCTGATCGTTGATCTCACGAATCGCTGCAACATGATGTGCTCTCCCTGCTTTATGGATGCAAACGCTCTGAGCTACGTCCATGAATTGGGCTTCGCACAGGTAAAGACGCTCTTCGACAACGCGGTTTCGTTTAGACCCCAGCGCGAAATCAACGTGCTCTTCTCCGGCGGGGAGCCCACGCTTTCGCCCATTTTCTTTGCGGCTCTCCGACACGCGAAAAGCATGGGTTTCCACCGTCTCCATGTGGCCACGAACGGTTTGCGCTTTGCCGAAAGCCCGGAGTTTGCTGCCCAAGCAAAGGCTGCCGGCCTACACGCCGTTTACCTGCAATGCGATGGAGTCTCGGAGGAAAAGAACAGGCACCGCGGCTTGGGAAACTACATGGAAGTGAAGCTCAAGGCATTGGAGAACATTGCCGCGTCTCGAATGCAAACGACCCTCCAGGTTACGGTGGTGAACGGCCTCAACAACGACGCGGTGGGCGACGTGGTTCGCTTCGCGGTTCAGAACCTGGACAAAATCCACGGAGTCCTCTTTCAGCCCGTGATGTTCACCGGTAGAGACGAGGGCATCTCCCCGGAGGAGCGATATGCCCGCCGTTACCCGCTTTCACAACTGGCCTACGATCTCGAGGAGCAAAGTGCCTTTGACTGGCAGCCGTTGCGCGACTGGTTCCCGGTCTCAACCTACGGGATATTCGCCCACCTGTGCGATGTTTTGAACCCTCAAGCGGAGTTAGGTAGCCTGTTCGTAGATAGCCATCCGAACCAGGGGATCTTCAGCCCTTTGCTCATCGACACGTGGAGTAAGGAGGTCGTCCCGATTCCGGTCTTCTTCAACTTGGAACAATTCACCCGAGATCTTCTAGAAATCACGGATTCCGCGAGGGGGCCCGCCGCGACGAAGGCCCTTGTTAGGCTTTCCCTACTTCGCCATTTCGATTCGAGGAAGGCTCCCGCTGGCTTCGGTCCTGAGCAG
>DATFTB010000241.1:0-23365 GCA_035262325.1 Candidatus Acidiferrum sp.
AGTCAACGGGCAACCGGAGGAACTCCGAGTCTTGGCGGAAGGCGGCAGCCTTCTTAGGGTGGCACGAGCCGGATGAATCGAGAGGTTCACGTCCGGATCTGTGAGCGGCCCGGGGTGTAATTCCCCGGGCCGACTCGGCCAGCTTCACTTCCGCTTTCGCGTTGGCAAAACCACGTCCACCAAAGCGATCATCGCCAGTTCTTCGGTTTTAGTACCTATAGATGTGCCGTAAGCGGTTGATAATAAATAAGTTGGTGGAGCCGATGGGATTCGAACCCACGACCTCCTCGATGCCATCGAGGCGCGCTCCCAACTGCGCCACGGCCCCACCGTAAATCGCTTTTTAGTCTACCACATGCGCTCGTACATTCTAGGTGATCCTTGTCCCGTAATAGGGTGCGAGTGATTCGCGAAACTGTTATTTCTCGGGTGCTCGATTCGGCGGCTCTTGGGCGGCCCCGGCTTCTCGAATCGGCGCGGTCCTGACTCCGGGAAATCAGGCAGCCTCCGGCCGCCTGTCAGGGCCCCCTCCGTAGTGTTTTTATGTCAAACAAAAATAAGCGCTTACTGTCTGAATGCTCCTGGCGACTCGCATCACTTTTTTCCACAACCCATCGCTTTATCTTCGGGTGGACATTTCGAGGGGCTTTTCTGTATCCTGCTAGGGCCTCGCAGCCCGTTTGAACCTCCAAGGAGTGTTTTCCATGTCAGTTGATTCGCCCACGCAGTCTTTCCGCGGTGTTCTTTGCCGGCACTGCGGTAAGCCTGTTCGCATTCCCAGTATCGTTTTGCGTAAGGACAATGAAGCTCATGGACGGCCTCAGTCGGACGAGTCGCAGTTTCAGCTGATCTCGCGGGTCTTTATTCTGCGCTGCCGCTCCTGCGAACGGGAGTCGATTTACGCCATCAATCAGATCGTTGATTGCACCTTTTCGCAAACGCCTTCGCATGGTCACGCTAAGGCCGCGGCTCTTTAGCGCTCTTCACGGCCGGCCTGTTTCGATCGGTCTCGAATCTTTATTGCGGTTTAGGCTTGCCGCACTCCTGCCGATCGAAGATTGGTCTCCTCTCATGATGCGTTGGGACGCGAGCGCCACCTGGCGGGGAAAGCTCGGGTTGACAAATCTGGAAGGCGACGCGCGCAGCCGAACGTCGACCATCGAAATCACGCCGCGGAGTCTGGTCTGGCGTCGACGACGACGAGGCGCCGCCTCTTTCAACGTCTGCGGCATCGCGTGGATCGTCCTCGCTGGAACCGCACACCGCGCGCTGTTTTCACTTCGCCAATTTGGAGTTCGCTCGCAGTTGCATTCCTCGCGTCCGGCGCGGTGCAAATGTCGCGGTAGGTTACCGAAACCGCAGACTTTTACAGTTCGGTCCACCACTGGCAGAAAACCGCAGTCGCCCCTACATCATTTATCAGTTGTTGCCGTCAGGTGACTCTCCGTCCGGCACAACAGGGTTCCGCCAATACCGTTCTCACTTGCATGCCAGCCTCTTCCGTCCGCTTTGTTAAGCAAGCTTGCTCAACACCGGTTCGTCTCTACTTCGCCAGTTTCCGAACCAGCTGTACGGAGCACTTTGCGTGCAACGCCACCGTCTCCGACACGCTTCCCAACACGATTCTGTCAAAGCCGCGCCGACCGTGTGATCCCATCACAATCAGGTCCGCCTTCCACTCTTCCGCGGCAGACAGAATTGCATGGGCCGGCGTATCTTTTGGTTCGGTCACTGCGACCCCCGCCTGCAGTCCCGCCTTTGTCAGCAACTCCAATCCTTTCGCGACTGCCTCTTTCGCGTGAATCTCTCCTGCCCGGGCCAGTTGCGCCACCTGCTCCGGCGCGTAATAAGGATACTCGCCCGCCAACACGGGAAATTCCGGGCTCGACAATACTTCGAATTCGCTCCCTCTTGGCCAAGGCGTCTCCGTCACGGACTGCAACGCCCTCATCGCGAGTTCCGACCCATCCGTTGGGATGAGCACTTGCATTCCCCCGGTGCCACCAGTTTCCTTTTTCTTGCCGGAATGTCTTACAACCTCTACCGAGCAGTGCGCGTGGCGCAGGACCGCCTGCGCTGTGCTTCCGACCAGCAATCTGCCGATTGCACCTCGTCCGTGCGAACCGATCAATATCAGATCAGCGCACCACTCGTCCGCCACGCGCGGCAGTCCATGCCGGGGATTCTCGAGCACCACCTGTCTCTGCGTGTTCCAGCCTGCTTTTTCAAGTTGTTTGGCTTGTTCCTCCAGCGCTTCGAGCGTGCTTTTCTTCGCCTCTTCGAGCAGCAGCGGCGCACGGGTGAAGAAGAACGGATCGAGCGCCGTCACCGCCAGGAATTCCGTTTTCTCCGGCCACGGCCGTGCTGCGGCTTCCCGAATCACAGCATCCGACGAACTCGATCCGTCCCAGGCCAATAGGATCTTCATGGGCACCCTCTCGACCGGTCTCGTTGCTGCTCGATTTTATGCGATTGGATTGCGCGTCGGCCAGCTGGTCCCAATTGACTCGGCTTATGCGAATGGCTCTTCCGTGCGACGTGTGGGCGTGGGGTCCTGCGGGAACTGGCCATAAAACCTAACCGTCGTGTCATAGAAACCCACAGTGGTCCGCATCTTAATCGGCAATCCACTGGCCACGATACCTTGCCGCGCAACGGTCCTGACTGCTCTGTATTCAGTGACGCCCTGCCAGTGCCAAGGGAGTGTGCCGGCCGTTGCTACGCCATTTTTCGTTTCTGTGTCGCTCTCCGCGCAGACCGTTGGCCCTGGTATCGCCCCTTTGGTTGCTAAACCATTGCAGCCGCTTCGCTGGTATAGACGGCGCAACTGTGATGAACTTGGCTTCTCGGGTTTCCTCAACCTATGACTGATACCTATTTTAGCCCCCGAAGGGATCGTCGATCTCTCATCCGTCACCTCGCGTTGATGCTTCTCGGCCTCCTCCTGTTTCTTTATCTTGCTGATCTTGTCTGGTACGAGTTGCGCGTCGTCTCACCCAAGCTGGGTGTCGCAAATGGCTCCGTTCATCGAACGCGCGTCCTGGCCATTAACGAGAAAAACAATAAAGTTGAGTACGAGATCGATTCCAATCGCCCCGAGGAAGATGTTCCGTGCGCTCACTCTTTGTTCCCGCACGCCGACAATCGCCCCTGCTGGTACGTTGCTCGTCACGCCAACGATCCTATTCCCATGTAGCTCGAAGACGGCGCCGTATCCGGGTATTCTGTTTGGGCTGCTTTTTCACTTCATAGCGCGCTATCTCGGATTCTTCATCGAGGAATTTGTAGGGACTGCCTTCGGAGGCCCTCGTTCTTGTCCGCGTAATCTTCCGCTGCCAGAATATTTGCATGCTGAATCCTCAATGGCTCACTTGGGCTCGCCGCCTGCAGGCCATCGCGCAGTCGGGTCTTGCCTATTGCCAAGATAAATTTGACGTCCAGCGCTATCACGAGATCAGCGCCATCGCCGCGGAAATCATGGCCCGCGGAGCCGCGCTTCCTTCCGATCAACCCGTCGCCGCGCTCTTTGCCGCGCAAGCCGGTTATGCCACTCCCAAAGTCGACGTTCGCGCTGCGGTTTTTCGCGACGGCCGCATTCTCCTGGTCCGCGAAATCGACGACGGCGCCTGGACACTCCCGGGCGGCTGGGCCGATGCCGGTGAACCTCCCAGCATCGCCGCCGCGCGCGAAACTAGGGAAGAGTCCGGCTACCACATTGGCGTGACCAAGCTTGCAGCTCTTTACGATCGCGACCTCCAGGGACACCCGCCTCATGCTTTCCACGCTTACAAGCTTTTTTTCCTCGGTGAACTGCAAGGTGGTTCACCTCAAGACAGCCATGAGACCGTCGACGCCCAGTTTTTCGCCGAAGACAAGATTCCACCCCTCTCCCTTTCCCGCGTCACTCCGGCACAAATTGCGCACATGTTCGAGCACTTCCGGAATCCCGCACTTCCTACCTCTTTCGACTGACCACTCGAGTCAGCCGAAGGCTCGCCTCGTGGGCGAGCCGGAGTCTAGGGATCGCGGCGTGATTCGTGCCACTCTCCCTCGGCGGAACACGCCCGCAGCTAATTCTTCTCTACTGTTTCGGTGGCAGGACTCCTCGCTCCCGCTCTGGTCTAGCAACTAGATCTCGACACGGTTGACCGGCGGCCCGTTCGACCGGTGAGTCTCGTTTTTGTAGCACTGAGGCGGGCCGGGGCGTAACTCCCGGCGGCGTTCGCGCCACGCCCAAGACCTGCTTGTCCCACGCAGGTGGGCCTTTTGCGAGCGTTCCAGCCCAAACCCTTTACGCTCCCGATGACTGCACTTGTCTGAGCCTTCGCTCCAGATACCGCCGTTCGCTTTCGTTCGTGGCCAATTCGAGCGCCCGACGATAGTCCTTGGCCGCCTGCTCTCCGAGTCCAAGCCGGCGTAGCAGATCGGCCCGTGCCGCGTACAGCAAATGATAGCCGTCGAGGTCGTTCGCCTCAGCGAGTTCATCAATTAGCACCAGCCCCGTACCTGGGCCATCCCTCATAGCGATCGCGACGGCCCGGTTCAATGATACGATCGGTGAAGGCTGTAACCGCCGCAGTTCGTCATAAAACCCCACAATTTGCTCCCAATCCGTGTCTTCCGCTCGTGCTGCCCGGCAGTGCACCGCTGCGATTGCGGCCTGCACCGAAAATGGCCCCGGCGCTCCCAGGAGCGCCTCCTCTACGAGCGGCAGCGCTTCAGCAATCTGTTCCCGGTTCCACAGGCTCCGATCCTGCTCCTCCAGGACAACAATATCTCCCGCCTCGTCCATCCGCGCTTCACGTCGCGCATCGTGCAGCAGCATCATCGCCAACAGCCCCTTGGCCTCCGCCGGAGCTTGCGCCCCCATGAGCGAAACCACCAGACGACCGAGTCGTATCGCTTCCGCGCACAAGTCCATTCGCAGCAGCGAGGTTCCCCGCGTTGCCGCATAGCCCTCGTTGAACACCAGGTAGATCACCGTCAGGACGGCTTCCAGACGGTCCGCCATATCCCGAGTTTCTGGAACCACATAAGGAATCTTCGCGTCTCGAATCTTGTGCTTCGCGCGCACCAGCCTCTGCGCCATCGTTGTCGGCGAAACCAAAAACGCCCGAGCAATCTCATCCGTTTCCAGTCCGCACAGTGTCCGCAGCGTCAGCGGCACCTGCACCTCGGGCGCTAACGCCGGATGGCAACAGGTGAAGATCAAGCGCAACCGGTCATCGGGAATTTCACCCGTGTCGTAGTCGGGCTCCACCGCCTCCGGGGCCATCCCGGACTTGGTATACAATGCAAGCTTTTCCGCGTACCGCCCTTGGCGGCGGATACGGTCGATGGCTTTGTGACGTGCCGTCTGGATGATCCACGCCCGCGGGGCATCCGGCACGCCTGAGGCTTTCCACTGGTTTACGGCGGCTGCGAACGCCTCTTGCGCGCACTCTTCGGCCAGGTCAAAGTCGCCGATCAGCCGTATGAGCGTAGCCACGATCCGGCCCCAGTCGGCCCGATACACTGTTTCAACGGCTTTGGCTGCATCGCCAGGCATGGCTGATTATTTTACGGCACCCGGTCGATTCAGGCATTCGCCGTTCGACTCATAAAGAGAGGCTCTGAAATGAAATATATGTTGCTGATCTACCTCGACGAGAAAGCCATCACCGACGCCCAAAGGGATCAGTGCTACGAAGACTCCGCCGCCTTCGCCTGCCAGCTTCACGAAACCGGGCATTTCCTGGACACTGCTCCGCTCTACCCTACTTCTACCGCCACCAGCGTTCGTGTTCAGGACGGTAAGCGCATCGTGACGGATGGCCCGTTCGCCGAGACGCGCGAGCAGCTCGGCGGCTTTTTTATGATCAACGCCAAGGACCTCGACGAAGCCATCGACATTGCCGGGCGCATTCCCGCTGGCCGCTGGGGCACTGTGGAAATTCGGCCCGTTATCGAGGTCGAAGGGCTTCCGTCTACATAGTCATGCCGTGGAATTTTTCTGGTTCCTTGGTGGCGGCGGCTGGCAGGCCGGGCGCCAACCGAGGTAGGAGCTGGGCTTCAGCCGGCCCGCTACAAAAGTTGTGGCTTCCAGGCGGCCTCGCGGTCCTGCCGTGGTCGAGGTGCCTCGCCACGCCCACCATTTTCGAACACAAGGACGGTGTTCCCTGCGGCCTACTCCGGCTTTCAGGCTGCACTCCGCATTCGGTACTGTTTTGATTTTGTTTCCAAAAAAACTTGCGCTAGGCTGTCGATTCCTCCCCGCCCCGTTCGACTTACTGGTCGAGAGCCGAACTTGAACCCAAACCACGCAAGGGAGATACAACCGTGCGATTCATGATGATTGTCAAGGCCACCAAGGACTCCGAGGCGGGTAAGATGCCGAGCGAAGAGCTCCTTAGCGCGATGGGCAAATACAACGAGGAGCTGCTAAAAGCTGGAGTTCTCCTTGATCTCGCGGGGCTCCATCCGAGCGTGAAGGGGGTTCGCATCCAGTTCTCGGATGGTAAACGTAGCGTTATCGAAGGGCCCTTCGCCGAAACCAAGGAACTCATCGCCGGCTACTGGCTTATAGAGGTCAAGTCAAAGCAAGAAGCCATCGATTGGGCCTTGCGTGTCCCGTGTCCTTTCGATGTACCCCAGGACGGCCACATCGAGCTCCGCCAGGTCTTCGAGCTTAGCGATTTTGCGCCCAGCCCGGCGGTCGATCGTGCTTCCGCCCTCGGCGAGGAACTCGCGAAACGCGCGAAAACCTCGTGACGTGAATCTGCCCGGAGGGCAAAGATGAGCCCGACCAACCTTGAAAAATCGTCTCAACCTTCCCTGCAAGGTCCGCGCCTCGAAAATGTCGGGTCGTTTCTCATTGCCGGCCTGCGTCGCCACTATACCGAGGACCGGATTAGCAATATTCCCGCTCAATGGCAGCAGTTCGTGGGCTACCTCGGCCGAATTCCCACCCGGGTCGGGCGCAGCACTTACGGCGTATGCTTGAATCCCATAAACGGAGCTGCGGGCATCGACTATCTGTCCGGCGTCGAGGTTTGCTGCTCGACAGGCCTTCCGGATGACCTCGGTGTCGTGACCATTCCCGCCCAACCGTACGCCGTGTTTGTCCACCGCGGCCACGTGTTACAACTTCGCGATTCCCTAGATGCTATATGGCAGAAGCGGCTTCCGGAATCCGGCTACGAAGTGGGTTTTGCGTCCGCGGAGTCACCGGCTTTCTTTGAGCGCTACACGGACGGTTTCGATTCGCGAGCTGCGTCCGGGGAAGTCGAACTGTGGATACCGATCAAATCTTGAGTAGCACCGACACAAACCAAGGAGAACTTTATGCAGAAGATCACCCCATTTTTATGGTTCAACGGCGACGCGGAGGAAGCAGCAAATTTCTACACCTCCATTTTCAAACACTCAAAGGTCGGGAACATTGCGCGTTACGGTGAAGCCGGACCCGGACCAAAGGGTTCCGTCATGTCCGTCACATTCCAGATCGAAGGGCAAGATTTTATCGCTTTGAACGGCGGGCCGCAGTACGCCTTCACGCCGGCGATCTCCTTCTTCGTCGATTGCCAGTCGCAGGAGGAAGTCGACTCCTTGTGGGAAAAACTCTCGGCGGGCGGAAGAAGGGACCGATGCGGTTGGCTGCAAGACAAATTCGGTGTGTCCTGGCAGATCATTCCGTCGGTTTTGGGTGAACTCTTACACTCCAAAGACGGCGCGACGTCTCAACGAGTCATGAACGCCATGCTGAAAATGGACAAAATTGATATTGAAGGCTTGAAGCGCGCGGCTTCTTCGAGCGCGCTGAGCGCCAAATCTTGATTGCTTGATTGAATGACGGAGCTTCGCAAGCGTGCCGTTGCCCGCGCCTTGTGCGGAGCAAGGATCACAGCGGCTTGGAGAGAGCCGGGAAGGCAGAGAAGACAGCGGTTCGTGGGTCATGAGCAAGCGTGATACTTGTGAACGGAGATGCCGTGCCGGAACTCGATCGCCTAAGGTTCCCGAGAAGTGCAACGACTTCGGCCGCGCCATCGGCCAGCCGGAATAAAACGACAGGGAGAAGCGGTTCCATGGGCGTATCAGGATTGTCGAAGGCTCGCCTCGAGCGCATGCACGACGTCATGGCGGGCTACGTCGATCGCGGCCAGGTTCCTGGACTCGTCGCGCTTGTGAGCCGCGCCGGCGAACTCCGCGTCGATGCCCTCGGCTCACTGGCCGTTGGCGGCCAATCCCGCGTCCAACGCGACACCATCTTCCGCATCGCCTCCATGACCAAACCAGTCACGGCCGCTGCCGCGATGATCCTCGTCGAGGAATGCCAGCTCCGTCTCGACGAGCCCGTCGATCGCCTCTTACCCGAACTCGCCGATCGTAAAGTAATAAAGCGCTTCGAGGGCGCTCTTGACGATACTGTTCCGGCGAAGCGTTCTATCACTGTGCGCGATCTACTCACCTTCCGCATGGGTTTTGGCATCGTGGGCGCTCCGCCCGATCCCTGCCCGATCCTGAAGGCCGCCAGCGACCTCCGCATCGGTTTGGGGCCGCCAAGTCCTGCGAGTATGCCCGCTCCCGACGAGTGGATCAGGCGCCTGGGAAGTCTGCCCCTCATGCACCAGCCCGGCAAAAAGTGGATGTATGGCACCGGCTCCGACGTTCTGGGCGTTTTGATTGCACGCGCTTCTGGCCAGCCCTTCGAAGCGTTCTTGCGCGAACGTATTTTCGATCCTCTGGGCATGAAGGACACGGGTTTCAGCGTCCCGGCTGAAAAGATCAACCGCTTGGCCACATCTTACGCAACCAACCCGCAAACCGGTGCGTTTGAAGTCTACGACCAGCCCGCGAGCGGCCAGTGGAGCCGCCCGCCCGCCTTCCCGGCAGGCGCTAGCGGATTAGTTTCAACCGCTGACGATTTTCTGGCGTTTAGCCAGATGATGCTTAATAAGGGCAAACTCGGCAGCGTGCGCATCCTCTCGAGGCCCTCCGTCGAACTCATGACCACAGATCAGCTAACGCCGGAGCAAAAAGCTACGTCTGGCCTGACCGAGTTTTTTTTCGAGTCTCGCGGCTGGGGATTCGGCGTGTCCATCGTTACGCGCCGCACCGAGCTCGCCGCGTCCATCGGAATGTATGGCTGGGACGGCGGTCTCGGCACATCTTGGCGCGCAGATCCGACGGAAGATCTCACCGGGATTTTGTTGACGCAATGCATGTGGCCCTCACCCAGCGGGCCTGACGTTTTTCTCGACTTTTGGGCTGCGTTGTACCAGTCTATTGACGATTGACACTGCCGAGGTCTACGGAATTCTGAAGATTTTAGCATCAACTGATTCATTACTCGCATGAAAGGGTGAAGTTCATGAGCACGGTTCGCGTACTGGTTGGCACCCGCAAGGGCGCATTCATTCTCACCTCGGACGGCAAGCGCAAGGACTGGAAAGTCGACGGTCCCCATTTTGCCGGATGGGAGATGTACCATCTGAAGGGCTCGTCCGTCGACCCCAATCGCATCTACGCCTCGCAGACCAGCGGCTGGTTCGGTCAGATCGTTCAGCGTTCCGACGACGGTGGAAAAACCTGGTTCCAGCCAGGTACGCCTCCGGGCGAAACGACCGGGCCAGGCGGCATGCCCAAAGGCGAAAGCAACAAGTTCGTTTACGATGCGGCCGCTGCACCGCTCACGACGCATCAGTGGTACGACGGCACACAACATCCCTGGGAATTCAAGCGTGTCTGGCATCTCGAACCTTCGCTCAGCAACCCTGACACCGTCTACGCCGGTGTTGAGGACGCCGCTTTGTTCCGCTCGACTGACGGCGGCAAATCCTGGCACGAACTCTCGGGCCTGCGTGGTCATGGCACCGGCCCGGGGTGGCAGCCCGGCGCTGGCGGCATGTGCCTGCACACGATCATTCTCGACCCAAAGAACCCGAACCGAGTCTTCATCGCCATTTCCGCCGCGGGCGCGTTCCGAACCGATGACGGTGGCAAAACGTGGAAGCCCATCAATCGCGGCTTGTACTCGCAGTACATTCCCGACCCGAGAGCCGAGGTCGGACACTGCGTTCATCACGTCGCTATGAATCCTTCACGTCCCGGCGTTCTCTTTATGCAGAAGCACTGGGACGTCATGCGCAGCGACGATGCCGGGGAGAATTGGCGCGAAGTCAGCGGCAATCTGCCTACCGACTTCGGCTTCGTCATTGACGTTCATGCGCACGAGCCGGAAACCATATACGTTGTACCGATCAAGAGTGACGGAGAGCACTTCGTACCCGACGGCAGACTGCGCGTCTACCGCAGCCGCACCGGTGGAGACGAATGGGAAGCCCTGACGAACGGTCTGCCCCAAAGCAACTGCTACGTGAACGTCCTTCGCGATGCCATGGCGGTTGATTCGCTCGATTCCTGCGGCGTTTACTTCGGTACGACGGGAGGCCAGGTCTATTGTTCGGCCGATGCCGGAAACACATGGAATCCTATCGTGCGCGATCTCCCGGCAGTGTTGTCCGTCGAGGTCCAGACGGTCGCATGACTGTGGCTAGGATTCGCGTTGTACTTCCCCCGCATCTTCGCGCCTTGGCGCACGTTGGCAGCGAAATTCATCTTGAGGTGAACGGCCCGGTCACGATTCGCTCGGTGGTCGACGCGGTCGAAGCAAGCTATCCGATGCTGCGCGGCACAATTCGCGATCACGTCACGCAACAACGCCGGCCGTTCCTGCGCTTCTTTGCGTGTGCGGAAGATCTTTCCCACGAATCGCCCGACGCCCCGCTGCCCGAGGCCGTCGCCTCCGGCGCCGAGCCGCTGCTCATCATCGGCGCCATCGCCGGCGGTTAGTTTCGCGCTCCCGCGAGACTGTTCGCTTCCGATAGCGGGTGACTGGTCAACTCGACGCTTAAAGCCAAGAGTGCGGAACGAGCGCGGCCTGGTCACTCCTCGGTCGCGGAACCGGCATACCGGCCACCGCCCTACTCGGTCAGCGCCAACAATGTCGCCACTGCCGTCGAATCCTTTTTGAACTAACCTCTCCACTCACCCGAGCGCGTGCTCTTGTTCGTTTTTCTTCCAGTCCGGCATCGGCGACCGCAGCTCGTTCGCGATCCTTCGATCGGTTTCCATCCCATCCGGACTTCGAGCAAAGCTTCGGCCAAATCGCACACGATTCGATCGGCGCCTTCTACCCTGCAGCAAATAGGAGCAGCACGCGGCCGGAGGAGGTCTGGAATAAACGGACCGGGAGATCGGTCTGGATGGATGAACGGCGTCGGAAGATGCGTCCGGCGCCGCTCGTCAGTCTGGAGACGGTCCATTGAAAGAAGGATTCTTCGGCTCGGCGGCGTCCGGGGCAACCGATCTGGTTCTGCTCCTCAAAATTGCGATGGGGATGGGCCTGGTTATCGGTGCTTGGTTAGCTCGCATCAAGCGTTTCCGACAACACGCCTGGTGCCAAGCCATCATCGTGATTCTCAACACTGTGTTCATAACACTGACGATGATTCCTGCATTTCGGGTTCAGGTCCTTCCCGGGATCCCTGAGAAGCTTGGCAGGGGATTCTATGGCCTGGCGACGACGCACGCAGTGTTGGGCGGTGTCACTGAAATTACCGGCTTGTACATACTGCTGGCTGCGGGCACGAGGATTTTGCCGCCGAAACTGCGGCTCACTAGGTACAAGCCATGGATGCAAACGGTCCTCGTGCTCTGGTGGGCTGCGCTGATACTGGGGATGGCAACCTACGCGCGGTGGTATGTTCCTGCTTTGTTCCGCAAATGAATTTGGGCGTGCTTGAGCTTGCCGACTCCGCGGCTTAAGCGCCGGCGGTTTTGGCGCGCGTTTCCTTGCTTACAGTGGGTTCAGCCGCTGCTGTCGTTTCGGGCGCTGCAGGTTCGGGCTCTGCGGCCTCGGCAGCCTTGGCTTGAGGGGTGGCCACTTTGCTGTGCAAGACGGCTCCATCCTCGATCACGATGCCGCGAGTCTCCATGTCGCCTGTGAGTTTACCGGTGCTCCAGATGTGCACGCGTTCGCAGGACTTCAGAGAGCCAATGACTTCGCCGCGAATCACAACTTCACGCGCCTCGATTTCCGCGCTGACGCGAGCATTGGAGCCGACCGTGAAAGTGCCGCCGGTAAGGCGAATGAGGCCCTCGAACTCGCCATCTAGGAAGAAATCGCCGTGCCCCGAGATTTCGCCCTTGATCTTGATGTTGTGGCCGACAGCGGCGGGAGTGTTCGGAGGATTTTGTGGCGCGGTGCCGCTAGGATGCGCGGGCGCAACGGGAGAAGTAGAAGCAGCAGAAGTCGATTTTGGTTTGCTTTCATCCGGCTTGTGCCACATGGAGCACCTCCTAACAATGCAGAGAGCTTACCATTACCCGGGGTGAGTTGAAGCCGTCGGTTTCGAAGGCGGCCGGCGCGCAATCGGAAAGGCCTCCCGGAGCGGCAGGGCCTGAATTCGCCCGCCGCGGGCAAGCCGCTTTTAGGCAGGCTCAGCATGGCGTGCGTCAACGGCTCGTGGCGATTCAGTTTTCCGGGGTCTTGGAAAGGCAGACCGCGGCGAGGGCGCACACGGCGAATTAACAACAACACCACGCGATCAGCCGCATTGCACACAGCGAACCTCCCATAAGGTCTGAACAGGAAGCCCGCGAAGACCAAGCCGCCGAGAATGGCGGCCAGCAGACTCGCCAAGCGGCCCGGAAAAATGCGCGACCAGAATAATCACCAGCAGAAAGATCGCGGGTGCAGCTGGTTTGAGCGCACCTTCACGGAACAAGAGCGGCAGAGCAAAAGCGAGGGCGCCACAAGGCAGGATGACGAGCAGCGACCTTGATTTTGAACGCGCCTGCACGAGACCGGGCATAAGATGACCTGTAAAGACGGAAAGTCAACACGACCAGGAGTGAGCAGGGTGGTCTGTTCCACCAATTAATCCTTGCGCAGCGTCAATGAGCGGAGAGATAGGAGCTTTAGCTGCTTGCCGTGGCTGCCATTTTTTTCACGGCCACAACCTCTGCGGCGATCTCCGTTCCCTGGTTCGGAGCCGATTTCACCGTGAGCAGCCCGCCACAGAAGCGCAGTCGTTCTCGCATGCTCATTAAGCCGATTCCTCCGGTTTGAACGGAGGGGTCGAAGCCTACGCCGAAATCCTTAACGGTGAGGCGCACTTTTCTGGAATCTTGAACCACGCTCAGCAAGACCTTTTTTGTATTGCCGTGCTTAAGGACGTTTGCAAGCGCTTCCTGAGCAACACGGAACAAGCAAAGAGCAACATCGGGAGGAAGCTTCGGATCGAGCCTTTCGGTGTGCAGGTCGATCTCCAGATGATGATTGTGGGAATACTTCCAGCACAGATCCTTCAGGGCGACCTTAAGGCCGCAACACTGCAAGCTGGCCGAATGAAGTTCATGAGAGAGCTTGTGAATGTCGGTGGCAATGGAATCGAGGTCCTTGCGGAGCTTGGGAAGAACCGAGGGTTTGCGTTCGCCGCGGGAAACGGTCTTATTGCGGCGCTCGAAATCGATCTCGCAAGCAAGGAGAGCGACGCGTTGCCCGATGTCGTCGTGTAGGTCGCGACTGATGCGGCGGCGCTCTTCCTCCTGGGCCTCGATCAGATGTCCCGCGAGGCGTTGAAGCTCCTGGTCGCGCTGATAAAGGCAAGCTTCCGCCGTTTTTTGCGCGCTCACGTCGCTGACCATGCCGATGACCAGAGGAGGGCTGCCGTGATTGCGGTTGAGAAGGGAAACGCTGACCAACCCCCACATCTGCGAGCCATCGTTGCGAAAGAACCGTTTTTCCAGCCTGTAGTTGGGTCTGAGCCCCTGGCGTAGCTCTTCAAAAAGAAGCTTCTCGACCTCCTCGTCGTCAGGATGACTGATACGAGCACAGCTAGAACTTAATAGTTCCTCCGGGGAATAGCCGAGCATGGAGCAAAAGGCAGGGTTGACCTCGAGAATGCGGCCTTCCATGGTTTCGAGGGCAATGCCGATGGAGGCCTGAGCGAAGAGATACCGGAAGCGCTCCTCGCTTTCCTGGCTGGCGGTTTGGGCGTATTTCCGCTCCACGGTGGCTCCGATAATGTTTGCCACGATGGCCAGTTGATGGACGGACTCTTCCGCCCAGGTCTGGTGCGCCGAATAGTAAGCCAGTCCCAAAACGCCCTTTCTTACCGGGCTGTAGCTGGACGGAATGAGAAGCAGGGATTTGAGCCCAAGTTGGTGCAGCGTTTCCGCGTCGGCGCGGGCGTGCGGGGGAAGGTCTTTCAACTCTTGCAGCGCGACTACTTCGTGACGCGCGAGAGTTTCCGCCATGAAGGGTATTTTTTGCGCAGGAATACGCTTGAGCGAGGGGGAAGCGTTACGCGCACTAGCGGTGTACCTGTGAAGCAGGGCCCCCGAGCCTTCCTCGACTTCGTACCAGCAGATGCGGTCCGCGTCCACCAGCTCGACGATACTGTTGAGGCCTTCGACGATTGCGGTGTCAACGCGTTCTAAAGGACTCACAGCCAGACGCTCGGCGAACTCGGACACCCGCTTTCCGAAGACATGCTGCTTTGCCTGACGCTCACGTGCCTGCTTGCACCAACGCTGCTGCAGCAAGATGAACAGCAGCAGGGTTCCAATGATCACAAGAGCCGTAACGAGGTCGAAGCGCACAACGAAAAGCTTGACGGCCAAAGCCATTGGGACGGCGCCCGGACTCAGGATTCGAAGGTGTGAGGACATGATCGAACTCCTCTGGGGCGCGATTCGCCGAGGCGCTCACCCGGCCAGGCGCACGTGCACGCGCGCACGGCTAACTCTGTTCAGATTCATTGCGGCAACATCTGGCAGTACGCTACTCTCGGCCGACCAAGCAGTCAAGCAGCGTCCAGAAACCGTTGGTTGACTGCTTAGGCACGTTTTCGACACGGAGAATGTCAACCGGTGCAGCGCGAATCGGTGACCTAGAGGAACCTGGCCGCCGTTGGCGCCTTACCCGGGACGAGCGTGGCGTCCGAGACGTTGCCGGCGGTCGGCTGCAGGGCGACGAAGGCGGTGAGGCAAGAACGGCGGGCAGTAGAATCGATGGCGAGGTATGGCCTGGAGGTAGTCAGGGCAACCGCACTCCAAGCGCCCGCCTCTCTCCGCTCAGGGCGAGCAGGAAGGTGCCTGAGATGAGGCCAGGTAAAGCCTCCCGTCGAGTGCCCTTGTTGCGGAGCTCGCTCGGCACGACCGGCAGCCGGTCGGCAGCAGGAAAAAGGCGGGCCCGGCCCATTACCGTGGCCCCATTGCACCGGGGCGCGCAGGATGCCACAATCGGCTTGAGCCTGGAACCGCTCTGCTCACGGTGGTGTCTAATAGTAGGAGCGGACAAGGGTTGGAGCCTTCGACTTCTGCAAGGGGTCCGACCGAAAAAGGCCAGTTCGTCTTTTGCCCCAAGCTGGGGCAGGGAGAAGAAAGGCAAAGCGTGTCCGATTGGGCGAGCGCCCTCTCATGGGGCCGAGATGAAACCGAGCTGGTCAGCGAGCTGCAAGCGGGGTCGGAGACGGCCTTTGACTGGCTGGTGACGCATTACCATGCCCCGGTGTACAACCTGGTCCTGGGCATGTTGGGAGACACGTCCGACGCGGCCGATGCCGCTCAAGAGGTCTTTCTGAAGGCGTTTAAAGGAATCCGGCACTTTCGGCAGGGCAGCTCGCTGAAGACATGGTTGTATCGGATTGCCATTCGCGAAGCGCTGAATCATCGCCGCTGGTTCAAGCGCCATCTTCAAAAAAACATTTCGATCGACGCGGAACCCGACGACGGCTGCGCGCCGATCGAAATAGAGGATCTCGGCGCCACACCGTTTGATCGACTGGCGGCACAGGAGATTCAGACCGTGGTGCAAGGGGCGCTGCAGCAGGTTCCGGATGTGTTTCGCAGCGCTGTGATCCTGCGGGATTTGGAAGGACTAAGCTACGAGGAAGTTGCCGAGGTGCTGGACGTAAGCGTCGGTACGGTGAAATCACGGATTCTCCGCGGACGGCGCGCGTTGAAGGAAATTCTTGAACCGCTGCTTGGGGAGCAAGCAGCCACGGTGCGGCGCGAAACGCTTAAGCGAGCATCCGTGCCGACGTTCGGTTCGCAGGTGGGTTTACAAGTGGCCTATGTCAGGGCCGCGAGAGTCGCGGGAGCCGGGGAAAGCATGCGTCCAACTGAGACGCGAGAGGAACAACCATGAAGTGCGAGAAGGTGCAAAGCCGGCTCGGCGGTTATCTTGATGATGCTTTGGCAAACGCTCCGCGTCCTGAGGAGCGACAGGAAATTCGCAGGCATTTGGAGGCCTGCGAGGAGTGCCGGGAGGAGTTGCAGCACTACCGGAAACTATCGGTGCTGTTGTCGCGGGTGCCGCGGGCGGTGCCCCCGTCGGATCTGGCCGTGCGCATCAAGATCGCGGCGTCAAAGGCAAACGAATCCCTAAACTGGGGGCAGCGTTGGCAGCGGATCAAGGATCGCGCCGAGATTCTTGTGGACAACGTGTTTCGTCCGTTGACGTTGCCGGCGACCGGGGGATTGTTTTCTGCCATCGTCATCTTCGTGTTTGTATTGCACATGATTCTCCCGGGAGTGACCGTACAAGCGGATCCGAACGACATCCCGACGTCGCTGTTGAGGCCAGCGGAGTTGGTAACGCTGTCCGACTATCCGGAGTCGGCCATACCCGAGGTGCAGCATCCGGACGTCGAGCCGCAGAACGACCTGTTGGTAGACGTGACGGTCGATGCGCAGGGCCAAATGAGCAACTACGAAATCATCGCGGGGCCCGACTCGCCGGCGCTGCGGCATCACTTGGACCAGATGCTTTTGTTTTCGCGATTCCGGCCGATGATGAGTTTCGGCCGGCCTACGGCCGGTGGGCATGTAGTATTAAGCTTCAGCGCCGTGCACGTACGAGGGTAAGAGTTGGCTGGCTCCCTCCCCCCGTCGGGGCAGGCAGAAGGTGGCCGAGAAGCGCGGGAGGAATCGCGTTGCCTGCCCGAGACACGCGCGGTATGACGAACGCCTCGCACCTGAGCAGTCAGGTGGCAGTGCAAAAAAGCGTCGCAGAAGGATGCGGGCCTTGAAGGCACGCTGCGTCCGGGAATGCGTTTCTGCGGTTAGGACGCTGTACGGCGGGACAGCTTCCTTTTTCCTCTAGGACTGTCCTTCGGTAGCGCATATTTCCTCTAAATCCAGTGTTCAATGGTCAGCAGGAGTCTTCCATGGGCACATCCCTGCGTTACCAGACCATCGTCGCCGCCATTGTCTTGCCAGCATTGCTCATCACTCCGACGTTGCGGGGGAATTCCTCTCGTCCGCCGGCCAGCACTGCGGAGAGCATCCTTCTCAATGCCGCAAACCGCGACCGTGCTGCGGCAGGCCTCGAGCCGCTGCATTGGGATGCTGCGCTCGCCGTAGCGGCGCGTCAACACGCGCAGCGCATGGTGCAGATGCATGCCCTGTCCCATCAGTTCCCCGGCGAACCACCGATGCAGGATCGCGCGCGGCATGCCGGCGCGCGATTTAGCCTGATTGCCGAAAACGTTGCGGAAGGGCCGAACGTTCCGGGACTGCATACGCAGTGGATGAATTCGCCTCCGCACCGCGCCAATCTTCTGGACCGGGGTCTAAACGCCGTGGGCATCGCGGTACTACAGAGCGGGAACGTGCTCTTTGCAGTGGAAGATTTTGCGACAGTGGTTCCCACTCTGTCGCTAGATGCCCAGGAGTCGCAAGTGGCGTCAGAGATTGCGGCACGTGGGATGGGCGCCGTGAAGGCTACTCCTAATGCCCGCAAAACCTGCGAACTGGACCGCGGCTGGGCCGGGCAGCGGCCCGGAAGCGTTCTGCGCTACGAGACCTCTGATCTGCGCCGGTTGCCGGGCGATGTCGACCAGAAAATCGGCTCCGGCAAATACCGGAGTGCCGCGGTGGGAGCTTGCGAGGCGAGTGGCGGTGACGACTTCGCGCGCTTCCGGATCGCGATCCTGTTGTACTAGCTGACCACTATTCCTGCCGCTGCGCCCTTCGACAATTCCAAATGCTTGCGAACAATACCGGGCTGTCCGGGGAAGTAGTTGCGATGCTTAACATGGCGGAAAGCACTCCGCTCGGATTGCTCGCCGTAACTCCCTTTGATTGTGGCGACGCCTCGACGGCTAGTTCTCTGGAGAGCACTCATTGGCGGCTAGGGTGCCAAGCCGGGCGGAGCGGTGCTGCGCCACCAGGGGAGCGGAACAAGCGAGCAGGAGACGGGCGTTGGGGCGACGCGAAGAAAGGCGCCGTCATGAAAGCCTGCCTGCCGCTCGAGGCCAGCGCAGCTATTGCGGCGGGCAATGGGGGCTAACCATGAATAGGGCTTGCGTTTTTCCGCAGACTGGGTAGACTGGCGTTCATGAAATTCGCGGCCTATTGCGACGGATGGCGATTTACGTACCGGACCAACCGGAAGCGAGGGGCCGTCGTCTAGACAGAGTGAAAACAGGAACTTTCGGCCCACTCGCAAGAGTGGGCTTTTTGTTTTTGGGGCCGGCTCGATAGCGCAAGGAGAGGGAACGTACATGATCATTTCGATGAGGCTGCGTTCGACGCGCGAGGAGATTGACGAGGTGTGTGCGATTGTGAAGCACCACGGCTACAAGGTGCACTCGATTGAAGGCGAGGAGCGCGTGGTGATCGGCGTTGTGGGCGTCGGCGACGTCACGGCGTGCCTCGAGTCAGTCGAAGCGATGCCGCAGGTCGAGAAGGTTGTGCGAATCACCGCGCCCTACAAGTTTGTGAGCAAGGAATTTCGGAAGGGGAAAACCAGGATCAAGGTAAACGGCACGGAAATCGGCGGCGACGAATTTGTAGTGATTGCAGGGCCTTGCTCGGTCGAGAGTGAAGAGCAGATCATGCATTCGGCGGAGGCCGTCGCGAAGGCTGGAGCAAAACTGCTTCGTGGAGGCGCATTCAAGCCGCGTACGTCGCCCTATGATTTTCAGGGCATGGAGGAAGAAGGGCTGAAACTGCTGCGGAAGGCGAAGCGGGCGACGGGGCTGGCGATTGTTACCGAGGTCATGGGCGACCGCGACGTGGACTTAGTGGCGGAGTATGCAGACGTGATGCAGGTGGGTGCGCGCAACATGCAGAATTTCATGCTGCTCAAGGCGCTTGGAAAATGCCGCCGCCCGGTGCTGTTGAAGCGCGGGTTGAGCAGCAGCATCAAGGAGCTGCTGATGAGCGCGGAGTACATTACGGCGCACGGGAACCCGGACGTGATCTTGTGCGAGCGGGGAATCCGCACGTTTGAAACCGCCACGCGCAACACGTGCGATATATCCGCCATTCCGGTGCTGAACGAGTTGACGCATCTGCCGGTGATCCTGGATCCGAGCCACGCGACGGGGAAGCGCAGCTTGGTGCCTGCGGTTGCTCGAGCGGGAGTGGCGATTGGCGCGGATGGATTAATCGTCGAGGCGCACCCCGCGCCAGAAAAAGCGATCAGCGACGGAGCGCAATCGCTGGAGTTGGGGCAATTCGCGAAGATGATGGAGGAGTTGCAGCCATATATCGAGTTGTGGAAGGCTTCGCGCGGCAAGGAACTTGCGGCGGCTACGCGCTAGCGAGAACCCACGATGCTGCGAGGCTCAGGGCCGACAGAAGCCGGGCCGGCCTGCGCCAGACGGGCTCGGGATGACGGAAGACACCCCCAAAAGCTTAAGGCTGCTTCTGGTAGACGATTTTGCCGGCGCGGATGGTGTAGGCGATCTTCGCGAGGTTGTGCATATCGGAAGCGGGGTCGCCGTCGAGAATGACCAAATCCGCGTCCAAGCCTTTTTCCACGCGGCCTTTGTCGAAGGCCTTGAAGTACGCAGCAGGATTCGTAGTGAGGGAAGCGAGAATTTCGTTGACGGAAAGAGCGCGGCTCATCAGCCCGAATTCGAGTGAGGTGTCATAGTTTGCCGTGAAGCCAACGTCAGTGCCAAAGAGGACCGCACCGCCATTGGCAGAAAAAGTCCTTAGTTGCTGAACGCCGGAGGCGACCAGCCCGCTCGTCACCACCGGGTCTTCGACCACGGTGGTCCAGAGAGTCAGAGTGGGAATCAGCGCGGTGTGCTGGGTCTTGAAGCGAGCCAGCTCGTCCGCCGTGAAGTCTCGTTCGCTTGGAACGGTGTGGGCGAGGATGTCGACACGACCGGCCATGGCGTTGTCGATCCCTGTGCGGTTTTGCGGATGAGCAAAAACGGGCTTGTTATCGCCGTGAGCCACATTGACGGCTGCTTCCACGATCGGAATATCCATATTGATGACCGGCTTGTTTCCCATAAAAGAGCCGGTGAATAGCTTGATGCCCTCCAATCCCATGCGCATGTAGTTTTGGGCCAACTGCGCAGCTTCGGCTGGCGAAGCGACCTCCGGCAACCGCATTTCCGCGGGCAAGTAAACGGGGTGCCCGCCCTTCGGAAACTCGCTGCCTGCGAGAAAGATCCTTGGGCCGGGGATTTCGCCAGATTCCACGCGGCGGCGAAGCGCCAGGGAGTTGATTGGGTCGGAGCCCAGGTCCCAGACGGTGGTGAAACCCCATCGAGTCAGCATCTCCTGCATGTGTTTCTCGAGCCCCGCGGCTGGGGCGTTTGCAGCATCGCGCCAGGTATTGTCTGTGAAGTGGATGTGGCTGTTCCAGAACCCGGCGACGATGACCTTTCCCGTGCAGTCGATGATGCGGGCCGAGCTAGGGATCTTCACGGCGGTGCGGGTCCCGACGGCAGTGATCTTGCCGAGAGAAGTGAGTACAACCGCGTTCGGAATGGCTGCCGTCGTCGGCGAAGGGTAGACAGTGCCGCCAACAAAAGCACAGTCATCGCCCGCGGTAATGGGTCGGAGGGCCAAGAGGAAAACGAGGAGCAGGGGACAAAAGGCGATTAAGGTTCTTTGCTTCATGGGTGAGCTCCTCCCTGGTATACGCAAAAACGGAGCAGACGATAACAGCTTTTCTCGTCCATGCAAGAAGTCCAGGGTGACAGGAAGTGGCGTCAGGATTTTGCGGAGCGAGTGGCTTCGGACCGGATACAGAGAGAAGTGGATACCATCCTCAGACAGAACCAAAGGCGCAATCTCGGGCCGGGGGCGGAAGACAGCGGTGTCAACTTGGGCAGGGACCGTCCGGGGAAGAGGGCCTGCACGTCGGACCAGTAGGCTAGTGGCTCGCGGTGGAATAAGCTTTTCGAGTCTAGAACTGCCTCCATAGAGCAAAAAGCGAGGACGGGGTGTATTGCGAGAATTGCGGATTGCAGATATTTCCCGAAAAGCAGTGCTGCACGCGATGCGGCAAAGCGCCGACGCAGATGTTCGTGCAGCTTTTTGCGCTCGCACTGCTGCTGGTGACGATCGTCGGGAATTCTGTCGCAGGTTGGTATTTGCTGCCGAGGCTGGCGGCAACACATCCTTCGCACTTTCTGTTCCGGGCATGGCTGTGGTTGGACCTGGAGAGCGCGCAATATGGGTGGATGCCGCTGGCCGCCGCTTTGCTTGCCTGGGAGTATCTGGTGTGGAGGAAGATCCGGAAAAAGAGACAGGCCCTTCCGAAGATCAAGAGCTGGGTCAGTCGCAAAATCCTGACATTCGTGCTTGCCGCGGGGTTTGCGCCCATTCTTCCCTGGTGGATACCAGTAGGGCAACCGTCAGATAAGACCCTGGCGGCGCTGGCGCGCTATCCGGGCCTGCCGTGCGCGGTGTCGTGGAGCGCGATCCTGTTCGTGGCGGTCGTGTTGTGCCTGAGGGCGGAGACGCGAGACCTGCTGCTCGGCCGCGGGAAAGTGCTAGCGGGGGTAAGCCTCGGCGCTTTGGCAATGTTTCTCACGCTGACGCTGTGGAGTTGGTCGCTGACGTGAATGGCCGGGGCCAGAAGATAGGTCAGAAGCCAAAACTCGAGACCGGCACTGACAAGTTCGCTTGCCGACGGCTTTCTCGTAGGTCCACCTTCTACCTGTGCTGAACCTGGTCGCCCTGAGCTTCAGGCAGGCGGGGCCCACCCACGTACCATCGAAACGAGCCCGCACAAGCAATGGTTTCTAATACAACGGTGCCATTGGTTAAGGGCCTTAAGTGCCATAAGGCTCGAGCAGAAAGGACGAAGCCCGGAATCTGATCCGGGCTTCGTCTGGTTCAGGGTTCCGAAGGCAGCGTCAGGGACGAACCGCCGTCTCCGGGGGTGGGGTTTATCAGCGGGTTAAGGGGTGGGATCAACGAGGAGTGTTGCGGGGAACCGGTCCGGGCCGTGTGCGACCAAGCGCACCTAAGCAGCGGCCGCAGAAGAGCCCGATAAGAATTTGAACTGGATATGCGGCTTGGAAGCGTGTTGCCTGCCGAGGGCATTACCATCACTTTTCCCATGTTTCCCTCCTCCGCCAACCCAGCCGGTGAGGCGAATTTTGCTGAGACACTCATTTCAACCGCGTGCACTTTGACGGAAGCTGCGAATAAGAACAATGCACGGAAGGTGAAGAAAAGATGGACCGTGGGTGAATCGTGGATTTGCCATAATCTTTTGATAATCAATGAGTTACAAGCGCACTCGCCGTGCTCCGCGATTTTGCCACAGGTTGCCGAAAACCTCGCCGTTGGCCAGCGTTAAAGGCTGGAGTAATATTTTTGCGAGTTCAGGGACGGGCATGACCTCCACGACGCGTGAAGGAACACGACAAAAGTTTGGCGCCTTCGAGGTCGACGTGCGGGCGAGTGAACTGCTGAAGGGCGGGAAAAAGGTCAAGGTACAGCTGCAACCGATGCAAGTGCTCGCGGCCTTGCTCGAACAGCCGGGCGAGATCGTGACTCGCGAGGAACTGCGCAAACGAATCTGGCCGGAAGACACGTTTGTGGATTTCGAGCACGGCTTGAATACCGCGATCAAGAAGTTGCGCCAAGCGCTCGGCGACCGGCCAAGTAAATCGAGGTACATCGAAACGCTGCCGCGACGTGGTTACCGGTTTCTGGCGGAAGTGGAAGCGAGCGAGAACAAAGCAGGATTGAAGCCGGCCGTCTCGAGCCGGTTAGAAGGAAAGGTGTTTGAGCTGGTTGCCGAAGAAGGGGCGGGATGCGTCGTGGCACCGGCAAATGAGAAGGCCTTCGAAGAATGGCAGCGGCTGAGACGGCTGAAAGACGACGTGGGCGTATCAATGATGATCGCGGAAAAAAGACTGCTACTGCTCGAACCGGGAAATCAGTTGCGTCTGCTGGCCGCCGAAAGAAGTCCCGGCCTCTGCGAAGTGCGGATCCTCGAAGGCGAGCATTACGGAAAAACGGCGCTGGTTCCTAAAAAAGCGCTGCGCGCGAACCCGAAGCAAGCGAAGTAGGCGCTGGCCCGAACCCCTCCCGCCAAAAGATATTTTCT
>DATFTB010000242.1:0-7801 GCA_035262325.1 Candidatus Acidiferrum sp.
CCAGCGCATAAGGGACTAAGAGCGCCAGTGCGATCCACCACCACTCTCGCTTCACGATTGCCGCTAACAGGATTGCCCATCCCAGCAACGTTCCAGCGCAATGTATCAGCCGTGTCGTTCCTTCGCTATGTGCGCGCACATACGTCGGCCAGAACTCCTCAAAGGTCACGCGCGTCATTTATCCCTCCCCGAACCATCGACCCGCACGCCAAACTGGCACGCCGATAGAATTGCGGCCGCGGACTGCTTCTTTTAAGTGACAGGTAAGCCCGCTGCTGTTGTATTCTCTTCCCTGGCATAGGGCTCGGACTGAGCCTTCGCGTAACGTGTCCTGCCAGAGTGCCTCTTGCCGGGCAACACTCTTCGGTGGCAGTCGCGAGAAATGTTTTGCATTTAGAAGCCGTTCCGTTGACGGAACGGAGTACGTCACACAGCCCCTTAACGGCGCAACTGGCGCCGGGGTTCCGCGTCCCTTGGCGGCAAAATCACAGGCACACCGGAGATAAATCGCCGCTCCGCAAAGAAAGAGCACGACCCATGGATAAGCGTAGACGGAGCGGGCCCGGTGGTCGGCCGATGCGTCACGCAACATTTGTGGCAGATACAGTGCAACTGTGCCTGGCGCCACGATCGTGAAAAGCGCGGTCTTGACGAGCCGCCAGAACACGGCACTACTCCGGGGCGTTCAGTTCGCTGAGGCCATCCGGGAGCCGGACCTCGATGCGCCGCTCCGCCACGCGGATCTCCGTGCAGATATCTTCGGCCAGGGGAATCATCAGTTCACCTTTCGGTGTGTCCACCTCGAGCAGCGGCGTGCCGGCGACGCCCTCACCCGGGAAGAATACGTCGTGGACTGTGCCAAGCACCCGCGGCGCTTGTTCGAGTGCGCAGGCCGGTGAAGCCAGCTTCGACTGAGCCTCCGCCACTTCAAATACGGTGCATCCGATGAGATCGGTTACAAAATACTTTCCTGCCGGAAGCTTCACCCGCTCATCGAACGGAAGAAGGACGTCGTAACCACGGAAGCGCTCGGCCTCCCCTATGCTGCTACAACCAGCGAAATGGAAGATGCCCGTTTCCGGGTGGTTGCGGTCGACCCAGAACTTCTCGAGGCCCACGGCCAGCGGCTCGGCGTCATCCTTGCCTAGCCAGATCTGCTTTAGATTGGAAAACCGCTCCGGAAAGTCGGTGAGCAGTTCAGCGAGAATCTCTCCCTTATTGCCCCGTGGCCGCAGGACGCGCGCCACCTGTACCCATCGCCGTTTTGGTCCGGGGCTGCCGCTCAATCTTCCAGAATCTCGAGGGTGAATCGCTTGCGGAGTTTCATACCCGCGGCGCCGAGCAATGTACGAATCGCCTTGGCCGTGCGTCCTTGACGACCGATTACTTTTCCCAAGTCCTCGGGATGGACCCTCAGTTCAAGAACCGTGACCTGGGACCCTTCGACTGCCTTGACCTGAACTCCCTCCGGGTGATCGACCAACGCTCGGGCAATCTCCTCTACCAGCTCTTTCATAGGGCCCCCTGCGTGTGCGTCCTCGCTTGCGAACCACTACACGCGACCCTCTCCCCAAACCATCAGAGGACGCGCTATCTACCACTCGAGCGGGCCGGAACAGGTGCAGAAGAGCAGGATCGCGGACCTGAGCCCTCAAGCTAAGCTATCTTCTGCTGCTTAATGAAGCTCCGGACGGTGTTGCTTGGCTGTGCCCCCACGCCAAGCCAATACTTAATTCGCTCGGAATCCAGCTTGATCTCCGCAGGTTTTTTCAGAGGATCATACGTTCCTACCGCTTCGCGGATGCGGCCGTCGCGGGCTCTGGTTCTTTCAATCACAACCACGCGGTAGTAAGGCTTTTTCTTCTTGCCAATTCTGGCCAAACGGATCGTTAACACTAAGGTGCTTCCTCCTAAACACGTCCTATTCTAGCGTGAGTTTGCTGGCCCCGGCAAACGGTCCTCGCCCGGCTGTGGGCGGGCGTGTTCATTTTCCTTGTGCCACCTCGGGAGTGCGGCGCGCTTCGCGCCGGGCACGACGCGGAAAGTTTCCTTCCCGGATGGAATGAGGGATGGGTCAGGTCGAGCGCGCGCGAGGGAACGGAGAAATCTCGAGCAGCGCTCTTTAGCGTAACCGGTTGAGCCCATTGAAGGCTGCGGCTTTGTAGCATTCTGCGAGCGTAGGGTAATTGAACACCGTCTGGATGAAATAGGTGATCTTGCCCTTCAGCAGCAGGACGGCTTGCCCGATGTGCAGCAATTCCGCCGCATCCTCTCCAAAAATATGGACACCGAGCAAGTCGAGCGTTTGGCGGTGGAACAGCAACTTCAGGCGCCCTTCGGTGTGACCCGTGATTTGGCCGCGCGCGATTTCGCGGTAATAAGCCACGCCGACTTCGTAGGGCACGTCTTCTTGCGTTAATTGCTCCTCCGTTTTCCCGATGAAGGAGATCTGCGGAATCGTATAGATCCCGTAAGGGTATCCGGCCGGGTCCGATTCCGCCTGCAGCCCAAACGCTCTGGCCGCGGCTAACCGGCCCTGTTCCATCGAAACCGAAGCAAGGCTCGGGAAGCCGATCACATCGCCCACCGCAAAAATGTGTTTTTGCGAGGTGCGGTAATCTGCGTCCACCTTGATTCGTCCGCGATCGTCGGTTTCGATTCCGGCCGCAGCCAGGTTCAGGCGCTCGATGTTTCCCTGCCGTCCGACCGCGTATAAAAGCGCATCGCCCACGATTCGTTTCTTGCTGACAAGATTCGCGGCCACTCTTCCGTCCGGCAATTCTTCGACGCTCTCGACTTCCTCATTCAGGCGCATGGTGGCGCGCCGGTCGCGCATATGGTAGCTCAGCGCTTCAACTACTTCGCAGTCGGCAAATTCCAACAGTCGCGGCCGCTTCTCGACGATGATGACGCGCACGCCGAGAGTCGCAAACATGCAGGCGTACTCGACGCCGATGACGCCGCCGCCCACGACGATGAGGGTCTTGGGTATCGAGGGGATGCTGAGCACCTGATCGCTGTTGACGATGTTCCGTCCATTGGTCGGGACCTTGGGATTCACCGCGGGCTTGGTGCCCGCGGCGATGACCACGTACCCGGCTTCCAATTCGTTGAAGCCGCTCGAGTTTTCGACCCGGATATGGCGTTCGCTGGCGAAGGCGCCCAAGCCGTGGTAGAGCTCCACACCGTTGCGCTTCAACTGGTCCTCGAGAACGGCGGTCTCATTTTCGATCACCCGCGTGACCCGGAAATTCAGGTCCTTCATGGTGATGTTGTCTTTTACGTGGTAATTGGAGCCGTAAAACGCCTGGTCGTAGAAACCCGAAAGGTGCAGCACAGCCTCGCGCATTGTCTTGCTCGGAATGGTGCCGGTGTTGATCGAGACGCCTCCAACGACACTCTGCTTTTCAACCACCGCCACCCGTTTTCCGGCCTTGGCCGCCTGGATTGCGGCTCGTTGCCCACCCGGCCCCGAGCCGATGACCACCAGATCATACTGTTGCATGTGCGGATTCCTGTGTAGCGGGCTCCGAGGGCTCGGTTGGGGGCGTCGGGGCTGCCGCTTGCTCGCCCTTTGTGAGCGTGACTCCCCGATGAAGCTCTCTCGGTCTGCCCGACCCGTTTACATTTCCGCTGGCCAGGACCATCAAATGTTCCTGGACGGAAAAGGACTTGCCGTTCCGGCCGCGCGCACGTGCGTGTACTGGCCATCGGGGCCGAGCAAGCGGGCTTTGCGGTTGTCCGCGAGATAGGAAGACAGAATCTCCTTCGAGATGCGCTCGCGCAAGGATGGATCCTTCAAAGGGAAGAGCACCTCGACACGCTCATACAGATTGCGAGGCATCCAGTCCGCGCTGTCGACGGTGAGAACCCGGATCTGATGCTTCGCCAAGCCCGGTAGCAGCTCATCATTCCAGCACCGGTACTGTTCGCGGACGAAATGGTGCATCGACGCGGACACGCGATCCAGTTCCTCGGATGGCGTCAGCCCGTCCGGGCTAACGGACTGCCCGCCGTGCTCGATTTTCTGCAGGAAGCTTGATACGCGGATTTCGACGAATTCGTCCAGGTTGTTTGCCGTGATGGCTAGGAACTTCACGCGCTCGAGCAGGGGAGTGCCCGGGTCGCGCGCTTCTTCCAAAACGCGGTGGTTGAACGCCATCCACTGCAGATGGCGGTTCAGATAGAGGCGGGGATCATCGAGTGCAATGCGGGTCACGGCACTCCCTCGGGAGGAAACAGAGTTATCTCACTCGTGTAACGGCCAGATGAACGCGCGGCCGAGGTGGTATGCTGGCCTGCACTCCAGGGGGTAAACATGCGAATGGCTCTCAGTCTGGGAATCATGTTTTTTTTCGCTGCCGGTCTGTCAGTGCTCGAGGTGAAGCTGTTCGCGGGACAGCAAGCAGACAACTCCATCGACTCGATATTGTCGGCCGGCACGCGGCCGGATGCCCCGGGACTCGCCGCCCTGGTCAAAGACCGGGGCAGGATTCTGTTCGAAAAGGGTTACGGCGTCCGCGAGCTTTCGAGCGGTGCGAGAATCGATCCGCAAAGCAATTTTCGTTTGGCCAGTCTCACAAAGCAGTTCACCGCGATGGCCATCATGCTTCTGGCTCGCGATGGCAAGCTGCAGTATGACGATCACCTGACGGACATTTTTCCGGGGTTTCCCGCTTACGGCAGGGCCATCACCATTCGGCAACTACTCACGCACACCTCCGGCCTGCCGGACTACGAAGCCCTGATGGAGCAGGAGGAGAAAGCCAAGGGCCCGATCTGGTCGGCCGAGCACCAGATTCAAGATCCCGAAGTGTTAGCCCTGCTCGAGAAGCAAACCGCGGGAAAATTTGCTGCCGGTACGAGCTGGGATTACAGCAATTCCGGCTATGTGGTTCTGGGCTTGATCATTGCCAAAGTTGCGGGGATGCCTTACCGCGAATTTCTCTATCAAAAGATCTTCTCGTCGGTGGGCATGAATCACACGGTCGTCTATCAGAAGGGCATCAACGAAGTGACCCGGCGGGCACTCGGCTACACGAAAGAAAAGGATACGTTTGTCGAGACCGATCAGAGTGCCACTTCCGCGACGCTCGGGGACGGCGGAATCTATTCGAATGTGGCGGATCTCGGGAAGTGGGACGAAGCGCTTCAAAAGCACACCCTGCTGAGCGAGAAGGAGATGCTGAGCGCTTTAACACCGGTCATGCTCGCCGACGGCAGCGGGCCTTTTTGGCCGAAACACGGCGACAGCTTCAACCTCGCTCCAGGCGAGCCGGTCTCCTACGGCTATGGCTGGTTTTTGGACCCCTACGAGGGCCATCCCCGCATGTGGCACACCGGCAGCACGGTAGGTTTTCGCACCGTGATCGAGCGGTTTCCTGTTGATAATCTCACGATCATCATTCTGTCGAATCGCACGGACCTCGAACCGGCGGCGCTCTCCGAGAAAATCGCCAAGCAACTTCTTCCCCAAGGACGGCGCTGAGCGACGCGCCTCGCTTCTCGGGCGCCTCAGCCGAGTCCCGCCAGCTTGCCGAGGCCCTTCATTTTGGCTCGTGCGGCCATGGCGCCGTACTGTTTCATCATCTGCCGCATCTGCAGGTACTGCTTGATGACCTGGTTCACATCCTGCACGGAGGTGCCGCTGCCCTTCGCGATGCGCTTGCGACGCTTGCCGTCGATCACGTTATGGTCGCGCCGCTCCTCGTTGGTCATTGAATTAATAATGGCTTCGACCTGCTTCAGCTTCTTCTCGTCGACGGAAGCGTCTTTCGGAAGATTTTGCAGCGGGCCAATCTTCGGCAACATGTCCACAAGCTGCTCGAGCGGCCCCATCTTTCGAATCTGCCGCAGCTGGTCACGGAAATCCTCCAGCGTGAACTCCTCTTTGCGCAGTTTTCGTTCAAGTTCGAGCGCCGTCTTCCGGTCGAGCGCCGACTCTGCCTTCTCAATCAGCGACATGATGTCGCCCATGCCCAGCACGCGCGAAACAATGCGCTCCGGATAAAAACCCTCTAGCGCATCATATTTTTCGCCCAGGCCCACGAACTTCACCGGTGCGCCGGAAACCTTGCTGATCGAAAGCGCCGCGCCACCGCGCGCGTCGCCATCCAGCTTCGTCAGAATGACACCCGTCAATCCCAAGCGCTTGTGGAATTCTCCTGCCGATCGCACCGCGTCCTGGCCGATCATGGCGTCGGCAATGAAAAGGATTTCGCTCGGCTGTAGCTCCTTCTTCAACAAGGACAGCTCGTTCATCAGCTCATCATCGATATGCAGACGGCCTGCGGTGTCGACGAGAATTACATCGCTCGCAGAAAGCTTGGCCTCCTTGATCGCGCCTCGCACGATTTCGAGCGGTTTGTCGCTCCCCGCGCCGGGCCACAAGGAAGCTCCGATCGCTTTGGCCACCTGGCTCAACTGTTCGCGAGCCGCGGGCCGGTACACGTCGGTCGAAACGACGATGGGGCGGTGCCCGTGCTGCGAAAGCCACTTTGCCAACTTCCCGGTGGTCGTGGTTTTTCCGGAGCCCTGCAAGCCCACGATCATCCATACCGACGGCGGCCGCGAGGCGAACAAGGGCTTAGCGTGCTTTCCGAGCAGGTTCAGAAGTTCGTCGCGAACGATTTTGACGACCTGCTGGTCGGGTGAAAGCTGCAGCATCACCTCGCTCCCCAGGGCCTTTTTGCGAATATTGCCCAGCAGTTCGTCGGCGACGGTCACGTTCACATCGCCTTCGAGCAGTGCTTCGCGGATTTCCGCCAACGCCAGGTCGAGGTGCTCTTCGCTGAGCTTGCCTTGCCCGCGTAGGTTCTTGAAGGTTCGTTGGAGTTTTTCGGTCAGGTTCTCAAACATAGAGCGAAGGGCCCCTTCCGTCCTTCCTCTATTGTACAGGGGCCCACCCCGAGCCGCAGCTTCGGCCAAGGGAGCCGGCCTCGCCGATCAAACCCGCTCGAGGTGGGTGTCGCGGAAATTTGTGGGGTACTTCAGTCCAAAGCCCAGCATCCGGTCGAAGCCCAGATGCGAAAGCCAAATGAGTCCGTAAGGCGCTAGTTCGGGAGCCGGCAGAGCCAAGGAAACCAACAGAAGCGCGATTGGCCACACCAGGGTGTGCGCGAGGTTATAGAACGCCGCGCCGATTCTCGCGTTCGCGAGATAGCCCAACAGGAACAGATCCGGCGCGAGAAACAGCGCCAGAAACAGCCACCATGGAAAATGGCCCGCTCGGTAGAGAGCGAGGCCCAGCGCCAGGTAACAAGCGCCTTCTGTTTGCAGCAGCCAGCGCGGTCGGGTCAGCATGCGGAAGCGGCTCCTCGAACCGGGTTCTGTACAGCAATTGGATGCCGGACATGCGGCCGCGAGGTATTGCATGCCACTTGAGACGGCCGCGGCGCGTTCCGGTAGGAAAGGCCTAACTAACTAAAAGGAGAGTTTGATTCCGAGTTGCGCCGCGAAGGGGATGCCGACGGTCGTGCCGGGACCGAAGAAGTCCCCTAGCGCGCCCGCGGGCACGCGCAACTGGTTGAGGCTTGTAATCGCTTGCGTCTCGGTGCAAGCCACATTCAAGCAGAACGCCGTGGCATCGGCCAGGTTGTTTACCGGTGTGGGCAGCGCGGAAATGTCCGTCACAAAGTTCGCGCCAGGATTGTTGCGGTTAAACAGGTTGAAGAACTCCGCGAATGGCGTAATCGCCCAGCGCTCGCGAACGGTGAACGGGCGGCTCACACGCAGGTCAAACTGCACGAAAGGCGAGCCTCGCAATTCGTCAAGTGTCGTTTCGACGCCGTTCACAACGGCG
>DATFTB010000243.1:0-35047 GCA_035262325.1 Candidatus Acidiferrum sp.
TTGACGCCCGGGCCCGAAGGTATGAAGGGCGCCATCAAGAAAGCAACGGAAATCTACGAATCCGATAAACAGCACTACTTCATGCCGCAGCAATTTGATAACCCGGCCAACCCGGACATTCACGAAAAGACCACCGGCCCAGAAATCTGGGAGGACACGGGCGGCCAGGTCGACGTGCTGGTCAGTGGAGTTGGCACCGGCGGAACACTTACCGGCGTTAGCCGCTACGTCAAACATGCGAAAGGGAAGGGAATCACCTCGGTTGCCGTCGAGCCGACGGTCAGCCCGGTGATCAAGCAAACGATGGCCGGCGAGCCGCTGACACCAGCCCCACACAAGATTCAGGGAATCGGTGGCGGATTTGTGCCGAAGAACTTGGACCTGAGCCTGGTTGACCGCGTGGAGTTGGTGACCAACGAGGAGTCCGTTGAGATGGCGCGGCGCTTGACTCGCGAGGAAGGCATCCTCAGCGGCATTTCGTGCGGCGCGGCCGCGGCTGTTGCAGTGCGCCTGGCGAAGCTGCCCGAATTCGCGGGAAAGACCATCGTCACGGTTCTGCCAGACTCCGGCGAGCGCTACATTTCGACGATCCTCTTCGAAGGAATCGGCTAGGACGACCCGGTCATGATCGGGTCGTTCTGAGCAAAGCAAGGAGTCTGCCTTTGATCGCAGAGCCTATGAGCAATTCAAACGATGAGTTTGCTTGCCTGGCCAAAGAGTTCCGTGCCGCTCTCGAATCGCGCCTGGCCGAGGACGCCTCGGGCGAATACTGCCTGCCCTCCAAGGATGCAGTCGCGGCGTTTTGCCGCCGCTATCTCGAGGTGCTGTTCCCGGTCTTTTACTCGCCTGGCGAGCCGCTAAGTGCCAAGAGCGCGGGCATCCTCGAAAATCTTGATTTGCAACTCGAAGACCAAATCGTTCGGGCGATCCGCTTCGATTTGAACTGCCGCGGAAGGAAGCTTCCCGCCGATGTGGTTCGTTCCGCAGAGGAACTGGTTACAGCCATTCGCGGCAAGCGCCGGCGCCTAGCCGAGCTTCTCGCAACCGATCTTGAAGCGGCGCTGAAAAACGATCCCGCGGCGAGCGGCCTCGAAGAAATCCTGCTGAGCTATCCCGGCACCGAGGCCATCACCGTGCAACGCCTGGCGCACGAATTGTACAAATTGAGGGTGCCGTACCTGCCGCGCATCATGACGGAGCTGGCGCACAGCCGCACGGGCATCGATATTCACCCGGGTGCAACGATTGACGAATCGTTTTTCATCGACCACGGCACCGGCGTGGTCATCGGCGAAACCGCGACCATCGGCAAGCATGTCACGTTGTACCACGGCGTCACTCTGGGCGCGTTCAACCCCACCAGCCGTCGCGATTCCGGCGGCGAACTCGTCCGCGGGCCCTCGAACAAGCGTCACCCCGACATCGAAGACCACGTGACGATTTACCCCGGCGCCACCATCCTCGGCGGCGACACGCGCATCGGCCACCACAGCATCATCGGCGGCAACGTCTGGCTGACTCGTTCCGTCGCGCCCTACAGCCGCGTGACCCTCAAAGACCCCGAACTCGTCATCCGGAACCACTCCAAATCGAACGACGAAGAGTGGTTCCTCGGCAGCTCGATTTAGGGTTGCTGGCCCCGAAAAGCCCGGCTACATTTCGCGGGTCGGCTTCAAGGGTGGCGGCGTTTTCCGTCCCCTCGCGGCACCGGGCAGCTGTTTCCCGGTAGGAAACGGCACGTGCGGTTCGGCAGAACGAGGCAGCCTCGCGTTGACACCGCCTCGCGCTGTCCGCTACGCTCGATTGCTTACCCGCTCGAGCGTAAAGCCCGTCCTTAAGGGCACCAGCAGGCTGGGTAGCAGCCCGCAACATCAAAGAGGCGCGACTCGCCTCGTTAGCCTGTTCGCATCCTTCGGGTGAAGTAAGCCCGTCGTGGCAGGAACCCACCGAGGGCATCGCTGCTTAGCAGGCGAGCCAGTAGGAACCCCCAGCCTTCAGGCGGGGAGGAGGTCGACTGTCAAGGCACGAAGGGCACACAGGCACAGGGAGGCGCATGGCTGACGAGAAGCTACCCACACGCGCGGAAGATTTCTCAGAGTGGTACAACCAACTGGTCCTGAAAGCACAGCTCGCCGACTACGCTCCGGTCCGCGGCTGCATGATCGTGCGTCCGTACGGCTGGGCGCTCTGGGAAAACATCCAGCAGGCGCTCGACCGGCGTTTCAAAGCCACCGGCCATCAAAACGTTGCTTTTCCTCTGTTCATTCCCAAAAGCTTTATCGAAAAGGAAAAACATCACGTGGAAGGCTTTTCGCCGGAACTTGCCGTCGTGACCATCGGCGGCGGGGAAGAGCTTGCCGAACCCCTCATCGTCCGTCCCACTTCGGAGACGATCATTGGCCACATGTGGTCGAAGTGGATTCAGTCCTACCGCGACTTGCCGGTGTTGATGAACCAATGGAACAGCGTGGTCCGCTGGGAATTGCGCACCAAACTCTTCCTCCGCACGCTCGAATTTTACTGGCAGGAAGGCCACACCGCGCACGCCACGCGCGAGGAAGCCGTCGATGAAACCACGCAGATGCTTAACGTCTATACGGACTTTGCCGTGAACGAAGCCGCAATTCCGGTAATTCCCGGAGCAAAATCCGAAGCCGAAAAATTCGCCGGCGCCGACGTCACTTACGCCATAGAAGCCATGATGGGGGACGGCAAAGCCCTGCAGGCCGGCACCTCGCATTTCTTGGGTCAGAACTTCGCGCAGGCCTTCGACGTGAAATACCTCGACCAGAACGGCTTGCTGCAACATTGCTGGACCACCTCTTGGGGACTCTCGACGCGCTTCATCGGTGCGATCATCATGGTGCACGGTGACGACCAGGGGCTGGTCCTCCCTCCCAGACTAGCGCCCACGCAGGTCGTTATCGTGCCCATCTTCAAAACCGAAGAAGAAAAGGCCGCGGTTTTCAAAACCGCCAAAGAACTCAAAGCCCGGCTCGCAAACGCAAATCTCCGCGTTGTGCTCGACGAACGCGAAGGCTTCAGCCCGGGCTGGAAGTTCAATGACTGGGAAATGCGTGGCGTGCCGTTGCGCGTCGAACTGGGTCCCAAGGATGTGGCCAAGCAGTCGGCAATGCTGGCTCGGCGCGATCGTCCCGGCAAGGAAGGGAAGACCGTTGCGTCCCTTGCCGACCTGCCTCGAACGGTCGAACGGTTCCTCGCCGAAATCCAGCAAGCGCTTTTCGACAAAGCCTTGGCCTTCCGCCGCGCGAACACCCGCGAAACCAAGAGCTACGACGAATTCAAGAAGGCCATCGAGTCCGGCTTTGCCTTCGCTCATTGGTGTGGAAACGGCGAGTGCGAAGCGGCCATCAAGGAAGAAACGCGCGCAACCATGCGCTGCATCCCGCTCGATCCAGATGCGGTCTTGGGCCAGGACAGCGCCGCGGGCTCCGGCACTTGCGTTCATTGCGGCAAACCCGCCAAAGCCCGGGCCATCTTCGCGCGTGCTTACTAACGGTCGCTCACATAGCTGCGCTACGGCGCCCAAAGGCGTTACCCGCAAGAACATCCCGCGCCGCCTGCGCTCGACAGGCGTTTCTCCCGGTGCTAGCGTAAGTTAATGAGGCACGTGATTCCGTCGGCCGGGCTTGCTTTTTCGGCTGGCACCTGGAGCGACTTTTCGTGAGGCGCCAATTGAAAGCTTTCCGCTCGAGAGAACGTGGTGAAGGCCGTCTAAAAGCCCTTATCTACACGGCGATTCTGGTCATCGGTGTCTTTGTGGCCTTCAAAGTCGTCCCGCTGTACGTGGCCCAATACGAGCTCAAGGACAAGATGGAGGAGCAGGCCCGTTTCGCCGTCGTCAACCGCTATTCCGACGACCAGGTTCGCGACAATATCTTTCGTGTGATCCAAGACCTCGATATTCCCGCCAAGCGCGACGATATCAAAGTGGGCCCCACCAACCACGGCATTGCGATCAGTGTCGATTACAGCGTTCCCGTCGACTTCGTGGTTTATAAGACGGAAATGAACTTTTCTTCTTCTAGCGAGGGCAGGGACATCATGAAGTAGCGGTCCCCGCGAGCGCTCTTGCCTTGGGACTTCGTTCTTTGCGAGGCCGCGGCTGTGACTTTGCACTTGTTTCAGGTTGCGAGACAATAGAGACGCCGGCCCTAAGGGAGTGTTTCATTGCGTTTCCGCCTTCAAAAAGGCTTTTGGACCTCTGCCTTCGGTCTGAGCCTGCTTGCTTGTGTGGCGCTGAGCTTTCTCCTCGCTGCGGGCGTCTTCACTTTTTTTTACGTCAAGTTTTCCAGAATGATCGATGCCCGCCTGTCAGGCCATATCCTCCAGAACACCACCCAGATTTTCTCCGCGCCCAGCCATATTTCCGACGGGCAGGCCTGGGGCCTCGAGGACCTCGTGACCTACCTGCAGCGTACGGGTTACCGCCCGGAGGCCGATGAGAATTCGTTGGGCGAATACACCATCAACGGCAACGTTGTCGACATTCGGCCCTCCAAGCTTTCCTATTTCGGTGGTTCGAACGCGCTCGCTGTCCAATTCAACGGCAAGACCATTCGCTCGATCCGCGCGCTCGGCGGAGGCCCGGACCTGGGCACGGCCGAAATAGAGCCCGAGCTCATCACCAATCTTTTTGACAGCGCCCGGGAAAAGCGTCGCCCGGTCCGTTATGAAGACCTGCCCCCGGTGCTTGTTCAGGCCATCCTCTCTGCTGAGGACAAGCGCTTCTTCGAACATCCCGGTTTTGACTTTATCCGTATTTTCGGCGCGGCTTGGGCCGACCTCCGTCACAGCCAGCACATGCAGGGTGCCAGCACCATCACCATGCAGGTCGCCCGCACCTATTTCCTGACCACCGACCGCACCTGGAAGCGCAAGCTTTCCGAAGCCCTGCTTTCTTTCGAACTCGAGCAGCGCTTCACCAAACAGCAGATATTCGAGATGTACGCGAATGAGGTCTACCTCGGCAATCGCGGCAGCTTCGGCTTACGCGGCTTTGCGGAAGCCAGCGTGGTTTACTTCGGTAAGGATTTGCGCCAGTTGTCCCTCCCGGAGTGCGCTTTTCTCGCAGGCTTGATTCGGGCGCCCAACTATTATTCCGTCTCCGACCGTCACCCCGAGCGCGCCGCCCAAGCGCGAGACCGCGTTCTCACGCAGATGGCCGAGAACAAGTACATCACCGAGGCCGAGGTGCAGGACGCGAAACGCGATCCGCTGGTTCTCTCGCGTACATCACTTGTCGGCAGCGAAGCTCCCTATTTTGTCGACATGGTCAAAGACCATTTGCTCGAAAAATATGCCGAACAGGACCTCCTCAGCTCCAACTATCGCGTTTACACGACGCTCGACCCGCAGGTTCAGCGCGCTGCTGCCGCCGCCGTTGATGCCGGGATGAAAAACGTCGATGCGCTGCTGGCTAAGAAGTACGAAAAAACCCGCAAAGCCCACCCCAAGAAGGCAGAGATCGTTGCGGCGCCGCAAGTTGCTTTGGTCGCGCTGGATCCCCGCACGGGAGAAATCAAAGCGCTCATTGGCGGCAGAGACTACGGCCAGAGCCAGTTGAACCATGCCTTGGCGCACCGCCAACCCGGTTCGGTGTTCAAACCCTTCGTCTATGCCGCCGCCTTCAACAACGCCGTGGACGGCGCTCAGCCGCTCGTCACTCCTGCAACTACGGTCGACGACGAGCCCACCGTGTTTGAATTCGACGGCCAGGAGTATACCCCCAACAACTACGGCGAACGGTTCATGGGCAACGTCACCGTGAGACAGGCGCTGACCAACTCGCTGAATGTGGCCACCGTCAAGGTCGCCGAAATGGTTGGTTATGGACGCGTCGTGCAGATCGCCCGCCAGATGGGTTTGGGATCCAATATCCGGCCGACGCCCGCCGTCGCTCTCGGCGCGTATGAGTTGACGCCAGTCGAGGTGGCCGGCGCCTACACGGCCTTTGCCACCACGGGCACTCGCGCTGAACCCTTGTTCGTGAAGAGCGTTGTGGGCGCAGGTGGAAATTCGCTCGAAAAATCCACGCCGGCGAACAAGCTGGTGCTTGATCCTCGCGTGGCCTACCTTGTCGACAGCATCCTGATTGACGTGATGAACAAGGGCACCGGAGCGCAGGTGCGGGCGAAGGGCTTTACGCTGCCCGGCGCCGGGAAAACCGGGACGTCCAGGGACGGCTGGTTCGCGGGCTTCACCAACAATCTGCTCTGTGTGATCTGGATTGGCTTTGACGACAATCACGACCTGGGGCTTCAGGGCGGAGCCACCGCCGCTCCCATGTGGGCGGACTTCATGCTTCGCGCCACATCTCTACCGGGCTACCGTGACGTCAAGGACTTTGAAAAGCCCGAGGGCGTCGACTCCATCCTCATTGATTCGGAAACCCTGCAGGTGGCCACCCCTAACTGTCCCGTTACGCGCCAGGAAGTCTACGTCGCTGGTTCGCAGCCCACCGCGCTTTGCGAAGTCCATGGCGGCCACGGACCGGCCACGGCGGTTGGCTCGTTCCTTTCTCATATCTTCGGCGGCGGATCGCCGCCTCCTCAGCCGGTGTCCAACCAGAGCGGCGTGCCGGGCCAGGAGCCAAACGGCGTCTTACGGCCAGCCGATCCGGCAAGTGGCGAATCCGACAAGGCCTCGGACAAGAAAAAAGGCCCCCTTCAGAAGATTTTTGGTACTATCTTTGGTAATAAGAAGAAGAAAGAGCCCGAGAGTCCTCCTCGGGACAAAGGAGATTCGCCATGACTAGGCTTTTTCTGGCGATTCCAGTTCGTACCCTCCTCTTTGCACCCCTCCTCCTGTTTCCGTCCTCTGCTCAGACGAATCCCGATGCTGCCCAGTTACAACCGCCGGCATCGGTTTCGGGCGCACAAACCCCGAAAATGTCCGAGGAAGACATGGCCCGGCTTTACCTTATCCGCAAGCAATACCACGAAGCCCAGGACTTGTTCTACAAGTTGACCCAGGAGCAGCCCAAGAACGCCATTTACTGGAATGAACTCGGCATCAGCTTTCACAACCAGATCGAATTGGGTGCTGCCCTCAAGTGCTACGAGAAGTCCGCAAAGCTGAACCCCCATTACGCCGACGCGCAGAATAATATTGGCACCATCTGGTATGAGCGGAAGAAATACAGCAAGGCCATACGCGCTTACAAGCGGGCCCTTGGTTTGCGCGATGATTTCGCGCCCTTTTACGTGAATCTTGGCTACGCCTATTTCGGCGCCAGGAACTACGAAGGCTCCATCACCTCCTTTCGGCAGGCCTTGCGGATTGACCCGGACGCGCTTGACCCCTCGCGCTCCCGGTCGGGTACTGTGATTCAAGACCGTTCCCTCGCAAGCGACCGTGCGCAGTTTTATTTCCTCCTGGCCAAGTCGTTTGCCCAGGCTGGCAACGTCGAACGCTGCGCGATTTACCTCCGGAAAGCAAAAGATGAAGGTTACAAGGATCTAAATACCGTGAAGTCCGATCCCGCCTTCGCTTCTGTGCTTACGAATCCGGCCATCCAGGAAATCATCGCTCCAAAACCGGTTGAAGCCGCCGAGCCGTAATCGTTCTCGGTCAAGCGGCCCCTCGCATTTGCCGGTGAACGTCATTCCGAACCGCCCGCGGCAGACCATGTGCCAGGCCTAAGGCCTTGCCTTTCTGAAAACACGGTCCGGTCGTGCCATCGAGTCGCGACAGAACTCACGGTCCGCCTCTGCTACAATGGCCGAAGGATGACAGTGCGCCCGCTCCGTATGCGCCATTTCCGTCGCGCCCTCGTTGCACTTTGTTTCCTTGCTGGCGTTGGCCGGCTCGCTGCCCAGCAATCCGGATCCACCGCTTCTGCTGCTCACCCTCCGTTGCCTCAAGAAGGTGTCTTCCTGGTCTTCCCTTTTGAGAATGCCGGCTCAGCCCCTCGCCTCGATTGGATTGGCGAAGGGCTCGAGGAACTGACCATCCAGCGGCTCTCCGCCGCTGGCCAGCAGGTCTTCTCGCGCAGTGGACGCATCAATGAGATGGACCGCTACGGTTTGCCGGCATTCGCGAAATTGAGCCGCGCCACCATGCTCCACATCGCCCAAGAACTCGACGCCGACTTTGTCGTCTTCGGAAATTTCACTTCAGACGGCAAGAGCCTCACCGTCAACGCGCGCGTGCTGCGCGTCAGCCCCATTGCGTTGCTGCCGCTCGCAACTGAAAACGGCCAACTCTCCTCTCTCATGGATCTTCACATGCATCTGGTTTGGCAATTGCTCTACACCACCGACCACGCCTACCCTCTGAGCCTCGCCGAATTCTCCAAACTGCAACGGCCCTTGAGCGTCGCCGCCTTAGAGCAATATATTCGCGGACTGATTGCCAACGATGACGAGGTCCGCCTGCGCGACCTGCGTGAAGCGATCCGCCTCGAGCCCGACTGGCCCGACCCGGCCTTCGCTCTCGGAGAGGTCTACTTTCAACGGAACGACTGCTCCGCGGCCCTACCGTGGTTCACGCGGATACCGCGCAACCATGAACGAAGCGTCGAGGCTCTTTTTTCGATGGGGGTCTGCCGTTTGCGTCTTGGGCAGCCGGACAAGGCTCAGGAGATATTCGCGTCGCTTCAGGAAGATCTGCGCCACAACCTGATTAGCGGCGCCGATCTTCCTGAGATTCTCAATAATCTAGGGCTGTCCCTCGCGCGACAAGGCAATTTCCCGCCGGCGCTCGCGGCCCTCGGACGCGCTCGCGACGTTGACCCCGACGAGGACGACTTTCCGTTTAACCTTGGGCTGCTGGCCCTCGAGCAAAACGAACTGGCCGTCGCCGCGACCCACTTTGAAGAAGCCGTGCACCGTGAGCCCGACAACGCCGAGGATCGCGCTTTCCTGATCTACGCGCTCGACAAGCAGGGAAAAAAGTCCGAAGCCGACGCATGGCGCACGGCAGCGGACGAGGTAGGCGGAGAGAAGGGGCTTCCCTTCCTTAAACTGGATTCGAAGGATGCCAACTCATTCGTCAAATTTCAGCGCGTCAAGGCCGTGCTGGACACCACCTCCTTGCGCTTGGAACTCGATGGCTCGCGTCTTAGGCGGGTCGCCGATTCCGACTCCAGCGCTTCGGCAACAGACTCCACGGTCGCCCACTTGCGGCGCGGGCGCCAGGAGGTAGTTGCGGGTCGTCTGGACGCTGCCGAACAGGAATTTCGTGCTGCGCTCGCAAGCGACCCCCGTAACGCCTCGGCGCACAGCGAGTTGGGCGATATCTACCGCCGAAGGGGTAAACTGGACGATGCAGCCAATGAACTGCAGCTTTCCCTGGCGTCGCGTGATTCCGCGGCCGTTCGCACCACGCTCGCGCGCATCTACCTGGAACAGAAAAAGCCGGAGCTTGCGCGCATCGAGGTTGAAAAAGCCGTGAAGCTCGCGCCTCACTATCCGCCAGCAACGGAATTGCTCGAGCATTTGCAAAAGAACAAACCCACGGGAGGTGCTCAATGATCACTCGTGGAAGAATCAGCAGCATGTACATAGGCCTCATACTTCTCGTGGCGGCCTGTTTGCTTCTCGCGCTCGCTTCTTTCTTCGCTTCGAACAGCACGGCCTCCGAAAACGCGTCACCCCCCCTCGTCCTCACACTCAAACTCGATGGCGTCGTCGCACCGATCCTTGCGAACTATATTGATGCAGGCCTCGCCGATGCTGCGAAACGCAATGCCGCGCTCGTGCTCATCACCATGGACACCCCCGGCGGCCTCAGCGATTCGATGACCGACATCATTCACCACATTCTCGACTCCCCCGTCCCCGTGGTGGTCTACGTTGCGCCAGACGGTGCGCGGGGCGCCTCCGCCGGCTTCCTCATTCTGCTTTCGGCCGATGTCGCGGCCATGGCTCCCGGAACCCGCGCCGGCGCCGCCACCCCGATTCTGATGAACGGCTGGTTCTCCATGCCGATGGATGAGGTTCTTCGAAAGAAAATCAACAACGACGCCACGGCGTTTCTTCGGAGTTTTTCGGAAAAGCGCGGCCACAATCCTCAGCTGGCCGAAACCGCCATCACGGAGGCTCGCGCCTTCACCGAAAAGGAAGCCCTCGACGGGCATCTCATTGACCTCGTCGCCTACAGTCAGGGCGAACTGCTTCGCAACTTGAACGGCCGCGAAATCAAGCGCTTCGACGGCCGAACCTCGAAGCTGTCTCTCGAAAACTACACGGTGTCTGAATTTCGCCTTTCGGCTCGCCAGCGGTTCCTCATGCGCATCGTTCAGCCCGACGTTTTGTTCCTTCTTTTGCTTGTCGGCGCTTTGGGGCTGTACACCGAATTCACTCACCCCGGCGTGGTTGCCCCCGGGGTCGTCGGTGGCATCTGCATGGTCTTGGCTCTCTACGCCATGGAACTGCTGCCCGTCAATTTTGCCGGTGTTTTGCTGATCCTCCTGGCGCTCGCGTTGTTTATCCTGGAAGCAAAACTATCGAGCCACGGCGTTTTGCTGCTCGGTGGTATCGTCTCCATGCTTCTCGGCGCGATGTTCCTGATTCGCTCGCCATTAACGCCGGGCGGGGTAAGCTTCGGCGTGGCCTTGGCGACCACCTTGCCATTTGGCGTCTTGACGGTCTTCCTGATGAGCCTCGTGCTCGAGTCCAGAAAGTGGAAGACCACGACGGGCAAAGAAAAGCTGCTCGGCTCGGAGGGAGTTGTCACTTCGGCGTTGTCCGCAAACGGCGAAGGCATGGTTCGTGTCCAGGGCGAACTTTGGCGCGCCACCTCCAAAGAAGACCTTCCGGAAGGGGCGCGGGTGCGCGTCCGCCACGTGGAGGGACTGATGCTTGATGTCGAGCCGGTCGGCGCCTCAGGACTCGCCGGCAAATAAGATTCTGACGGTCGAGGAGGGTACATGTTTCAAATTTTCGGGATAGGGACGCTGATTGTCGCGGCTTTTGTACTGCTGTGGATCTGGAATTCCATCAACGTCATCAAGGAATGGGAGCGCGGCGTCGTCCTGAGGCTAGGAAGGCTTCTGCCGGAAGCCAAGGGCGCCGGCCTTCGTCTGGTGTTTTGGCCGATTGAAACCCTGTACAAGGTCAGCCTGCGACTGGAGACCCTCGACGTCCCTCCGCAGGACATCATCACCCACGACAACGTTTCCGTGAAGGTCAATGCCGTCTGTTACTTCCGCGTCGTCGATGCCAACCTCGCCCTTTCCCAAGTACAAAATTTCCAGTACGCCACCTCCCAGCTTGCCCAGACCACTCTCCGCAGCGTCGTCGGCCAGTTCGAACTCGACGAAATCCTTTCCCAGCGCGACAAGGTCAACTCCAAGCTGCAGATTATTCTCGATCAAGACACCGAACCCTGGGGCATCAAGGTCAGCAAGGTCGAAGTCAAGCAGGTCGATATTCCCGAGCAGATGCAGCGAGCCATCGCCAAGCAAGCCGAGGCCGAACGCGAGCGCCGTGCCAAAATCATCCACGCTGACGGCGAGTACGAAGCCTCGGCGAAACTGGCCGAGGCCGCTAAGGTACTCGAGACGCAGCCCTCTGCCATCCAACTCCGCTACCTGCAGACCCTTACCGAGATAGGTGTCGAAAAGAACACAACGATTGTTTTCCCGCTCCCGATAGATATTATTAATAGCTGGGTAAAGTCTCTGGGAGGTGCGTCGAAGTAGGCATGGCGTCTGGAGGAGGAAAGCGGGGAGCCGGGGAACGTGTGCTTGAAGGCAAACACGTTATTGGCCTCTTTTTGATCATGCTCCTGTTCTCCGGCTTGTTCTTTACCCTCGGCTACGTCATGGGCCGCAACCAATTCGACAACCCGGTGCGTGCAGCGGCCTCGGGTAACTTCGGCCGGCCGGAGCCCGCCGTCCTCCCCAAGGCAGATCCTGCTCCAAAGAAAGCGCCCGCAATATTCCCCAACGAAGGCGCGTCCGATCCTGCTACGTCCTCCAACTCCGAGTGGGAGTTCTACAGCAACAACAAGCCCGCGAAAAGCGAGCCGCGCCTGGAACCTGCGCCGAAGGCCCCGGCTGTTCCGCCAGCTTCGACGCCGGTCAGTTCGAAGACGGTTGTCGGTCCCGCTGCAACTCCGACGAAAACCATCGTCAGTACGGCGAGCGCACCTTCGATCCCCGGGGGTGGACTCATGCTGCAGGTGGCCGCGTGTCTCCATCAGGACGATGCCACCGCCATTGCCAACAGCTTGCAGAAAAGCCATTACGCGGTCGTCGTTCTGAATCCGCAGAAAGATAAGTATTACCGCGTGCAGGTTGGGCCGCTGAAAGACCAAAAGACCGCCGAGGCTACCAAAAAGGGGCTTGAGAGCGCGGGCTTCAATGCGTTCTACGTCAAGCGCTGATGTCTTCCCGGCCATGGCACTTGTATCTGCGGCCTCATCGGCTGCCCGATACGCCGGCAGGCATTCGCCTGCTCTTGGCAGCCTCGAGTGGCGCGATCCTTTCGCTCTCATATCACGGCTCCTTCCTCGGCTTGTACGCCTGGTTTTGTCTGGCATTGCTGCTCTCAAGCATTCTTGGAGCGCGTCCGCTCATTGCATTCTTCTGTGGATTCCTTCACGGACTGGTCTTTGTCTTGACCTGCGTGCCTTGGATTGCCGAAGTGCTGGCGGTTCACGGCGGCATGTCGAGCACCGCTGGATGGGCCGTGCTGTTACTGATCGCGACCGTCTGGGGTGCCTCAATCGGCCTGTTCGCCTGGACGGTTCAGCGATTGTGGCGCCTTAGTCTCGCCCTGGCGCTTTTCGGCGCGCCGTTTCTTTGGATTTCCACGGAAGTCCTACGAGCCTACCTGCCTGAAATCAGTTTTCCCTGGGGTTTGCTTGGGTACCCAGCGGCAGAAAATCCCGCGTTCGTGCAGTTGACCACGATCACCGGCATCTACGGGTTGTCTTTTCTGGTTGCTGCCTTCAACGCCTTGCTCGTTTGGAGTGACAGCGCGCTCCCAGGCGAGAAAACGCGCCGATTCGGTATTTTGCTCGCCGTCGTGGCCGCGTTGCTGCTGGTCGGGTGGATCGGACGACGCTTTGTCCCGGTGGCCGAGTCTCATCATTTTGCCCGTGTCGTTCAGCCGAATTTCCCCGAGCAGATGGAATATCAAGGTGACTGGTACGCTCAGCATCAAGCCGATCTTGCCGAACTGGTGCGCTTAAGCCTGCGCCCTTCCCCAGGTTCTCAGCAACCGGACCTCCTTATTTGGCCCGAAGCCCCCGCGCCATTTTCCTTCGAGGACCCACGCTTCGGCCCATTCATTTCCCGCCTTTCCGTGGAGTTTCGCCGTCCCGTCATTGTTGGGGTCATCGAGTGGAAACCGGGCAGCGAGTTCGGCAAGGGAGCCGAGCATCCCGTCCTGTTCCCCTACAACAGCGCCGCAATGCTCGGCGAAAACGGCCAGCGCATTTTCTCTTACGACAAAATTCATCTCGTCCCCTTTGGTGAATACGAGCCCTTCCCCTTTATCCATCAGGTCGTTACCAGCGTCTCGGAAGAAGTCGGCGGGTTCCACAAGGGCAAGGACCGCGCCGTCGGAAAGTTTCCGAATGGCAATACCTTTTCCGTCTTCATTTGCTATGAAGCTATCTACGCAATGGAAGTGCGCTCCTTTGTCGCTCGTGGCGCCCAACTCCTGCTCAACCTCTCGAATGACGGATGGTTCGGCAAGTCCGAAGCTGCCGAGCAGCACCTCCGCATGGTCCGTGTCCGTGCCGTCGAAAACCGCCGATGGATCGTCCGCGACACGAACAGCGGCATTAGCGCCTCGATCGACCCTTACGGCAACATCACTCGCGTCCTCACACGCGATGTGCGGGGCTCCGCGGACCTGCCCTACGACTTCCGCAGCGACACCACGCTCTACACTCGCTTCAACGACTGGTTTGCCTGGATGTGCGTGGCTGTTTCCGCTATTCTGGTTGTGCTTACTTTCAGAAAGGCAAATTGAAACCAGCCCCCCTGGTTTCGGCAACCGCATGATTCTCGAAGATTTGGAACACCAGTACGACGGCTTGAAGCAACGCGTCACCCTTGTGCGGAGTTATCTTTGACCCGCAACAGAACCGCGCTCGCCTGAAATCTCTCGAAGAACGCGTCGCCAGTCCCGATTTCTGGAACAACCAGGAACAAGCGCAAAGCATCCTCAAGGAGCGCAAGCGCGCCGAAGACCAGCTCTCCGCCGACTCGAAACTTGCCTCCCTCTCCGGGGACATCGAAACCTACATCGAGCTCGCTCATGCCGAGACCAACGCCGCACAGCGGGAAGATCTTCTGAAGGAGCTCAGCCGCGAACTCACCTCAGCCGACACCTACGTCAGCGAGCTCGAAACCCGCACACTGCTCTCCGGCGAGAACGATCACCTCAACGCCATCATGACCATCAAGCCCGGTGCTGGCGGCACGGAGTCCCAGGACTGGGCTTCGATCCTCCTGCGCATGTATCTTCGCTGGGCTGAGCGCAGAGGATTCGACGCCGCGATTCTCGACGAGACTCCCGGTGAAGAAGCCGGCATCAAGAACGCCACGATTCAATTCAGTGGGGAGAATGCCTGCGGCCTGCTCGCGGGCGAAACCGGCGTTCATCGCCTGGTCCGGATTTCTCCCTTTGACCAGGCCGCTCGCCGCCACACCTCGTTCGCTTCGGTGTTTGTGATTCCGGAAATTGACGACCGCATTGAGGTGAACATCAAACCTGAGGATTTGAAGCTCGATACCTTCCGCTCCGGCGGCAAGGGCGGGCAAAACGTCAACAAGGTCGAAACCGCGGTGCGCATTACACACACTCCCACCGGGATCGTCGTGGCCTGCCAGATGGAACGCAGCCAGCACAAGAATCGCGAAATGGCCATGAAAATGTTGCGTTCGAAACTTTACGACCTCGAAATCCAGAAGCGCCGTGAAGAGAGCGAGAAGCTCGACGAAACCAAGATGGATATCTCCTTCGGCAGCCAGATTCGATCCTACGTGATGCAGCCCTACCGCCTCATCAAGGACCATCGCACCAAATTCGAAGTCGGCGACGTGGACCGCGTTCTCGACGGCGACCTCGATCCTTTTATCCGCTCCTATCTCCTCGCGAAGAAAACCAAGGGCAAGCTCGACGTCCAGCCCGACGACGAGTCCGACGCCGCCTAAAGCCGCTGCTCCCGAAGTGATCATGTTGAGCGAAGAAAAGAACTACATCCAGCTCTCGGGCGCCAAAGGCGTCCCCATCAAGGCTTGGGTCAAAGGCGTGCCACTCGAGGACCAGGCTCGCCAGCAGCTCCTCAATGTCGCCGAACTTCCATTCGTCTTTAAATGGGTGGCCGCGATGCCCGATGTTCATTGGGGTATCGGCGCAACGGTCGGCAGCGTGATCCCGACGAAGGGTGCGATCATTCCCGCGGCCGTGGGTGTGGACATCGGCTGCGGCATGATGGCGGTTCAAACCGATTTAAACGCCCGGGACCTTCCCGACAATCTTCACGCAGTTCGCACCGCAATCGAAGAAGCCGTGCCGCACGGACGAACGAATCATGGTGGCAAGGGCGATAAGGGGGCCTGGCAAATCATCCCCGAGCGCAATCTCGAAGTTTGGGTCGCCGAACTCAGAGACCGCTACGACGCCATCCTTGAAAAACACCCCAAACTCGACCGCGGCAACCACGCAAATCACCTTGGCACCTTGGGCACCGGCAATCACTTCATCGAAGTCTGTCTCGACGAGGCCGAGAACGTCTGGTTCCTCCTGCACAGCGGCTCCCGCGGCGTCGGGAACCGCATGGGCACCTACTTCATCGAGCTCGCCAAAAAAGACATGCAGAGGTTGATTCAAAATTTGCCCGACAAGGACTTGGCGTATTTCCCGGAGCATACCGAACATTTCGGGGATTACGTCGAGGCGGTCGAATGGGCTCAGGACTTTGCGCGCATCAATCGCGACCTCATGATCCGCCAGATCGTCGAAGCGGTCCGCGATTCAGGCCGGGTACGGCCCTTTACGGCGTACGTGCAGGCCATCAACTGCCATCACAACTACGTCGCGCGCGAGCGCCACTACGGCCAGAACATTTTCGTCACCCGCAAGGGTGCTGTGCGCGCGCAAATCGGCGACATGGGCATCATTCCCGGCAGCATGGGCGCCCGTTCCTACATCGTCCGCGGCAAAGGCCATCCCGAGAGCTTCATGAGCTGCAGCCACGGTGCCGGCCGCGCCATGTCCCGCGGCGAGGCCAAACGCCGATTTACGGTCGAAGACCACAGGCGCATGACGGCCGGCGTCGAATGTCGAAAGGATTCTGACGTCATTGACGAGACCCCGGCGGCCTATAAGTCGATTGACGCGGTAATGGCTGCGCAGACCGATCTGGTCCAAATCGTGCACTCGCTTCGCCAGGTTGTGTGTGTGAAAGGATAGCGTTCGGCGGCCGGCCGCGATGGGTCGCGAGCGGCTGCAGGGGCGCACCATTCACCGCCTGAATCTCGCCACTCGCTGCGACTCTAACCTTCGCAAATTCAATGCGTTGATTCCTTGCCATCCGGATGTTAGCCTCATAGGGAGCCTGTCTTGCTCCTCTCCCGAGGGGCGGGCCCTGGGGGGTGTGTCAACCCGCACCCGAGGTCAATTGAATGTCCTATAGGAGAGTTGTTTTGAGCGACGCTAAGAGGAATTTCTTGTTCACTTCCGAATCCGTCACTGAGGGTCATCCGGACAAGATTGCTGACCAGATATCCGACGCTGTTCTCGATGAAGTGATGCGCCAGGATCCGAAAGGGCGCGTTGCCTGCGAGACGCTGGTCACAACAGGTTTGGTTGTGGTTGCGGGCGAGATTACCACCTCGGCTCACGTGAACTACGACGAAATCGCCCGCGAAACCGTCCGGCAGGTCGGCTACGACAACGCCAAGTATGGTTTTGACTCCGACACGTGCGCCGTCGTCTGCACCGTCAAGCGCCAGTCTCCCGATATCGCCATGGGGGTGGACACGGGAGGGGCTGGTGACCAGGGGCTCATGTTCGGCTTCGCCTGCGATGAAACCGAAGAACTCATGCCCATGCCTATCCAACTCGCCCACCGCCTCACGCAACGCCTCTCGGAAGTTCGCAAAAACGGCAAAGCCTCCTTCTTTCGCCCCGACGGCAAATCCCAAGTCACCGTGGAGTATCGCGACGGCAAGCCGGCTCGCGTCGATTGCGTTGTCATCTCAACACAGCACAGCGATGACGTTTCGACGGACACACTGCGCAGTGCGGTCGTGGAACAAGTGATCCGGCCCATCGTGCCCGCGCACATGCTCGACTCCCGGACGAAATTCCACATCAACCCCACGGGCCGCTTCGTCATTGGCGGACCCATGGGCGACGCCGGGTTGACGGGCCGCAAAATTATTGTCGACAGCTACGGCGGCTACAGCCGTCACGGCGGCGGCGCTTTCTCCGGCAAGGATCCTTCGAAAGTGGACCGTTCCGCCTGCTACATGGCCCGCTACATTGCGAAAAACGTTGTGGCGGCCGGCCTGGCGACCCGCGCCGAGGTTCAATTGGCCTACGCCATTGGCGTGGCCGAACCGGTCTCTGTCATGGTCGACTCCTTTGGCACGTCCACGATTCCGGAAGAGCGCATCACGCAGTTAGTGCGCGAAAACTTCGCGCTTACCCCCAAAGGAATCATTGAGACCCTCGACCTGCGCAAGCCGATCTACAAACCCACGGCAGCCTACGGCCATTTCGGCCGCACCGGCCCGGGCTTTACTTGGGAGCGAACAGATCGCGCGGACGCCTTGCGCAAAGCCGCCAATCACGGCGTCGTCGCTGAAGCAGCCGTGCGGCGCTAACCCTTCGGCGCAGGACCTTTGCGGGCTTTCGAGAAAGTTCGTCAACGACGAGGGCGACCCTCAAACGCGGGATGCCTTCGCTAAATCTAACCGCCTCAAAACGCAACAAAAATCAATTTGTGAGGAGAGCAAGAATGGCCACCGCAGAACTCAAGAAGGGTGATGTGAAGGACATCGGCCTTGCCGAGGCTGGCAAGCGCAAGATCGAGTGGGCCGCCCAGCAAATGCCGGTGCTAGAGTTGATCCGCAAGCGCTTCATTAAGGAGCGGCCTCTCAAGGGTCTTCGCGTTTCCGCTTGTCTTCACGTGACCAGCGAAACCGCCAACCTTATGATCGCTTTACGCGATGGCGGCGCCGACAGTGTCCTTTGCGCCTCCAATCCACTCTCCACCCAGGACGAAGTCGCTGCTTCGCTGAACCGCGACTTCGGCATTCCCACCTACGCGATCAAAGGCGAGGACAACAAGACTTACTACTCGCACCTCAACGCCGCTCTCGAGCACAACCCGCAATTCACGATGGACGATGGTTGCGACCTCGTTACGCAGCTCCTCACCAAACGACTCGACCTGGCTTCCAACGTCATCGCCGGTACCGAAGAAACCACAACTGGGGTCATCCGTCTCCGCGCGATGGCCAAAGACGGCACCCTCAAGTACCCGATCATCGCCGTCAACGATGCCATGACCAAGCATTTCTTCGACAACCGCTACGGCACCGGCCAGTCCACCATTGACGGCGTGATTCGTGCAACCAACGTTCTCCTCGCGGGACAGAGAGTCGTCATCGCCGGCTATGGCTGGTGCGGCCGCGGCGTGGCCATGCGAGCCAAGGGACTTGGCGCCGATGTCATCATCACTGAAATCGATCCCGTGAAAGGCATCGAAGCCGTGATGGACGGGTTCCGCGTGATGCCGATGGCCGACGCTGCCAAGGAAGGCGATGTGTTCATAACCGTAACTGGCAACAAAAACGTCATTCGCCGCGAACATTTCGAGACCATGAAGAATGGCGCGATCGTCTGCAATTCCGGCCACTTCAACGTCGAAATCGAAATTCCCGCGCTCGAGGGCCTTTCCTCAAGCAAGCGCGAAGTTCGTCCGCTCGTTGAGGAATTTCACCTGAAGGACGGCCGCAAGATCTATCTCATCGGCGAAGGCCGCCTCGTGAACCTCGCCACGGCCGAAGGCCACCCTGCCGCCGTAATGGATATGAGCTTCGCGAATCAGTCGCTCTCCGCCGAATACCTGATGAAGCACCACAAACAACTGAAGCCGCAGGTCTATGTCGTTCCTGAGGACATTGACCGCGAGATCGCCAAGCTCAAGCTCGAGTCCATGGGCCACCGCCTCGACAAGCTTACAGCCGAGCAGGAACAGTACCTCGCTTCCTGGCAGGAAGGCACCTGAGCTTCTGAGCCTCGGCAGGGCGCAGCAAGCTGCGCCACTATCTTTATCCGAGCGTCCCGATTCCGTCGGGGCGTTCGAATCCCAGGGTAGAGACCATGTGGGACTACTGCGCAAACTCCCTTGATGTTGCGCATCTTCGCGGCGCCACCTACGGCGATGTGCGCGTTATGCACGTCCGTCAGCGCAACCTCACCACCAAGAATCGCCGGGTCGGCACCCTGGGCCAGACCGAATCCGTGGGCCTTGGAATCCGCGTCGTCGTCAATGGCGCCTGGGGATTTGCTTCCACCGATCAACTCACGGGCGAAGGAGTCGCCGCGTGCGCTGCGCAGGCCGTCACGATCGCGAGAGCCTCGGCTCTCGTCAAGAAACAAGCCATACGCCTTGTCCCGGAAGGCAGCTACATTGACAGTTGGCAAGGTCCCTGCCTCAAGGATCCCTTCGAGATTCCCCTCGAAGCCCAATTGAACCTGCTTCTCGCCGCCGACGCGGCCTTGCACAAAGTCAAAGGCGTGACGCTTTCGGAAACCGACATGCAGTTTCGCAAGATCGATTCCTGGTTCGCTTCGAGCGCCGGTTCGAAGATTCACCAGCGTCGCGTCATTTCCGGCTGCGGGCTTGTAGCCACCTCGTTCAAGCAAGACGCCATCCAGAAGCGTTCCTATCCCAACAGCTTCGGCGGACAGCACATCCTCGGCGGCTACGAACTCGTCGAGTCGCTCGAGCTTCTCAAGCACGCGCCGCAAATTGCGGAAGAATCGGTCGCGCTTCACTCCGCCCCACAGTGCCCCGCAAAAACCGGCACGATAATCTTGGGCGGTAGCCAACTCGGCCTCCAGATTCACGAATCGATCGGCCATCCGATCGAACTCGACCGCGTCCTCGGCCAGGAAGCCAACTTTGCCGGCACTAGTTTTCTCAGCGTCGATCAGCTGAATCATCTCCGCTATGCCTCGCCCATCGTCAACGTCGTCGCTGACGCCCGCTCCGAACACGGTCCCGGCCTCGGCACTTTTGGCTACGATGACGAAGGTGTGCCGGCGCAGTGCATTGACATCATCAAGGACGGCCGGTTTCGTGGCTATCTCTCGAGCCGCGAAACCGCCGCATTGATTGGCCTCGGCCGGTCCGGGGGCACGATGCGTACCGAAGGCTGGAACCGCCTCCCAATGATTCGCATGACCAATGTGAGCCTCCGGCCAGGCCCCTGGGCCTTCGAAAATCTCCTCGCCGACACTGACGACGCCATTCTCATGGACACCAACCGTTCCTGGTCCATCGACGACCGCCGCTACCAGTTTCAGTTCTCGACCGAAATCGGCTGGGAAATCAAGGGCGGCAAGAAGAGGCGCATGATCAAAAATCCCAGCTATAGCGGGATTACCACCGAATTCTGGAACTCCTGCGACGCCATTTGCGGCGCCGACCATTGGGTCTTGTGGGGCACTCCCAACTGCGGCAAAGGCCAACCCATGCAAACCATGGGCACCGGCCACGGCGCTTCTCCGGCGCGGTTTCGAAACGTGAAGATCGGTACAGCCTTCTCCAACGAATGAGCCCGCCAGCACAAACTCGCGCCGCAAAAGCGCCGGGAAGCCATGCTCGAGCGCCTGAACTTCGGGGCGAGAAATTCCTCCATGGAGTCATCGATCGTGTCTTGCGCCTCGCGAGATCGCGCCGCATCCCGGAAACCGAAGTTGAAATTGACGAAGTGGTGGACGCGCTGACGCGGTTTGCCAACAACACCATTCATCAAAATGTCGCTGAACACAGCCTCACGGTTTCCATCCGCGCCGTTGTGGACGGCCGCACCGCGCGTGTTTCCACCAACCGCCTGGATCACGACTCGCTCGCCGCCGCCCTCGAAGACGCGGCATTTCTTGCAGCCAGCCAACCGCGGGATCCTCAGCTCCTCCCCTTGCCGGGTAAGTACAGATACCGCGGCCTTCGCCGATTTGTCCCCGCCACGGCCACCCTTTCGGCCGACGAGCGCGCCCGCGCCGTCAAGCAGACCTGCAACCTTGCGGAACGCGAGGGCCAGGTGGCTGCCGGCATCTTTTCCTGTGGACAGAACCAGACCGTGCTCGCCAATTCTCGCGGCCTTCTGGCCTCCTATCGCCAGACGCACTCGGCGTTTTCCGTGACCATGCAGCACGGCGCGGCAGCGAGCTGGGCGAAGGCAAACTCGGCCGACGTCCGCCGCCTCAACCCTCTTGCCTTGGCCAAAACAGCCAGCCAAAAGGCCGCACGCGCCCAAAATCCGGTTGCACTCGGTCCCGGAAAATTCACCGTCATTCTCGAACCCGCCGCTGTCCTCGACCTCGTCGGCTTCCTCTTCTACGACTTTGCCGCGACCGCCGTGCACGACAAGCGCTCCTGCCTATCCGGCCGTGTCGGCAAGCGCCTGTTCGGCAAAAACATTAGCATCACCGACGACGCTTACCACCCCGAGCAGCTTGGCGCTCCCTTCGATGGGGAAGGCGTGCCCCGGCGGAAAGTGGTGCTCGTCCACCAGGGCGTTGTCGAGCAGCTTGTCTATTCGCGGCGTTCCGCCAAGCTCGCCCACAGGCAGCCCACCGGGCACGGGTTTGCCCTACCCAATGAATACGGCGAGGCTCCCATGAACCTCGTCCTAGCTGGCGGCGCTACCTCGCTCGAACGTATGATCGCTTCAACCGACCGTGGCCTCCTCGTCACCCGCCTCTGGTACATCCGCGAAGTCGACCCCTACGAGAAGATCATGACGGGCATGACCCGCGACGGCCTGTTCCTTGTTGAGAAGGGTAAAGTCGCCCGGGCGGTCCGGAATTTCCGTTTCAATCAATCGATCCTGGAAATGCTACGGAATGTTGAAAGCCTTGGACCGGCCCGCCGTGCGAGCGGCGAAGAGATGTTTGAAATGGTGGTTCCGCCAATGAAAGTGCGCGATTTTCACTTCAGCGAAGTCACAAAATTTTGAGTTGGTTAGCCTATCAGCCACCCTCAGAAAACCGATTCATTACAGAAAAATTCTGCATTGTACATTCGGCTGGGCGGCCACTATTAAACTATTATGCGTAGCTGTCCTAACCCGAAGCCCAAACCGCGCCATCCCAACTGGGGACACCCGGACCACGACGCGTGCGGTACTGGCTTTATCGCTCAACTGAGCGGTCCGTCCAGTCACGAAATTCTGCAACTTTCCCTGCAGGCCCTCGAGCGCCTTTCCCACCGCGGCGGCGTTGATGCCGATGGCGCCAGCGGCGACGGCGCCGGCCTTTTGACGAGCCTTCCGGTCCAGTTCTTCCGCGCCCGCGCCGCCGAAGAAAGCATCGTTCTCGACGAGGCCTTTGGCGTCGGAATGCTCTTTGCGCCGCCGACCCGCGTGGCCGATTCTCGCTCCGCCATAGAGGATGCGATCGGCAGGAGCAAGCTCCGCCTGGTGGGCTGGCGCCGCGTCCCCGTAAACTCGAATGCTCTCGGCCAACGCGCTTTTGAAACCATGCCGGAAATCTGGCAATTCTTCATCGAGCCGTCGAACGCGCGCAATGGCGCGCCCGGTTTTCGAGACAAGTTCGAGCGCAGCCTTTCGCTCCTCCGCAAGCGCGCCGAGGCGGCTCTGCCCGAACGATCCTATCTCTGCTCTCTCTCGTCGCGTACCATCGTCTACAAAGGGCTGCTGACCCCCTGGCAGTTTCCTCGCTTTTACGAGGATTTGCGCAGCCCCGAATTCACCGCCCGGTTCGCCATCTTTCACCAGCGCTACTCCACCAATACCGAACCCTCCTGGCAATTGGCGCAGCCGTTCCGCTACCTCGCACACAACGGCGAGATCAATACGGTTATCAGCAATCGCCGCTGGTTGCGGGCCCGCGAGCGGGAGATTCGCAAGCGCATCGGGGTAGGGAAGTGGTTCCGGTTGCTCGAGGAAAACGTCAGCGATTCGGCCAGCTTTGATAACGCCCTGGAACTGAAACTCCTTGAAGGCAAGAGCGTCGAAGCGGCCATGCTCGAACTGGTCCCCACAGCCTTCGCTCAAGACCCCTTCCTGTCTTCGGATGTGCGCGCTGCCCTCGAAGTTCTTTCCCGCGAGGCAGAGCCCTGGGACGGTCCGGCCGCGCTGGTATTCAGTGATGGCAATTCCGTCGGCGTGAAGCTCGACCGCAACGGTTTGCGGCCGATGCGCTACACCGTCACGCATGATGGCCTCGTCATTGCGGGCTCCGAAACGGGCCTCGCCGATCTCGATGAATCCCGTGTGGCCGAGCGCCACCGCCTTGGCCCCGGGGAAATGATCCTTGCCACTCCGCGCTCGGGCGTTTTGCGCTGGAGGGAATTGCTCAAGAAGGTTACCGCCCAGTTGCCACGCAGGGCTCTGACGCGTTCGCGACTTCTTGACCTGCGTGCCGACGCCGAACGTATCCGCGTCCCGGAAGCGAAACGCGTCGCCGGCGCTTCCGGCTGGAGCGACGACCAGTACAAGATTCTTTTCCGGCCGCTCCTCGCCGGCAAGGAGGCCGACTGGAGCATGGGCGACGACGCGCCGCCGGCTTTTCTCTCTTCGCTCACAAGATCGCTGTGGGACTATTGCAAGCAGCGTTTCGCCCAGGTCACCAACCCTCCAATCGACCCGCTGCGTGAATCGCACGTGATGTCCCTCGAAGTGCCTTTCGGGCGCGATCACGTTTTGCCTGGCCCCGTCCTTAGCGTGACGGAACTCGCAACTCTCTCGGCGGCGTTCTCGCGCGTCGAACTCATCGACTTTACCTGCTCTTCCACCCAGGGAGTTCCGGGTGCCCGCCGCAGTTTGACTCAGTGCAAAACTACCCCTCTGAGTAGCAGCGATCGCCCGGAGCTCTTCCTCCTTTCCGACCGCTCTGTCGGACCGGGCCGCGCGGCCCTGCCCGCGCTTCTGGCTGCGGCCAGCGCCTGGAAGAGCCTCGTCAGCGCAGGATGGGCCGATGTGCCCCTGGTGGTTGAGAGCGCCCAGATTTTTGACACCCACCATGTCGCGATGCTTCTCGCAGCCGGTGCAAGCGCCGTGGTGCCTTATCTCGCGGAAGAGTTTGCGGAACAAGAAGAACTTGGCGCTTTTGATAAATTTCGCAAAGGCATCGATAGTGGCCTGCGAAAGGTGCTCGCGCGCATGGGAATCTCAACCCTGGCGAGCTACCGAAACAGTCATCTGTTTGAAATCCTCGGGCTCGACGAAGACATCTGCCGCGAGTACTTCGAGGATGCCGGTTTTTATCCGGGCACCAAGACGCTTGACGCGCTCCTTCAGGACTATCTCAAGATGCACATGACGGCCTATTCAGGCCCGGCCGGCGATCTCGCCGATTTCGGACTCTACCGCTTCCGCGGTGGTGCCGAGCGGCATGCCACTTCACCCGAGTTCGTTCGCCGGATGCATGCGCACATGCGCAAGCCCAGTCCGGAAAACTACCGCGCCGTCGAGGAGCTCTCCAAAGCTGAGGGTGCGATTTTTCTTCGCGAGTTGCTCGAAATGCGTCCCGAGCAGCCCTTGGCGCTCTCGGAAGTCGAGCCCCTCGAAGCCGTCCTGGCGCGCTTCAGCACGCAAGCCATGTCTCTCGGTTCGCTCAGCCCGGAAGCGCACAAGACGCTCTCGATCGCGATGAATGAGATCGGCGCCCGCAGCAACACCGGCGAGGGCGGCGAGGATCCAGATCTCTATCAGTTTCCGGGAACCACCAACAAGATCAAGCAGGTCGCTTCCGGGCGATTCGGAGTAACGGCCGAATACCTGGTTCGCGCCGAGGAGCTCGAAATTAAAATCGCGCAGGGCTCCAAGCCCGGCGAAGGCGGTCAGCTTCCTGCGCGCAAGGTCACCGAATACATCGCGCGAATTCGCCATGCGACGCCCGGCACGCCGCTGATTTCACCGCCGCCGCACCACGACATCTATAGCATCGAAGACCTCGCGCAGCTGATTCACGACTTGCGTGCCGTCAATCCCCACGCCCGCATCGGCGTGAAGCTCGTTTCCGGCACAGGCATTGGCGTTATCGCCGCCGGCGTTGCCAAAGCAGGCGCCGACGTCATCACGGTCAGCGGCCACAATGGCGGCACCGGTTCTTCGCCCCTCACGTCGATCAAGAATACTGGTCTGCCTTGGGAAATCGGCTTGCGCGAAACCCATGAAACCCTACTGCGCGCCGGACTGCGTTCCCGTGTGCGGTTGCGTGTCGACGGCGGCATGCGCTTTGCCCGCGACATCCTGATGGGAGCGATCTTGGGCGCCGACGAATTTGGTTTCGGGACCGCCGCGCTTGTCGCCGTCGGCTGCGTCATGGCGCGCCAATGTCACTTGAACACCTGTCCGGTTGGGATCGCCACGCAGGACGAATCGCTCCGAGTGCGCTTCAAGGGCAAGCCGGAAATGGTCGTCTCCTATTTTCGCGCTCTCGCCGAAGAAGTCCGCGGAGGCCTCGCCGACCTCGGCGTTCGCTCCCTGACGGAGTTGCGCGGCTGGTACGACCGCCTCGAAACTCAGTCCGGCCTCGACGCGCTTCTTGTCATTCCCGCTGCCAAGGCTCGCCGCGTCCTGCCGCAGCAAACAACGGTTTTGGATGCCGGCATGCCAGAACTTGAGCTGCTCCTCGACCACGCGCAAGCGGCCGGGAGCGCGACTCCCGCCATTTATAATTTTCATCGCAGTATCGGCACGCACCTCAGTGGCGAACGCATGCGCCAGCAAATCGGGAACGAGCCCGCACCCGCCGCTTCGCGCGAATTTCATGGCACCGCGGGTCAGAGCTTCGGCGCTTTCCTCGCTGCCGGCCTTACCCTGAAACTCGTCGGCGAAGCGAACGACTACGTCGGCAAAGGCCTCTCGGGCGGCACCATCGTCATCGGCGCGGGCGCGAACGCTTCGAAGCGCGGCGACGTGCTCGTAGGCAATACCGTTCTTTACGGCGCTACCTCCGGCCAACTCTACGTCGCGGGACAAGCCGGCGAGCGCTTCGCCGTACGCAACAGCGGCGCCGTTGCCGTTGTCGAAGGAGTCGGCCAGCACGGTTGCGAATACATGACCGGCGGCGTTGCTGCCATTCTCGGCCCCGTGGGCCTAAACTTCGGTTCCGGTATGACCGGCGGCCTCGCTTACCTCTTGCGCAGCGAAGCCGACCACGTCCTGAACCTCGAATTCGTTCAAGCGCGCGAACTGGAAGAAACCGAGGAGCAACAACTCCGCCGCCTCCTCGAAACGCATCTCGCCTTGACCGGCAGTCCAAGGGCTTCGCGCCTGCTTGCCCTGCGATCGCCGCTGCCCTTCGTCAGGATTCAACCACTGCATTTTCAGGGTACGCTCGAGACCGCCTGGCGTGCGCTTCCCGCCTTTGTTCCTGAATCTCTCCCTGCTCCGGCAGCAAGTTACCTGGGGATTGCTTCGTCGCCTTCCCCGCACTATGCTTGATTCTCTCGGCATCCATACCAGTTTCGTCGATCGAATCAGATATAATCCTGCGCGAGTGAGTCGGAGCTTATGGACTTTGACCAGCTAACTACCTTTGTTCAAGTTGCCAAATTGAAGAGCTTTTCGAAGGCCGGCCAGAAGGTCTTCCGCTCGCAATCCGCCGTCAGCGCGCAGATCCGCCAACTCGAGCAGGCCTATCACGCCAAGCTGCTCGATCGTTCGGCAAAGTCCGTCGAACTCACCCCCGCCGGCGAAGTCCTCTTCGAATTCGCGGAACGCCTGCTTCGTCTTCGCGATGAATCCATGCAGGTCGTCGCAGACCGCGGCAATGTCGTTCAAGGCCCGGTGACTTTTGGCGCCAACGAAGCGACCTGCCTCTATCTTCTCCCCGACATCTTGGCGGAATTCCAGCGTCGCTATCCGCTCGTGCACATCAGCATCTACCGCAATTTCAGCCACAAGATCCTGCAGCGCCTCGAGGAAGGCTCGCTGGACCTCGGCATTGTCACGCTTCCGCTAAAATCCCCCAATCTCAAGATGCACGTCATCAATCGTGACCGCCTGCGTTTCATGGTCAGTTCGAAAAATGCTCTGGCTCAACGCGCCCACGTCACGCTCGACGAAATCGCCGCCGCGCCTCTGATCTTTCCGAAGACCGGCTACACGCGCCAGGTTCTCGACAAGCTCTTCCGGCCCCACCGCTCCCGCTTGCGCGTTGCGATGGAATTGCCGAGCATCGGCATGATCAAGACGTTTGTCGCCGCCGACGTCGGCATCTCCATCATCAGCGAAAGCTTCGCCCGCGACCAGGTGAAGACAGGCGAAGTAAAGCTGCTGAACGTTGAGGGCGTCGATCTCTGGCGCGAGCTGGCGCTTGTCTACCGCCGCGACCGCAGCCTCCCTCGCGCCGTTCAATCGCTCATTGCCATGATTCGCGAAAATCGTAAGCCGGTCGAGACGCAACATGTCGAAGCCTAGCCAGTTCATGGTCACGAGCGACCTGCCCGTGGGCTCGAGCCGTAGCGCCCGCCTTCGGCCCGTGCCGATGGCTCGAACGTGCTGCGATTCTTTGATTTTTCTGCGCCCGCAGGGGATGGGTAGGAATGTAGTCGGAGACGGCTCGAAAGCGGCGGGTAGAACGCGCTCTGCCCGCTTCCAGCAGCCACCCTTCGACGGTCGGCCCTACTTCATGCCAAAATTCAAGCTTGCGATGGACCGCGAAATCACGTTCTCCTGAATCTGGATCAGGTCAGTGTCGGCGAACGTCATCCCCAGCACCGTGAAAACCTCTTCGCCGCGTGCGACCACGGTCAGCGTTCCGGACCAGTCGTGCCCGTCTGCCAAGCCACGGTAGCGATATTCGACCGCCGGCTGTCCGCTCACCATCGTCTTGCGCTCGGAAATCTGCCGGTAGTTTTCGTAAGCGTCATGCAACCGCTTTTCAACCGTACCGGCCGCGGATTCGAGGGGCACCTTGGTTTTCTCTCGGCCGATCACCAGCAACGTCGATTCGTTCGAAGTCCCCATCGCCACAATCGCATTCGGCAGCGCCTGACCCGCGCCATCAATGATCTGCCAGCTCGGGGCCTTATACATGCGGAAGCCGAACTCGTGATTGATATAAAGATTCCCTTGAATTTCCTCGCGGTTCGAGGCGGGCTCTTCCTTTGGCGGAAGTGGCGGCGCTGGCGCCGCGGCGAGCGTTCCCTTGGGTGTGGCCGCAGTCGTTTTCAACGCCGGCGCCTGATTCGCTTCTACGGCCATTTTCGTGCCCACCGGCACTTCCGGTCGGGCATTCGCGTGGGTTACAACCGTGGCGGCCTTTTCCCGCTTGTCGGGGACAGCCGGCGCTGCCGGTTTCGTCTCGCTCGTGCCTGCAATCTCGCTCTTCCCGTCCGCGCGGGTGCTGGATGGTGCCGAACCGCTCTTGCCATCCGCCGCTTGCGCGGGCGTGTCCGGAATAATCGACGCAATCTTGTCTTTTTCTACGAGCACGTATCCAAAGTCGGTTTTGACCTTGAACATGTTGTCTTCGTACGCCACGATCACGCCGTACAACTTCTTCCCGTCCTTCAAGCGGATTTCATCCGCGCGGCTCGCGGTCGCAACGAGGCTGAGCGCTCCCACCGCTAAGGCGGCAGCTCTCCTCCAGCCATTTCTGCCGGTGGTCATGAGGAAAGTATGCGTCCCAGGTTCGGCCCCCGCAAGCCTCACCCTGTCCCCGGTGTTCGGCCTGATACCTCCAATCCGACCGCCCCTTTTTGTGGCTCCGAGGGGCCAGCTTGTGGCCTGCCGTCAACCTCCGAAGCGCTCTGTCACAGGCCGCTGGCAGGCCGGCAAAGGTCGCCAATGGGGTGCCGATACAGGCATTCGTTGTGGGGCTGTCTTTTGAGGCGGCTTCGGCACGAGCCCGTTTCACCGTTAACTCTTACCGCTCTATCGCTTGGCCCTTTTAGCGGGTGGCGTCCGGCCCGTGAGAGCCCTAACGGCAATGGAGCCGAAGCCACCCGTTCCCGTTTCCTCTACCAAGCGTGACTATAAGCGAACAAAAAGCGAAAGTCAAGCAGTTTCTCGTCAATCGTCGCAGGGCACCCTAGCGCTCGCACGAACAGAATCCTCGCCCATCTGCAGGGGAGCGGGCGCACCTCGGTTCGGCGCAGGTCTATGGCAGCGAACGGTTATGAATCAGCTTCGGAACAGCTGCCGGAACGCGTAGAACAGAAAAGCCGAGAGCGTCATGGCCGCGGGCAGCGTCAGCACCCAGGCGAGCGCCAGGTTACGCACGGTACTCATTTGCAGCCCGGACGAATTAGCCAGCATGGTGCCTGCAACGCCTGACGACAGTACGTGTGTCGTACTGACCGGCAAACCCAGCCCATCGGCCGCGCCGATCGTCGCCATCGCCGTAATCTCCGCAGCCGCCCCCTGCGCGTACGTCAGGTGATTCTTGCCAATTTTTTCGCCGACGGTCACGACAATGCGTTTCCAGCCCACCATGGTTCCCAATCCGAGCGCCAGCGCCACCGCCACTTTCACCCAAAGCGGAATGAAGCGTGTCGCCCTGTCGATGTGCGACTTGTAGTTTTTCAACACCGCCGCATCGGCTGGGGCAAACGCGGGTTTCCCGGACTTCTGCATCAGTCGCAACGCCTCGCCGACCAGGTACATGTCGTTGCGGAAGTTGCGCACCTGCGTTTGTGGCACGAGCGTCAGTTCCCTGAACTGTGCCATTTCTGTCCCGATGTCATTGATGAGCACGCGTAGCGCCAGCATGGTATTCGGCTTGAACTGTTTTGTCCGGATGTATTCGGTCAGGTCGTCACGCGGATCGCCCACAACCGCCGAAGCTTCCACGTATTTCCCGACGGTATCGGCCGCTACGCGCGACACCGCAACGAAATCCTGGCTTTGCCTCGCGGTTACTGCATGATTCAACGCATACGTCGTCGGCACCGTGCCGATCAGAATCAACATGATCAGCCCCATGCCCTTTTGCCCGTCGTTCGAGCCATGGAAGAAGCTTACGCCTGTGCAGGTCAGCACCAGCAAACCACGAATCCAAAATGGCGGCGGCTGATTGCCCTTGGGAGCTTCGTACAGCCGCTTCTCCTTAATGATTGCCTTCACCAGCGTCAGCAACAAAAAGGCCAGCACGAACCCGAAAATCGGCGAAAGCAGCAGCGATTTGCCGATATTGGCGGCTTGCGCCCAATCGACGCCGCTCGTGCCAGTCCGGGCGCTCATTAACTGGTTGGCGATGCCCACCCCGATGATCGAACCGATCAGCGTGTGTGAACTCGAAGCCGGCAGTCCAAGCCACCACGTTCCCAGGTTCCAGAGAATGGCGGCGGTCAACAGCGCAAACACCATCGCGAAGCCCGCGCTGCTGCCCACCTGCAAAATCAGCTCTACCGGCAACAGCGAAACAATCCCGAACGCCACGGCTCCTGTCGAGGTGACCACTCCGACGAAGTTCCAAAATGGCTATATTCGGTTCTAATGAGTGCGTATAAATAACCGTGGCAACCGCGTTTGCCGTATCGTGAAACCCATTCACAAACTCAAATCCCAGCGCCACCAGCAGCGCCGTGCCCAGCATGATGTACGGCCAGGAAGACCCCATCTTAATATTCGCCAGATCGCGGGAAAGGCTCGAGCCAATGAAGATCAGCCCTGCGATCAGCACCGCGCCAAAAATCAGCGTGCCTATACGGCCAGGTCCCCTGTTCAATTTCTCGTGCAGTACCGCTGAAGTAGACGCAACAGCCATGGCACTCCCCTTCGGAGGTGGGATTCTCCGTGAACTGCGTTACCGAGCCAGACGAATCATGAAACGCACCGGTTCCCGTCGAGGCTCACACTTATACTTTTGAATTGTTACGGCTCTATGAAAGCCGAATGAATGGCTAGAACACCCGACCGAGTTGGAAGAACCACTTGTGGTGTCCCGTATCGCCGACGGCACCGCCGATAAACACGGGTCCAAACGCTGTTTCGGCCAACAATCCAGTAGCGCCATCTCCCGAAAGCTTCGGCGCCGGGAAGGGATCGCCATACATCTTGCCGACCTCGCCGAATACCGATACGTAAACCTGGGTTCCGAGAAAAGTAGGCAAGGTGAACACCTTGTGCAGGTAGCCGATTCTGCCGACGAAATACTGGTTGCCCAGTAGTTCGTTCTGTCCGTACGCGCTCAGTCGGCCCACGCCCCCGAGGAAAAACTGTGGCGCGCCGATGTTGTGGTAGCCGAACGTTGAACCGCCGCTCCCAATCACGAAAATCGAGTCATCGTGAAAGACGGGTTGAAAGTATTGTGTGAGCAGGTCGAGCGAGGGGAAAGCTTGGGTCGCCCCGGGATAGGTGTCGTAATAGTAGAACTGCGAACGCAGGTAATACCCCTTCGTCGGTATCACCGCATCGTTCGTGTGATCCAATATGTAGCGCGCCTGCAGCGCGCCGATGCGCCCGTCATACGACACGAAGTCCGGCGCCCCCAGTCTCAGCGTCGCATTCGTATACCCCACGCCATAACCAATCTTCAACTCGCTGAAACGACTAAACCCATAACCGAAATTTAGGCCTCCATACACGCGGTCAATCCGGTAGTCCGCCCTGGGGTTGTTCTTGTTGTAGGTCAGAAACGTGAATTGGCTTGCCTGGACAAAGGGATCGAAAAACCACTTCGACAGCGGATGGAAGGGCCGGTACAGATCACTCGACAATCCGTACGTTTGGCCAAACTGAAAGTCGTTGCGCCACTCCGAGCGGAAGCCCCAGACATCCATGAACGTTAGCCGCGCGCCGAGTGTGAACGTGACATTGTCGGGCTGCGTCCCGTCGATCACAAACGCCGGCAGCAGCGTTGGAGGGGCATAGCTCTTTTCATGCACCCGGACGAGCAGACCCGTGCGGTCACCCTGCTCGATTATCCCGTATGTGATGCTGTCGTAGCGTCCGATGCCGCTCAAACGGTTGAGATAGCCCTCGATGTCCGGGACGCTTAGGGGCTTGCCCACGAATCGCTCGAGAAACAGCTGGATGTTCTCTTGGGCACTCGCGTCTTGCACCCCTTCGAGTTTGATGAATTGCGGCGTTCCTATCGTCGTACGCACCCGCGATTGCTTCTGCTTTAGATATTCCGACCAAGCAGCATCGTCGAGTTCATAGGGCTTCAAGATTTGCGCTTTTGCCTGTGCCGCATCGTAGCCGATCTGGATGAGCTCATCGGTCTTCTCATAGTCCGTCGTGGAGTACTTCTCTACATTGGCGCGCACCACGAGGTCGGCTTCCTCCATTCCCCGCAGCTCGGTTTCGGAAATCACCAGTGCCACCGACCGCCCCAGCACATCAAACGCCGACTGAATTTCCTGCGCGGTGATCTTGGAAATCTGCAGGTGCACACCGATCACTACGTCCGCCCCCATTCTCCGCACAACATCGGTCGGCAAGTTGTCTACCAAACCCCCATCCACAAAAACCTTGTCACCCTCGCGTACTGGAGCAAACACTCCGGGAATCGACATCGTCGCCCGCATGGCATCCGAAAGCAGCCCGCTCTCAAATACATAGGCTTTTCCTGACACCAGCTCTGTCGATACGCAGCGGAAGGGAATTGGCAAGTCGTTGAACGATTGCACCGTCGAATACGGCAGCGTCTCCCGGACGATCAGCAGATTCACGTGTTGCCCGGTGTTCAGTCCCGGCGGCAGCGTGGCACCGTGCTTCAGCCCGATCTGAAGCGAATTCGGGATCTCTCTGGCGTCTTCCTTCCGGCGGAAGGACAGATCCTCGTACGCCGGTCCGCCAGCCAGCAGAAGCGGCCAGTCCGCGCTCAGCAGCAGCTCTCTCAGCTGATCCGAAGACTGGCCCGTCGCATACAGTCCTCCCACCAATCCGCCCATACTGGTGCCCGCTACGTAGTCTACCGGGATGTGGTGCTCTTCGAACCATTTGAGCACCCCCACATGCGCCTGTCCAAGCGCGCCACCACCTTCGAGCGCAACGCCGACGGTCGGGCGAGATTTTGTCTGCGGCTTGGTCTCGCTGGATGTCTGGGCCGGAGCTTCGGGCGCGGCTGCGTTTTCCTGTGCAATGCAGGGTAGCGCAAAAAGCGAGGCCAGAATCAGCGTAACGGTGAGGCGCATAGTAGTTCCTTTCGCAATTTTCTTCGGCAAAACGGCGAAGCGCTGACAGTTTCGCCCAGCTTATAACGCGCTGGCAAGAGACCTTGACTGTCGCCTCTTGTTCATACGCCCGATATCTCATTTTTTTTGAGTGCGGCAGCCCTGCTGCCTTTTGCGGTCGTCCGCGTGTCGCACAGCGGAGGGGATCATGGCGCGACGTACTGCACATTTCGTCCCCCTGGACGCGCTAATCCTCGATTCGTAACCGCGGTGAGCCGCTCAGCCTCGGTTCAGACGGGAGTCCCTCGCAGACAGCAACCTTCCCGGAATCCCCTTCAAATGTTGGCTTCGTCTTCCGGATGCCACTGCCGGTGCGCCAGGCCGACGCCTGAGAGCACAAGCGCCCCACCGACAATCTGCGGCAAGGTCAGCGGTTCACCCAGCAGAAGAGCCGCCATCGCCGCGGTCAGCGGGCCCTGTGTGAGCAGGCTGATGGACGTGATGGTCGCCGGCAAATGCCCGAGCGCGTATGTCAGCGCCAGATAACCACCAAGTTGCGAAATCAGTCCCAGCCCAAGAATCGCCCACAGGGTCCGGCCGTGCGGCACGCGCAGCGAAATTCCCAGCGTCAGGTTGATCACAAAAAGCGCCACCGTACTCGAAGCCATCGCCAGCCTCAAGAATGCTAGCGTCCCGATCGAACTCCTCACGCGCTCCGTGGCCAGTAGGTAAACCGCAAAACACGCGGCGGCTCCGAGCGCCATTGCGTCTCCCACTCCGAATCGGACATGCCGCCCGAAATCGGCCCCCACCAGCACCAGGCTGCCCGCAACTGCCAGCAGTAGTCCCACCCAGAAAGCCGAACCCGGCTTCTTCCGGAATACCAGCCACGAGATCAGCCCCACGGCGATCGGTGTGTTATTTCCCAGCAGCGTTGCATTCGCGGCCGACGTTTTTAAAATCGCGGTGTTATAGAGCGCCAGGTCCAACGCGAAAAACACGCCCCCGAGCGCAATAATCCAAAGCATTCTGCGGCTCAAAGCTGTGCTGTTACGATCAAAAATCGCGGTCGGCAGTAGGATCACCGCGGGAACCAGCATCCGGTAAAACGCCGATGCCGGTCCCGGTATATTCGTCCAACGTACAAAAATCGCCGACCACGCGATGCACACGATACCCGCGATCAGTGCGAGATATGCCGGCAGCGCCCGCGGGGTCTCTTTTCCTTTCGTTTCAATGATCCCCGCGGCCTGCACAATGCTTTCCTCGGTCATGGCCGCAGCAGTATCCCACAGGCTGGCGGCCCGCCGTACAGGTGCCGAATTGGCTTGGTTGCTTCTTCGCGTGGCATCACTACCGCTACTTTTCCCAGGCGCTAGGGTTAAGACGAGGCAAGCGGGAGCCTGGAATGCGGTCATCCGGCGCGGTCAAAAGGAGTCAAGATGGAGATCCCGAACCAGCCAGCTTTGCCGACGGCTCCCCAACCCGTGAGCTTGTGGGTCTGGGCCTTTCGCTGCCTGCGTTGGTCTACCTACCTTGCCGTTCTGGTGACCCTGATCCTGCTGCTGCACAAAAAAGGCCCCCCACCCGTGCAGCTGTCGCCGCAGGCCGCCGCTAGCGCTGAAGAAAAAGTGGAACAGGCTCAGCAATCGCTCGCACACGGCGAAAAGCCGACGCTGCGACTCGACGAAGCCGAACTCAACTCCTACTTGGCCTCGCATCTGAACCTGGCGCAAAGCCCAAAAGCAGTCGGGTCTAGTCTGCCGCCCGCTCCCACCCAAAC
>DATFTB010000244.1:0-25538 GCA_035262325.1 Candidatus Acidiferrum sp.
CGTATTCCGTATCCGGATAGTTCGCTGGGTTTGCGCTTGTTGGGTCGACGCTCTCGCCGGGTCCAGGATTTATGATGTAAAGGACCTGCGTCAGTCCCCAGGTCGGAACGCCCGAAGTGCTCAGCAGATTCGCATAAACCCCGCCTGCATTGAGGTAATCGGGATTCTTCCACAGTAATCTTCCGCGCGCCTCTTCGAGCCCCGCGAGCGCCCCGTAGTATGCGCCCGTTGAAGTCCGGTAGTTGCCGGCCAGTGCCGTGTCGGCTGAAGTCGATACCAGCAGGGCGATGCCTACCACACTGATCAGCAGCAGAGCAAAAATCGCGATCAGCAGCGCTGCACCTGCTTCGCGCGGCTTCCTTCTGACTTGGCGCTCTTCCCTCATCCGTCGCTTCTTCCTGAGGTTCAATGCTAGTTCACCGGATTCGACCGGTGTGCTCTCCCGAACAGTTCCACGAGCTTCAAGTTCTGCGTCTCGAGATCCTGCTGCGGTGTCATCACAATCAACGTCACATCTACATCTCGAATGTTCTTGGGCGAATTATTGGTGCCGGCTTGCCAACAGGGCAGCGGCCCTCCCGGTGTATCGCAGGTGTACTGAAAAATCGGCTGCGCCACGCCCCCTGAAAACATCGTCGGGTATTCGGCGACGATTTGACTCATCAGGCTCCCGGGACTGTTCACCACGTTTTTCAAAAGCGCGGTGCCCTCCGTCATCACGCGTGAGGAAGAGGGCGGACTGCCCGCCGTCTTCGGGACCACATCTCGATAGAGGATCAGGGAGAGCGGATCGTAGTGGTAACAGATCCAGCTTACTGGCGGATTCGGTGGGTCACCGGGGTTCGGCGGAATACGCGTTTCGATGACGAGGTCATAGTCTCCCGGGCTGCCCGGCGTGCCGCAGGTTCCGCCCCCTAGAACGGGTCGGTCGAGGCTGCACGGCGTTGGCGGAACGTTCGTGTACCCGGGAATCCACGCGACCGGCGTGGTGGCATACTGCGAGAGCGACGTTGGCAGCACGGAGAACATATCTACCGGCGGGTATCCCGCTATGTCGAAATCTCGAACGATCTGATCCATCGCCAGCCGTGAGTCTTGGTAGGCCGCCGACAATTGCGTCTCGCCACTGTATTTCTTTTGCGACATCTGCAGCAATTCAAACATCGCCGCGCAAATCGCCAGGAATATCGCCATCGCGATCAACAATTCAAGGATCGAAAATCCTCGTCCGTCCCCGTTCTCGGTTCGAGCTTTCACTTTTCGACCATCGTATCGAGCGTTATCGGTAATGTTGGCGCCTGCATTCCGCGCCGGAACACGCCGAGAAGAACGCGCTTTCCCGTGACCACATTCTGTGCATTGACCGCTGTAACCACGGCCCACCGCACGTCATAGGCGGCCCCGAAAGGATCGTTCGGATCCGTGGACGTGAAGCTATAACCAGGTACCTGCGCGGCCGTAAAATCAAGGATTGCCAGGTTCGAAGGGCTTACGATCACCGGGCTGCCAACCACCGTCCCCGGCTGCGTCGGATCACCCAGCTGGCAGGTTTGCCCCGACGGGCAGTACCCACCCTGCGGATCGCTGAACGTCGTTGCCGCCAGAGGCTGGGTCCGCATCGCTTCCATTTGCCGCTGCGCGAATACCAGCGCTGTGCCATCGTTGCGGTTGTTCGCGTTGATCATCACCGAAGCGGGTACCAGCTGCGCGACCGCCACTAGCCCAACGAGCACGATGATCGTGGCGATCAGCATCTCCGCCAACGTGAAGCCACGCTCACGAGGTCGACCTGTTTCCTTCGGCTTTCTCATCTTCGCCCTAATTCCCTTAGCGGACGGCGGCCCAATTCCCGCTCGTGTCTGCCGACCATATTTGTAACGAACCCGTTGGCATCAGCAGCACCGCGCGAAATCCTACTTCCGGGGCATTCCCGTTTGCCAGATAAAATATGTTCACGTTTAGCGGCGACACCGCCCCTCTGGCATCGAACGCGATTGTGCCGCCGCCCGGCGCCTGCGGGGTCGTCCCAGCGGTCCCAAGCGCGGCTAGCGAGATGAGCCCAGCGGTGTTCGGAACGCTCGCAGGGTCGACCAAATTCCCTTCAATCGTCAGCAAAACCATTGGTTCCGTGGGATCCTGAGTCCCATTCCAGTTCGAATCCACCCAAAATACCGTCATTCCCGGATTCGTGCTCGACGGCTGAAAAATACAACGGACAGACTTGTTCTGGCTGATGGCCGCGTACCTCGCCTGTCTCAGAATATCCCCCACCTGGGTCGCTCCGCTCGATAGCTGGATCACGTGCAGCATCCTCAGAAACGCCGGCAAGCCCATTGCCAGCAGAACCATGGCGATCCCGAGCACCAACACGAGCTCTAACAAACTGATTCCCGACTGGCGTCTTACGGCTCCCAAGTCGTTCACTCTCTTTTTTTTTCGAGATACGCTTCTACCCCCGTCGCACGAGGCGCAGCTATCCTCACTGTATGTCCGGGACACTCAAGCTAGCAAGATTCCATGCCCTCAGATAGCCGCTATCTTCCTAGCTATTATCAGTTGTTTATATAGTTCCGACCAGCGTTCGAAGCGAGCGGGCCGCATGGCCGCGCTCGCCGTTTGCAACTATTTTTTGTCCTTGGCCGCCTTACCCCCGACCTCCGCGAACCTCCTCTCAAGCGCCGCTTTGGTAAAGAAATCCGGCGGCAGCGGCGGGTTCAACTGGCAGCCCTCGTAAAACACCTGGTATACGCGCCTTCCATCCCTTTCCCGCGACACTTGCATCGGCAGTTGCACACCGTCCTTGAACTGGTAGTTCGTGTACATCGTCACGTCTTCACGCCGCGTGCCCGTCTCCTCATCCTTCATGAGCACCACGCTCCTCACCAGCAAATGCGACGAGTGGTCCACCGCCAAGCGGAACACACGCTCCTCCTGGTCCTCGATTTCCACCCAATCCACCTGGTGCAGATCCACTACGCCGATGCCGCCAAAGCGGATCGAGATTCCCTCTTCGTGAATGCGGTTGCGCAGCAGGTTATTCACGTCGCGCTTCAACATGGCCTGAAAGTCCGACACGGCCGTTGCGGGTTCTTCGGAAACACCGCCACGGTCGAGCGTCCAGCCCTGATCCCCTGCGTACAGGTCGATAATGTTTCCTTTTTTGCCTGCGTCCGTGCGTTTCTTGTCCGGGTAGCCCCAATAGTCCTTAAAGGTCACAAACCCCGTCAGATCGCCGCTATGCCCAAACTGCGCGATGCGGCCTTCGCAGCCGAGCGAATTCACACTCAGGTACAACGGTCCGCCGAGCGCTTCTATCAACTGGCTGATGATCTGCTTTCCCTTTGCCGCGCTTTGCTCCGGATCCATGGTATCCGGATTCTGCCCCTGCGCTCCCGTCGCCAGCAGCAGCGTTGCGATCGCCAGTCCCCATCCTGCTTCGCGAAGCCTCAACCGCACAGCACCGAGCCCCCATTTACGTTGAGAATCTCCCCGGTCATGAAATTCGCCAGGTCTGAAGCCAGGAACAGAATCGGCCCGGCAATCTCCTCAGCCGTTGCGGCGCGTCCGAGCGGGATCACGCTCGCCGCCATCTTCTGCCCTGCCTTCGTACTCAGCACCGGATTTGACATGTCCGTCGCGACCCACCCCGGCGCCACAGAGTTCACCAGAATTCCGTAGTGCGCCAGTTCGGTGGCGAGCCCTTTCGTCAGGCTGATGATTCCTCCCTTCGAAGCGCCATAGTGCGTGTGCAGCGACTCGCCTCGCTGCCCGGCTGTCGAGCTGATCGAAATAATCTTCCCGGACTTCTGTTTGATCATATGCGGCACCGCGAAATGAATCACCGAATACACGCTTTTCAGGTTGATCCGAATCATATCGTCCCACTGCTTCTCGGACATCTTTTCAATCGGCGTGTCTTCCACGTTCCACACGCCCGCGTTCGGCACCAGAATGTCCAGCCTCCCCAGGCGGCTCACGCAATGCTCCACAAGCTTCTTGTTGTCGCCATGCTTTCCCGCGTCTGCCTTGAACGCCTCCACCCGTGTCCCGTGCCTGGCGGCTTCTTGCTCAACTTGCTTGGCAGCCTCTTTCGCCGAGTTGTAGCTGAACACCACGTCTGCTCCTGCTTGCGCGAACAATTTCACTGCCGCCGAGCCGATGCCGCGGGAACCTCCCGTAATCAGTGCTGCCTTCCCCGCCAGTGAGATCATGACCCCCCCATCGTGTGATTCGTAATGTCGTTGTGCGGTTGGACTAACCTAGGATCTTGCGGCGGGCACCTTGCGCGCTCCCTTCGCCGCAGCCACGAGCTCGCTGAACAGTCGCTCGGCGAGCGCATCACCCTTCATTCGCTCGGGGTGCCATTGCACGCCTATCACCCAGTTGGCGTCGCCCGTCCATTCGAGGCTTTCCACCGTGCCGTCGGGCGCTGCACCCGTGATCCGCAGTTGCCGCCCCGGCTTTTCAACGGCCTGATGATGCGAACTGTTCACGACTCCCTCGGTTCCTCCCGCCATCGCTGCCAGTTGGCTTGCGGCGACGAACCTCACGGCATGCTGCGGATCATCGGCCGGTTCCGGCGTCAGGTCCTTTTTCCGGTGGGTCACTTTGCTCCCGGTTTCGGTCTTCAAGTCCTGAATCAGCGTTCCGCCGAGGTACACGTTCAGAAGCTGGCAGCCGTAACAGATCGCCAGCACGGGCTTCTGCTCTGCAAAGGCATGCCCCAGAATCGCCCGGTCGGTATTCTCCCGCGGCAAGTCAGCGGGCTCTGACTTTCCCCGATCCACCGACCCATACTCCTTTGGATTCACGTCGGCCGGACTGCCGGGCAGCACAAACCCCTCGAGTCCCGCCAGTTGCTCTTCGAGGTTCTTCGGAAGGGTGAGCGAGAGCAACACCGGCTCTCCGCCCGCCTGCTGTACCGCTTCCATGTAATTTCGGATTTTTGGCAGGTCCTCCCCGACCTCCTCCAGCGACGTCCGCCAGGGGATTCCGATCCTGGGTCGGTTGGGGCCGTTAGGTGTCATGGAACAGAGCATCCTAACATTTGGTGCCAACGCCGGCAACTCGACCATTCGGGTTAACACTCGACCATTCGCGGCCCTTGTAGCGCCGGCTCCGATGCCAGCGTACTTCCCTTGAAGCGCTCCGCCTTGCCAGCCTAAACCTCGAAAGACTGACACCAGACTCCGTACCGACCTTGTTTCAAGGAAACTCGCTACCCGGAGCCCGCCCTCTCGGAGGGATTTCTCTCGGTTGTCGTTCCGCCACTCGCCCTAGGCCCGCTTCGCCAGCGTTTCCGGCTGCGCCTCGTCGAGGCAAAATTCCGGGCGCTTGAAAAACGCCGGCAACTCCCCCAATTGCTGCTGCAATTTCTCAAACTGGTCCGCCCGTACCGTTACATGCCCGAGCTTTCTGCCCGGCCGTGGCGATTTCCCGTAGAGGTGCAAATGCGTGTTCGCCACAGCCAGCACCTCTTCCGCCACCGGCAGCTCGGCGATCAAGTTCACCATGGCCGAATAGCCCATGGCGGTCGTCACTCCCAACGGCATACCCAGCACCGCTCTCAGGTGGTTCTCGAACTGGCTTGTTACCGCCCCCTCGATGCTCCAATGCCCCGAGTTGTGTACCCGCGGCGCCATTTCATTCGCCAGTAACCGCCCGTCCAACTCGAAAAACTCGATGCATAGCACTCCCGCATATCCGAGCTCTTCGAGGGCCTTCCGCCCCGCTTGCTCTGCGGCTTGTTGCACGCCCGCTGTCAGGTTTGGCGCGGGCGCCAGCGACAGCCGCAAAATCCCTCCCCGATGGTGATTCTCGATCAGCGGATAAAAGGCGATTTCTCCCGTTCTCCCGCGCACTCCCAGAATCGACAGTTCGCGCGTGAACGGCACATATTTCTCCAATACCAACGGGACGTTCGGCAATTCGAGCCGCGCCTTTTGCACATCTTCCTTCGTCCGCAACAGGTTTTGGCCCTTTCCGTCATATCCCATCCGGCGGGTCTTCAAAATTGCCGGCAGCCCGATCCGTTCCGTCGCCGCATCAAAGTCTTCGCGCCCGCCGACCTCAGCGAATTCCGTCGTCGCAATGCCGAGCTTCTGAAACAGACGCTTTTCCCGCAGACGATCCTGCGCCGCCTCGAGCGCCGCTGCCGGGGGATACACCGGCGTGCGCTCGGCCAGGAACCGCGCCGCCTCTACGGGTACATTCTCGAACTCGTAGGTCACCACCTCGAGCCCGTGCGCGAATTTGTCGAGCGCCTGCTCGTCCATGAACTCCGCCGTTACCCGGTGCGCAATCCGGCCTACCGGCGCTTCCGGCGAGGGATCGAGAAACCGGAAGTGCAATCCCAACGGATAGCCTGCCAGCGCCAGCATGTACCCGAGTTGCCCGCCGCCGAGTATGCCGATGGTTGTCAAGGCTTCTTCCTCTTCGAGCCCCTCGCGCTAGCCGCACCAGCCACCGAACCGAGCGCCGCGACGGCTGGGTCCGGATTCGCCAGCACTTTCTCGGTCTGCGCCGCCCGGAACCTGCGCAGCGCCTCTCGTATCTCGGGGTGCTTGTTGCCGACAATCGCCGCCGCCAGCAGCGCCGCGTTGATGGCTCCGGCCTTTCCGATTGCCAGCGTTCCCACGGGAATTCCGCCCGGCATCTGCGCGATCGCGAGCAGCGAATCGAGCCCCTTCAGCGCTTTCGATTCCACCGGCACGCCCAGTACCGGCAACACCGTCTTCGCCGCCGTCATACCCGGAAGATGCGCGGCCCCACCGGCGCCGGCGATAATCACTTCAATCCCGCGTTTTTCCGCCCCGGAGGCGTATTCAAACAACAAATCCGGCGTCCGGTGCGCGGAAACCACGCGACTCTCAAACGCCACGCCCAATTCTGCCAGCGTTTTTGTGGCGTGCTCCATCGTCTCCCAATCCGACGTGGAGCCCATGATCACACCCACCAGCGTCTTCTCCAAAAGTTTCTCCTATACCCCTCGAATAGCCGGAGGAACAGTCATCCGTGAGGACATCGGTGCCATCGTGCGTCCTTTACGCGGTGAATCCCTCTTTTTGCTCCGTTGATCGATGACCTGGGGCATGGCTCGAAAATATTCAAAGCCCAATTCTAGAACCATTCCTAATCCGACGCGACTTTTCCGCGCCCCTTCCATGCTTGACGCAACTGTCCCACGAGGTACAACGAGCCGGTCACAAACACCGCATCGTCCGACCGCGCTTTCGCCAAAGCTGACTCGAGCGCTTCCTCCGCATCTCGAATCACGGTGTAGCGGGCCGCGTGGTGCCCCGCTAGGTCCGCAAGCTGGTTTGCGCTGACCGCCCGCGGCGTTCCGGGCTGTGTCAAGATCACCTCGCTTGCGAGCGGGAACAGAATTCCCGTCATTTCGTCCACGGACTTGTCGCGCATCGCTCCGAAGATCAGGTACACGCGCCGACTCGCGAAGTTTTCTTCGAGGAATTGCGCCAGCTCCCTGGCAGCCCCCGGGTTATGCGCCCCATCGAGGTAAACGTCCGGCCCCGCCTGCAGCCTTTCGAGTCTTCCGGGCCACTCGGCGCTTCGGATGCCTTGCTCGATATTCTGATTCGTGATTCGGTAGCCTCGCGCCTGTAACAACCTGGCCGTTGCAGCGGCGTTCAGCGCGTTCTCTAACTGAAATCTTCCCGGCAGTCCGGGCGCCAGCCGAACCGCCTCTCCCCTCGCCCGTGCGCGCGCCAGGGCGCGCGCGCAGCCCGCTTCCGCAATTTCTCTCTCCAGGTCAAAATCCTCGCCGGTGTCCACGATCGTGGCGTCGAGTTCGCGCGCTTTGCCCCGCAACACTTCCCGTACCTCAGGCAGCTGCGGCGCGGTCGCCACTGGCACGCCTGCCTTCACGATCCCGGCCTTCTCTCTCGCAATCTCCTCGAGCGAGTGCCCTAGGTAATTCTCGTGATCGAAATCGATCCGTGTGATCACGCTTACCTGCGGCCTCACAATATTTGTCGCATCCAAGCGTCCGCCGAGCCCCACTTCGACTACCGCAAACTCCACCCGTTCCCTCGCGAACACTTCAAACGCCAGTGCCGTTACGCACTCGAAATACGTCGGGTGCGCCTGCAGTCTGCCCGCGGCCAGCAATTCCTCGATCACTTCCTGAACGCGCGTAAACGTCTTGGCAAAAATTTGGTCGCTGACTTCTTCTCCATTGATGCGAATCCGCTCATTGATCCGCTCCAGGTGTGGCGAGGTATTCAACCCCGTGCGAAATCCTGCAGCGCGCAAAATGGATTCAAGAAATGCCGCGGTCGAACCCTTGCCGTTTGTCCCGGCAATGTGCACGATCGGATAAGTCCGGTCCGGCCTCCCCAGGCGCTCCATCAGCACGGTTATGTTTTCGAGATTGAATTTAGCCGCCGTCGCTTGTGTTGGCGCCCCGAGTTCTCGCCCGAGCGACAACAGATAACGAACTGCGCTCTCGTAATTCATCGTGAGCACTTCCGCGCGCTAAGTTGCGCTCCAGGGGGTTCGGGGTTCGAGCTCGGACATCGCCTGCCGGCAAGTATCGGGTTTTTCTGCCTGAGACACTGGCTTACGGCGGAGTCGGCATGCCCTCATGACATCAGCAAATCGAGTGTATTCCCAATAAATCCCTTCATGTCTTTCCGGTGCACCACTGCGTCCAGGAAGCCATGCTCGAGCAGGAATTCCGACCTCTGAAAGCCGTCCGGCAGCTTCTGCCGGATCGTCTGCTCGATTACGCGCGGTCCGGCAAACCCGATCAGCGCACCGGGCTCGGCTATATTCAAATCGCCCAGCATGGCGAAGCTGGCTGTCACTCCGCCGGTGGTCGGATCGGTCAGCACCGATATGTACGGCAATTTCTCATCGTCGAGCCGTGCCAGCGCCGCCGAGACCTTCGCGAGTTGCATCAAGCTGATCGTTCCTTCCATCATGCGCGCCCCGCCCGAACAAGACACCACGATCAGCGGCTGCCGGGTCTCCATCGCCATTTCGATCGCGCGCGTCACTTTTTCGCCAACCACCGCGCCCATCGACCCTCCGATAAACGCAAATTCCATCGCGCAGCAGATCACCGGCCGGCCACTCAATTGGCCCTCCGCCGTGATCACGGCGTCGTTCAACCCCAATTTTTTCTGCGCGTCCTTGATCCGTGAGGCATACGGCTTGGTGTCCACGAATTTCAGCGGATCGGTCGACACCATTGCCGCGTCATGTTCGGTCCATTTCCCGTCCAGCAGCAATTCGAGCCGCCGTTTCGCGCTCATCCGGAAATGAAATTGGCACTTCGGGCACACCAGCAGGTTTTCTTCCAGGTCTTTGCGGAAGACAATCGCCCGGCACGACTCGCACTTCATCCACAGCCCTTCCGTGCGCACGCGGCGTTCTTCCGGTGGCGTGGCCTGGTCAATTGCCTTCTTGTCTCTCTTAAACCACGACATGTTTGCGGTTCCCGATTACGCTCGCTGATTACCGACTGTCAATGTCTCTGGCGAGTCTCTTACACTGCTAAGCAATGTCAATAATCGATGCCTCGCTGCGCCAGTATACCCTTCGTGTATGGGTGTTTCACTTCTTTCATCTCCGTTACCAGGTCCGCCTGTTCCACGAGCAGCGGATGCGCGTTCCGTCCCGTGCAGATCACGTGCACGTGCTCCGGCCGCCCCTTGAGCTCTTCCACTACCTTCGTGACGTCCAACATCTTGTAGCTGATGGTGTAGTTGATCTCGTCCAGGATCACAAGGTCGTACTCGCCGCCGTAGATCGCCTCTCGCCCCGTTTCCCAGCACTCTTCCGCCAGTCGGATGTCTTCCGGGTCCGTTTCCGCCCCACCGACTTTTACAAATCCTCGTCCCATTGGCCGGATCTCAAACCTTTCGTCGCCCAACATTTTCGCGGTATCCAGCTCGCCGTAGTGCCACGAGCCTTTGATGAACTGCACCATCAGGACGCGCAATCCCTGCCCCACCGCGCGAAAGGCTGTCCCGAGCGCGCAGGTCGTTTTTCCCTTGCCGGGCCCGGTGTAAACGATCAGCAGTCCTTTTTCATTCGCCATGTGTTTTCTATAGGCCGAGCCTTTTCACCAGCGCCTCCCCAATCAGCCTCACGTGTTCGAGCGCCACCTCATGCAGCGGTTGCTTCGGCGCAGCCTTGGGGTCCTTCAACACGATCCACAGCCCGGGCCGGTACACCTCGTCGTCGCCTGGACAAATGGCCCCCGTCAACTGCGCAATCTCGAACTGCGGTCCGCTCGCGAGGCCCAGATCCACCAAGTGAGATCCGCTCGGCGGAGACGGCGGATTGGCCGCCAGATCCGTCAAAACACCGCGCGCATCGTCCACCAAATCTCTGAATCCCTGCGACACCAGGAGTCCGTCGATGTCTCTCGGGGTCGGCTGTTCTACCTGCTCCAGGTCGTAGTCCGGCAGCGGTTTCATCAGCGGTATTTCGATCGCCACCGATGGCTTGTCCTTGTCCGGTATCACTCGTATGCCCATCGTTTCCCCCGCTCATTCCACCACGGAAACTCCGAAAAGCCGACCGAGGAAAAAGCTCGTTGAATTAATTTGCCAGTCCGGACAAAGCGAGGAATCTGCTTTATCTTGGATACGGGCTCCCCGACAAGATCGCAAACGCCCGGTAAATCTGCTCCGCCAGCATCACGCGCGCCAGTTCGTGCGAATACGTCATGGCACTCAGCGAAATCTTCTGCTTCACGCGTTCCCGCAGCGTCTCCGGGAATCCGTCCGCATCCCCACAAACAAAAACAATCTCGCGTGTTCCCCGGTCTCGCTGTTCACCGAGCCATTTCGCAAAGGCCCCGGAATCAAACGTCTTTCCGGCCGCGTCAAGCAGCACCACTGTTGCCGCGCTTTCTCGCTCGAGTCTCCTGATCGCCGCTTCTCCGTCGCGTACTTCGGCGACTTCGATCGGGCACGCCCTCGTGATGCGCTTGACATAGTCCCCCAAAACGGCATTCATCTCAGGTCGCCGCGTCCGTCCGAGCATCAACAACCGGATCTTCATTATCACCGGACGACTCCGGACTCAAGCCCAAGGCGGCTTTGCCCGTCAGGAAAGTCGACAATCCCCGCCATCCTGCGTCCTTTGCGCCCCGAAGGATCTAAGCTCGCACAAGGTGCCTTCTCGCACAGACTTTTTCCTGCTTGCCGTTGGTCTTTCTACCGGGAGGTGACGAGGGCTGCTCTCACGGCTGCAGGTACTGTTCTCTTTGCCCGGGCCTTTCCGCTCGATCCCCCGGCTCATCCGCCATTACCAGGGACGGCGCCGCCCGCCACAGGCGTTCCAGATCGTAGTAGCGCCTTGCCTGCTCACCGAACACGTGCACAATGAAGCTTCCAAAATCCAGCAGGGCCCATTCCGCCGATCGGTGCCCCTCGCGGTGCTCCGGCGTCCGCTTCATCTCCTTATACAGAACCTCTTCGATTTCGTTGCAGATGGCCTGCAACTGCGGCGTGCTGTAGCCCGTGCAGATCACGAAATACTCGGTGAACGCTCCGAGCCCCGCCAGATCCAGCACCGTGATCCCGCCTGCTTTCTTGCTTTGCGCCGCCTCCACGACTAGCCGCACGCCTTCTGGTAAGGATTCCAATTTCACCGGTACAAGCCCTGTTTCAAAATGTATTCCTCCACACGCGCCGACACAAGCCCGTGGATCGACTGTCCCCGGTTGGCTTTCCGCCGGATGTCCGTTGCGCTCGCCTCATTTGCCACATTCTCGAGCAGATACACCGTGCTCCGTTGCAGGCGGGCAACGACCGGTGAACCCGCGACCGCTTCGTCTTCCTTGTCCGTCCTTTGGGCAGGACCGGCGTGAAGATCGGGCGGAATCACGAGCCGCAATGCCTCCAGCCGGATTCCCGGCCGGTTCGCAATCACGAAATCGCAGAGTCCCAGTAGCGCTTCATATTCCTTCCACATCGGAATATCCAGGAAGGCGTCGGCGCCAACGATGAAAAACACGCGGTCGCCCGGCCCGTTGTACGCATGCCGGAAATAACGCACCGTGTCGACCGAATAGTGCAACTGCGTCCCGCTGAAATCCTCGCCTGCTTCCGCCAGCGACGGGACAAAATGCGGATGTTCCGCGCACGCGAGCGCCACCATCGCAAATCGGTGCGGAAAGGGCGCCAGATGCTGTTTTAGCTTGTGGGGAGGCCGACTCGCCGGAACGAAGTGAATCTCGTCGAAATTAAATCGCCGGTCCGCGGCCCGCGCTACGGCCAGGTGCCCCGCATGAATAGGATCAAACGAGCCGCCAAACAGTGCAATTCGTCTCGGTTGGTGTTTGGCCGCCGTGCGGTGCGCCTGCGCTGTCGTCAATCCCCCTCCCGCCTGATCCAAGATTCTCTCACGAATCCTTCCCAACAAGTGGCCCGTCCTGGCACGGCCGGCAACCCCGTCACAACTTCGAGCAAAAACCTCCTCCGTCATTCCGGGCGGAGTCGGCGAAGTGAGGATCGCTTCTCCATCGTGCGATTTTCGAGCGATGAATCCCGCTGGTCCGGGTCTTCCGCGGCCTTGTCTACTTCCTTTACTTCCTCCGTTTCCTTCGCCTCATCTCGAATCTCTTGCTTCGGAAGCCGATCGAGCGCGTCGGCCATGCCGCGCAGCAACTCCTTCAGGCCCTCGCCCGTTGCCGCCGAAATCGCGTGAAACTCCAGCCCCGTTTCTTCGCAAAAGCCCCTCAATTCCTCGAGTTTCCTCCGGTCCGTCGTGGCATCGAGCTTCGTTGCCACGACGATCATCGGTTTCTCGGTCAAAGCCTCGCTGAAGGCCCGCAGTTCCCCCTCGATAATCTCGAAGGCCTTCAGCGGGTCCGTTTCCGCCGTGTCGCTCGTGTCAATCAGATGCACCAGCAAGCGCGTTCGTTCCACGTGCCGCAAGAAACGGATCCCTAGTCCCGCACCCTCGCTCGCTCCTTCGATCAGTCCGGGCAAATCCGCAACGACAAACGTCCTTCCCAACTCCGTGCCACGCCCCCCGGTGCCACCGTCCGCGTTCACAACTCCGAGGTTCGGCTCGAGCGTCGTGAACGGATAATTCGCGATCTTCGGCCTCGCCGCGCTGATCACCGAAATCAGCGTCGACTTCCCCGCGTTCGGAAAGCCCACCAACCCAACATCCGCAAGCAGCTTCAGTTCGAGCCGCACTTGACGCTCTTCGCCAGGCTCGCCATCCTCTTTTTCCCGAGGCGCCTGGTGCCACGGTTTCGCAAAATGCTGATTCCCGCGCCCGCCCTTGCCTCCATGCGCCACCAGAATTCGTTGCCCGGGTTTTTTCAGGTCCGCCATCAACTCATCGCTCTGCCCGTCGAAAACCAGCGTCCCCACCGGCACCTTCAGGATCATGTCTTCACCGGACACACCCGTGCAGTTCGAGCCTTCACCGTGCCGCCCGCGGTCCGCCCGGAACTCCCGGTTATACCTGTATCTCAGCAGCGTGTTGTCGTTCGGATTTGCTTCGAGGTAAATGCTCCCGCCGTGCCCGCCATCGCCTCCCGATGGTCCGCCTCTCGGGACGTACTTCTCCCGCCGGAACGCCACGCAACCGTTCCCGCCGTCCCCGCCCCTTACCAATATTTTCGCTTCATCGACGAACACAGCACTCTTCACCTTTCAACCGGCCGGAGATTGCGGCACAGCCCAATACCCTCAGACCTCGATCCCGCCGCAGGGATCGCTTAGCGCCCCTCTTGTCGGGCGCGCATTGTTCCGGATCGCCTCCTGCGGGCCTCAAAAACAAAACGGCCCCGGCTCGCACCGGGGCCGCCGAAGACGCTTCTCCCTTAGGTCGCGGCCTTTTCTGTTTCCGCTGGCCTCACATTCACGAACCGCCCGCGCGTGCCCCGGTCCTTGAACTCAACGTACCCGGTCACCAGCGCGAACAGCGTGTCGTCCTTGCCCTGCGCCACGTTTTCGCCCGCGCGATGTTTGGTTCCGCGCTGGCGCACGATGATCGTGCCTGCGTTCACCAATTGCCCGCCGAACCGCTTTACGCCGAGCCTCTGTCCGTGGGAGTCCCGCCCGTTGGTTGACGAGCCGCCACCTTTCTTGTGTGCCATAACTCAATTCCTCTCGCTTCGTGCCGGCGGGTCGTTAGACCGGCCAGCCAAAAAAATCACCAATTACAGCTTGATCTCGCTGACCTCAACGGCCGTGAAATTCTGCCTGTGGCCCCGCTGAATCTTGTACTGATTGGTCTTCTTGTACTTCAGCACGGTGAGTTTCTTCGCCCGCCCCTGTTTTACGATCTTACCCGTCACAGTGGCACCGGACGCTTCCGTCCCCGCCAAAACCTTCTTGTCGTCGGTGTGCACCGCGAGCACGGTCCCAAACTTCACCTGCTCGCCTACATCACCCTTGACCCGCTCGATGCGGATGGTGTCGCCCGGCGCGACACGGTACTGCTTTCCACCGGTCTTGATTACGGCGTACATCTCTCCTCCAAACACCAAAGACAAACTCTAATTATACGGGCCACGGCGCTCGACCGTCAACGAGACTCCCTCACCTGTTCCCTCTTTTTTGCCCGGCAACACTCACAAAAGACGGTACATCACGTAGGCGTCTCTATAGTCGCCGCTCGGATCGAGAAACGCCTCTGGGAGCCGACCGACGATCTCAAATCCGAGGCTCTTCCAAAGCCGCACCGCCCTTTCGTTGCTGCTGACCACGAAATTGAACTGCATGGCTCGAAACCCGCGGCCCTTGGCACGCTCAAGCGAATGCCCGCACATGGCCCGCGCTACTCCCTTGCCCCTCCTATCGGCGGCCGTGATGTAGCCGCAATTGGCCACGTGCGACCCGCCACCCGCCTGATTGGCGCGCAAAAAGTAGGTGCCGATCACGTGCCCGTCTTCCTCCGCCACGAAAACCTCGTGCCCGCTTGCATTCCAGTAGGCAAGGGCTTCGTCACGACTCATCTGCCGAGGCAGCGTGTAGGTGTCACCGGCGCGGATCACCGGTTCCAGAATCGCCCAGATCGCATCTCGGTCGTCGGCCCGCGCTGCGCGTACGGTCAGCATCACTTCCTCAGCGTACCTCCCAGTCACCGGCTAGAAATCGAACCTGATCCCAGGATCAATTTCCCGATCAGATGGTCGGTCGATTGCGGGCCGTGGCTTCCTACTCGCGCGTTCGTGTTCTCGCGCTCTGGGCCTTCCGGTCCTTACCGTCCTCAAGCGTGCGGATGGGCCTTATCGTAGATGTCCATCAGTTGCCGGATCGACGCGTGCGTATACTTCTGCGTCGTCGAAAGCGACTGGTGGCCGAGCAGTTCCTGGATGGACCGCAAGTCCGCCCCGTCCGCCAGCAGATGTGTCGCAAACGCGTGCCGCAGCGAATGTGGGTGCAGGTCCCAGTTGATATTCACGATCCGCACGTACTTCTTCACGATCCTTCCGACGCTCCGCTGCGTCAGCCGCCTCCCCATGTAGTTCAGGAATACGGCCTGCGAATCGATTGTGGTTCCGGCACCCTCGCCGAGCAGCCTTTCCCGTACCGGCCAGTACGCCCGTAGCGCCTCGGCCGCTTTGCCTCCGAACGGCACGATCCTCTCTTTTCTCCCTTTGCCGAGGACGCGCACCATCTGTTCCTTCTGGTCCATGTCGACCACGTTGAGCCCCGTCAGCTCGCTCACCCGCAGTCCAGCGGCGTACAGCAACTCCAAGATCGCGCGGTCCCTCGGCAGCAACAGGCTGTCCTCAAGCTTGACGACCCCTCCTGGCGCCGTCTTTTCCACTTCGCTCCGCTTCCTTCTTCCTCTCGCGCGTCCCCCCGGATTCTGAATCCCCGCCAATTGATCCAGAAACCCGCTCATCTCTTCTGCCGATAGCACTGCCGGAATCCGTTTCGGCAATTTCGGTGTCGGAACCAGCCGCGCTGGGTTCTCTTTCACCATTCCCTCTCTCACGCAGTACTTGAAATACGATCGCAGCGCCGCCAGCTTCCTCGCGATCGAACTCTTCTCCAATCCCTGTTCATGTAGGTGGGCGACAAACTCGCGAATCAGTTGGTGGGTTACTTTCCGAGGGTCTGGCTCTTCCGTTCCGGGCGGCATCAGAAACCCGCGGAACTGCTCCAGGTCCTTTCCGTAGTTCGTGGTCGTATGCGGTGAGGCGTTCTTCACCGACTTCAGATACTCCAGAAATTTTTCAATCGACTGCTTCATTTACGCCTCTTTAGGGGATTATAGACACACTTTCTCGCAGCCCGTCTCAAATCTGACCGAGCTGCTTCCGGTGCGGTACCGACTTTCGGTCGTTGGTGGGGATAACGTACGCTTGCGTAGGACTTCGCGCCTCGAAGCCCCCGTTTCATCTGCCTGCCAGATAGATCTCCCTAGGCCTTCGCCGTTACCGGTGCCTCTTCGGCCGGCGCCGCCGCCGGCTTCTCTTCCGGCGCCAGTTTCTCCCAGTCGCATCCTTCTTTTATGCACGCGTTGACCGTCCCGATTTTTGTCTTCTTTTCGACCACGAACGGTGCTCCGCACTTCGGGCACGGCTCCGCGATTGGCATATAGGGCGTCGTAAAATCGCAATCCGGGTATCGCGAGCAGCCGTAAAATACGCGGAACCTGCCGCGCCCACCCTTCCCCATGCTTCCGCGTTTCACGAATTCCCCTTCGTTGCACTTCGGGCACTTGATCCCCATGGTAATCGGCCGGGTGTACTTGCACTTCGGATAGCCCGAGCAGCCGATGAACTCGCCAAAGCGCCCGTGCTTCTTCACCAGCCCGTTCCCGTCCAGCGGGCATTTTTCGTCCAGCGGCTCATCCGGTTGGTGCGCTATGCGCGTTCCCGCTACCAGCCGCCGCGTGGTTTTGCAGTCCGGGTATCCCGTGCACGCCAGAAAGGCCCCGAATCTCCCGCGCTTCAGCGCCATTTCCTTCCCGCAATTCTCGCAGTACTCGGTCTTGTTTTCGGCGTCCTCGGGGATTTCCTCCTCCATATCCTGAATGAAGTCGCACTCGGGATACCGCGAACATCCTAGGAAAAATCCGTGCCGGCTGATGCGCTCGAGCAGCTCTCCCTGGCCGCATTTCTCGCACTTCTTCCCGGTCGGAATGCCCGCCTTGTAGGACACCATTTCATCGCCGGCCTTATCGAGGTCCACGATGAACTTTTCCCAGAACTCCCTCACCGATTCGCGCCACGGCATCTTGCCTTCTTCGATCTCGTCCAGCTCCTCTTCCAGCCGCGCCGTGAACTTCACATCAAAAACATCCTCGAAGCTCTTGATCAACAGGCCGCACACGCGCTCGCCGAGGAGCGTCGGGGTGAACCGTCCCTGCTCCTTTTTGACGTACTCTCGTTCCACGATCGTCGAAATAATCGACGCGTAGGTCGACGGCCTTCCAATTCCGTCCTCTTCGAGTTCCTTCACCAGCGTCGCCTCCGTGTATCTCGGTGGCGGCTCGGTGAAGTGCTGCTCCGGTCGGATCGATTCGAGCTTCAAGACCTGTCCCTCGGCCACTCGCGGCAATGCTTTGCCCTCGCCCTCATCGTCCTTCTCGTCATCCTCGCGGTCCGCGCCTACCGCCGGTATTTGGTACACCTTCAGATACCCGTCAAACTTCATGATCGAGCCCGTGGCGCGGAAGGTGTAGTCTGCCGCCGAAATGTCTATGGTCGTCTGGTCGTACACCGCGGGCAGCATCTGGGAAGCCACGAACCTCTGCCAGATCAACTGGTACAGCTTGAACACATCATCTTCGAGATACTTGCGCACGTCCTCGGGAGTCCGCGTAACATCCGTCGGCCGGATGGCCTCGTGCGCTCCCTGCGCGTCCTTCTTCGACTTGTAGAAATTCGGCTTCTCCGGCAGGTAATCGCTGCCGAACCGAGCGGGGATCAGGTCCCGCACCTGCCCTAGCGCGTCATTCGACACCTGCACCGAATCCGTGCGCATGTAGGTAATCAGCGCCACGGATCCCTCTTCGCCGAGCTCAACGCCCTCGTAGAGTCGCTGCGCCAGCGCCATTGTTCGCTTGGCCGTGTACCGCAACCGGTTATAGGCGGCCTGCTGCAGCTTCGACGTCGTGAATGGCGGTGGTGCGTTCCGGCGCTTCTCCTTCAGCGTGACGCTGGCCACTTGCCACTTCGCCTTGCTCACCGCCCGGACCACCTCGTCGGCCGCGCCTTGATTCTTGATCTCGATGTCCTCCCCGCGCTTCTTCGTCAGCCGGGCTTCAAAAACGGGCGGCTCCCCCGCGTCCAGCATTGCGTGTATGGTCCAATACTCCTGCGCCACGAACGCTCGTATCTCCTGTTCGCGCTCTACGATCAGGCGCAGCGCGACCGTCTGCACACGCCCCGCGCTCAATCCCCGGCGCACTTTGTCCCACAGCAGCGGCGAAATCTTGTAACCCACGATGCGGTCCAATACCCGCCTCGCCTGCTGCGCATCAACGAGCTGCGTGTCCACCTGTCGCGGTTTCTCAAATGCCGCGCGAATCGCTTTCGGCGTGATTTCGTTGAACGTCACCCGGAAAATCTTCTTCGGATCGATCGGCTCGATTTCGATGCGATCCTTATCCGCGGCCTTTTTGGCAAACTTGCCCTTGCCGGCCTTCTTTCCCGCCTCTTCCCCTGCCTTCTCCTCTTTGTCCCCGTTCTTTTTGCCGTTCTTCCCGTCTTCCTCTTCCTCGGGCACCAGGTACTTCGTCGGCTTCGACAGCACCATCGACAGATGCGCCGATATGGCCTCGCCTTCCCGGTCCGGATCGCCCGCCAGGTACACCGCCTCGGCGGCGCTCGCCGATTTCCTCAGGTCGTTGATCACTTTTCCTTTACCGGGAATAATCTGCAGTGTCGGTTCGAAAATCTTGGGATCATCGAGCGTCACCGGTTTTCGCGGCGGCCTGGGGGCCGATGCCTTTGCCCCCTTCTTTCTCCTTTTCTTCTTCGGCTTCTCATCCTCCTCGGGCAGGCGAATCCCGATGGTCTTCGTCGGCAAATCCATCACATGCCCCACCGACGCCTTTACGGTGTAGTTTCTCCCGAGATATTTATTGATCGTCTTCGCCTTCGCTGGCGACTCGACGATTACCAGTGAACGTGCCATGTGTTCTTTTGTAACTCCGGATTCTTCCGCAGGAAGGGCTAGCTATGCGGTCTGTGTCCTTCTCGCTACCTTATATATGTCTTGTCCCACTCTTCCTCGCTCGTTTCCTGATGCTCCCGGACGTAGTTCCGGTGCATCCTTAGTCCTTTGGGCGGGGCATCAACCTCCAGACCTGAGGAAACTGGCTTCCGGCAATTGCCGAATGATGCCTTTCCATCCCCAAGTCCATGAGCGTAGCCAGAACTTCGCCGGAATTCAACCCACTCGTTTCTCCGCGTTCGTCGCCAGACCCCGCCACTGCCCTACCTTGAAAATCGTAACTGATTGTTTTTGCTATGGTTAGTACGTCTGCTGGGCGTAAATTCGGGCACCGCGCCTGAACCCTCGCGGCCTGGTCCGAAAGGCGCTCCGGCCGCGTTGGCTGCCGTTCCATTACTTCCTCGGCCCTTGCCACCCGGATTGCTCCGGGATCCATCAGTTCACCGCAAAACCCGCTTCGGGCTCCTTATACCCCCACGGTCCAGGGTGCTTAGGCGGCGTTCCGCGCTGATTCCGTAGGGCTTTCTGCCGCGAGATGGAACGCTCTCGCCTCCATCCATCCCCTGGGCGATCCGCAGTATAACCTCCTTGTCAAGCGTGGCCCGAGCTCGGAAGAACGACGGGCTTCCGGCCTGCGTCGGCCGGAAGCCCGTCTCTTCTAAGGGTTGTAGCGCCTGCCATGCCTCCCGCAGGCAGGCCCGTGCGCCAGACGCTTTAGTCGTCGTCTTCGTCTTCTCGTTCGAACTTGAACATGTCAAACAGGTCGCTGATGGCCGGCGAATTTACCGGAGCGTATCTATTCTCGCTGTTCGTTTGTATCGGGTTCGGCATGTTGTCGCGGCTGCGGCCGCTGATCGTCGGCAGGTTCCAGTTCCGTTCGATGAACTTCAGAATCGAAACATGGTCTGCATAGCTGTGCGAAACGCGGCCCTTCTTCGCGTAGGGCGAAACCACCAGCAACGGAATGCGCGTGCCGTCTCCGAAGAAGTCCAGCGGTTGCACGTAGCCGGAGTCATAGTAGCCACCGCCTTCGTCCACGGTCACGAAAATCGCCGTGCTCTTCCAGAGTTCGGGGTTCGCCTGCACCGCTTCCACGATCTTCTTCACAAACCCTTCGTACAGGTTCCACTTCGAAGAAGCGGGGTGCCCGTCCACCCAGCCGCTCGGCTTCACGAACGACACCTCTGGCAGCGTTCCCTTGGCAATGTCCGCATAGAGGTCGGTAACATCTTTAAGGTGGTTGCTGACAATCGTCGGGTTGGTCATGATCTGCTTCTGGTAGTGAAAACCATTGCAGATGTTGCAATACTGATCGCTGTTCGGACCGACGGTGCCGTAGTTCAGTTGATACTTATCGGTGAGATAGGCATCCCACTGATCGTTGTAGCCCTTCCAGGAAACGTTGTTGTCAAGGAGCACATCGGCGATGCTGCGCTGGGTCGTCGGCGGAATGGTGAAGGGCGTGTTGTCCTTGTTTGTATCGGTGTAGGCATTGCTGCCATCCCCGAAGTAGCCTGGGTTGTAGTTGTTCAGCAGGTAATAGTGGTCCGGATCGCAATTCGGCTCGATCGGCCGCGGCAAAGATGCCAGGTACTTGAGGATCGGCCCAACTCCCGGCTGGGTTGGATCGGAGCAGTTCGAATAGGAACCGCCGCCATACACTCCCGTCGAGCCGCCGTTATTACCAAATCCCCCGTAACCATCCTGAATCCAGAAGTTCTGCTTTCCCGGCTGCGAGTTCGGGTTTTCGATCTCATCGACCGGACCGCCTGCAAAGGTCATCTCGTTGTGCGGCGGCGTGCCTGGCGTGAAATCGGGTTTGCTGAACCAGATAGCGTCACCGAAGAAGAGCATGATGCTGTCGAGCCCGGTTCCGCCCATCGCCGGCTGGTGGTAGTTATCGCTGATCGCGTAGTGATCCGCGAGATACTTCGTGTAGGGCGCGTCGCCCGCCTGCATATTGTAGAAGCCCATCGCTGTTGCGCCCTCGCCGGTCGTCACCTTCCCCGGCGCATAGTCCGTGCTGAAATTGCCCGGTTGCTCCTTGCCGTTGTTGTTCGAGCCCACGGTCACTTCCGTCCAGGTAAAAAGGTCGGAAAGGCAGCCGCTCGGATTCTTTTTCGAAGCTCGTCCTGCGTCGCAATCAAATTGTTGGAACATCTGGTAGAACCGGTGCACGGGGCTTGCGGCATACGCGTCATACGGAAAGTTCTTACCTGTCAACTGGAATGGTCCCGGCGGCAGCGTCGAATACGGCGGCGACCCATGCACACCGTCAATGCGCGTGTCCGGAACCTTGCCGCTCAATCCCGTTCCGCCCGTCAGCATGAAGTCATAATAGTCGACCGTGCACTCGACCCTGCAATTCGGGTCCATCGGGCCATCCGACAGTCCGGCCTCAGACGACGTGGCGTCCGCCAGCGTGCAGACTCCGTTGTCCTTGCAGACGTCGGTCGGCCCGCCATTCAGAGGCGCCGGCAGGTGCGAATAAAGATCTTTCTTCTTTGGCGCCAACTCAAAATCGCCCCCGGGCGTGACATCCGCGGAGAACTGTTCCGCCTTGCTATAGTTCTTTCCCGGCGCTCCATCCGCGTCGATGATCCCTGCGGAGAGCAGGTTGTTCACGGTCTGCCCTCGCTTCGGAACATAGGTCGCGAAAATGTGGTCGAAGGTGCGGTTTTCTCCTACGATCACGATTACATGCTTGATCGGCGTTCGTGCCTTCCCTTTGTCATCATGTGCCTGAGCCGTGCCGGCCAGCGGTCCTGCCACGCTGAACTGCAGCATCGCGATCGTCGCAAGGCTCATGCGACTTGCTTGTAACAATTTTCTTGTCAGTTTCTTCAATTGTATTCTCCTCTTCTCCCTCGGATCAGCCCGGTTGCGCGGGTCATGGGCCGCCTGACACTATCCCGTCCGTATTGCTCCTGAATTCCTTTTTCGTGAATGCCGCGTGACACGCGGACTTTTCCACTGCCTACCTCACTGCCAGGTCCGTGGTCCATCTTCTCGTTCAACCCACTTGGTTCCCCCGCGATCTGTTCCTCGGAAGATCAAATGAACAAACTTTCAGTTTTCGCTCTTTCGGTCTTCCTTGTTTTATTTGCCATTGTTATCCGAGCGCAGGAACAGCCTCCCGCCCCGAAGCCGCCAAGCTCGCCTACTTCGCTCGAAAATGGGTTTCTGAAGCTGAGGTAAAGCCGAGCGCGTTCGGTCCGGGCGGTAAGTTCACCTCCACCGAATCCTGCGAGTGGCTGCCCGGCAAATTCGCGATTTTATGCACGTCCGAAGGCAACATGATGGGTGGGGAGTACCACGGTCTCAGCGGAATGAGCTACGACACGGCCGAAAAGTCCTACATCTATTACGAGACCAACAACTGGGGCGAAAACGTCTACTCCCACGGCTCCGTCGACGGCGACACCTGGACCAACCAATCCGAGATGAACGGCAAAACCGTGCGGGGCCGTTTTATTCTCAAGCGCGCCTCCGAGGATTCCGCGACGTTCAGTTTCGAGATGGGTATGGGCTCTGATCCGCTCGCGAACGTCATGCAGGGCAAACAAACCCGCCAGAAATGATTCGAGAACCCTGGTTCATCTCCTTCGCTAGGGCGGCAGCCCGGTTCTGCCGCTTCTGCGGCCTCGAACCGCGCTGCCTTGCGCTAATCCTGCCCGGCCGTCGCTCGCAACGGTTTCATCAATTCCCGCGGATGGATGAAGAGGCTGTCTCGGTCCACGCGCCCCGGCGCGAAGGTCCCTGGCAATCTCATTTGGTAGGCGACCGCCCGCTCATGGTCCCGCGTCTGCCGTTCCACGTTGTAGACGCCGTTGAACTTCCATAGCATGCGCAGAAAATTCGTCTGCCCGCTCATCGCCAGTTTCGCGGCCAAAGTTAACGAGTCCTTCAGCGCCGTCCATCCCAAATGCTTGCGGTTCAGCACCTCTTGCGTACTCACGAGCTGGCGGTAGAATTCCCTGAGCGGCAGCTTTGTCGGAAGCACCGCGTGCTGCACGTCGAAGAGCCGGTAATCGCGCGTCGTCAATCCGCGCGATTCCGTTCGCCAAGTCTCCGTCCCCGGATAAGGCGTGTTCACCGTCAAATGCACAATCTCCGGTACCGATAGCGCCCATTCGCGAACCACCGCAAACCGCTTCTCGTCCCAATCCGGATCCGCGATGATGTTGATCGCCGCCGTGATTCCCAACTCTCGCGCAAATTCGAGCGCCTCAAAATTCTTGCTCAGCGTCACCCGCTTGCGGTGGAGCTTCAATCCCTCGTCGTCGATCGCTTCGAGCCCGAGGAACATGTACTCGAGTCCCAGCCGTCTCCAGTAGCGGAACACCTCCTTGTTTCTCAGCAGGACATCGCCCCTCGTCTCCAGATAGTACTGCTTCTTGATGCCGCGCTTCTCGATCTCCCTGCCGATCGCCATTCCGTGTTCCGCCTGGATGAACGCCACATCATCGACGATGAACACACCGGGTTCGCGCACCCGGGCCAGGTCTTCCGCCGATGCTTCCGCGCTCCGCAACCGGTAGTTCCTTCCATAAAACGTCCACGCACTGCAGAATACACAATCCCACGGACACCCTCGGGTGAACTCGATCGAAGCCGCCGGGTCCAGCACGCCTATGAAATACTTTCTGCGGTTCGCCAGCAAATCGCGCGCCGGACTTAACTCGTCCAGGCTGTCCACCATTTCCGGGACCGGGCCTTCCCCTTCCAACGTCACCACACCTGGCAATTTGTCGAGGCTCTTCGAGTCGTCGCGGGCCGCCTCGAGTAATCTCGGCGCAATGCCTTCGCCCTCGCCCTTCACAACGCAATCAATCGCGCCCGCCCCATGTTCCAGGATCTCGCGCGCAACAAATGACGCGCTGTGGCCACCGGCGAACACAAATTTTTCGGGCCAGCGCTCGCGTGTCGCTTTTGCCAGATCAATCACTTCGGGAACGTTTGCCAGGTAGTTGAGCGAGAATCCCAGCGCATCCGGGCGCCACTGTTCGATCGTCCGGAAATAATCTTTGTGTGTGCTGGCCTGAAGGTCCAACAAGCGAACCTCAAGCCCGCTTCGCCGGCAGGCTTCCGCGACAAGCTCCAACCCGAGTGGCTCCAGGCGCAGGTATACTTCCGAATACATCAGCGCGCTCGGGTGCACCAACAGGACTTTCCACTTTTTCGCCGAATGGCCCATGAAAGCGCCTCTCTTTGTATGGTGCGCCGCCGTAGCTTCCACCTTCTCTCGGATTCGGTGGATTCCCCTGACTTCGTCCGTGCCTGTCCCCTATGAATTTTCAGATGCCGAGGTATCCCCCGACGGTTTGCTGTCGGCCCCTGCTCGACGGTCCGTTCCGTTGTCAAAACGGCGCGCTTCGATCTTTGCCTGGTGTATGATGCTGCCCGTTCGTCGGCCCAAAATCACAGTTTCGCTCGCACGCCACGGTCTCGAGACTCGCACTGGAGGACAATCATGCCATCGCTGTCCAAAAAGCTGGCTTTCGCGCTGCTTCTCGCGCTCTCGGCCTTTCCGGCCTTTACCCAGATGCCCAATCCCTATGGCACGCCCATCAGCCTTGAGAACGCCAAGAAGGCCGCTGTGCCTGCTCTCGCCGAAGCGCGCAAGAACAACTGGAACATGGCCGTCGCCATCGTAGACCCCAGCGGAAACCTTGTCTACTACGAGAAGATGGACAGCACGCAGCTCGGCAGCGCCGATATCTGCATCTCGAAAGCCCGCACTGCCGCCCGCTTCAAGCGCCCCACCAAGGCTTTTCAGGACGCCCTCGCCGCTGGTGGCGGCGGCCTGCGCATTCTTCGTCTTGAAGGCGTCGTGCCCGTTGAAGGCGGCATTCCCCTGGTGCTCGAAGGCAAAATCGTCGGCGCCATCGGCGTCTCTGGCGACACAAGCGATCATGACGCCCTATGCGCGCAGGCCGGGGTAGACGCCCTTAAGTAACCGTTGGACCGCTGAGGTGCCCTTCTTTATTCCTTCGGCCGGGTGCTGGCGCGCCGAGGGTGCAAAGGCGAGGGATCCGTGGCCCCGCTGTTCTCCGATTATTCTCTGAGGCGCGGAAAGAATCTATTTCTCGATCTCACAGTGTTCAGTATGCTTCCCCTGGCCACGAACCCGACCGTGAAACGCCTTGCCCAACCCGCCTGTCTTCTCCTTGGACTGATGTTCTTCTTGCGGACCGTACGGCTTCACAAGGAAGCACCGGTCGCCAGGGCGATAAGCGCGGCGCTCCATTCGTCGGCGTTGTTGAGGTGGGTGGCAACGCGGGGCGTGTTCCTGCTCCCCTTGTTTCCGGCACGAACCTAGAACGTGTGCACCCGCCGCCATTTCCAACTCGCTCTTTTGGCGCTCATTTTCTGGTGGACGGTTCCGCTTCGTTGCCAGTCCGT
>DATFTB010000245.1:0-11704 GCA_035262325.1 Candidatus Acidiferrum sp.
CGTAGACGTAACTGGCCTGCTCGACGCTCAAGCGGACGTCAGGATTCGAGCGCGGCTGATCCGGGGGTGGCGAAGGCGTTCGAAGGGGCGTGCTCACGAGAGCCTCCGGCGAAGCAGATAGATAAAAAACGGCGCGCCGACGATGGCGGTGACCGCACCAACGGAGATCTCCGAGGGCGCGACGACCGTCCGCGCAATGGTGTCGGCCACAACCAGGGCGATGGCACCGCCAAAGGCTGAGGTGGGAAGCAGCACGCGATGGTCAGAGCCGAACAGGAACCGCATGGCATGCGGAACCAGCAGCCCGACGTAGCCGATGGAGCCGCTCACGGACACAGCCAGGCTCGTGAGGATGGAGGCCGCCAGGTAAACCACGATGCGGACGCGCGGCACGTCGACGCCGAGATGCATGGCCTCGCGCTCGCCCGCCAGTAGCAAATTCAGGTCGGAGGCGGTGGTGTAGATTGCGGCGGCAGCAATCAGGAAGCCAATTCCGATCAGGTACAGCAGGCTCTTGGGCGGAAGCGTGGACAGGCTGCCCATCAGCCAGAACGGCGCGCCGCGCAGATTACCGCCCGTCAGCGTCGACATGAGAAAAGTAATGATGGCGGAAAGAAACGAAGCGGAGATAATGCCGGCGAGCAGGAGCGTGCTGCTGTCGATCTGGCCCTCGCGGCGGCCGAGCACGTAGACCGCGCCGATGGTGACTGCCGCACCGAGAAAAGCGCCAAGAGGCGTGATGAAACCGGCAAATTCAGGAGGGAGAGAAAGTTGATTTTCGAGAATGAGTCCGAGAATGGCGCCGACCGCCGCTCCGGACGAAACGCCGAGAACGTAGGGATCGGCGAGCGGGTTGCGCAACAGCGCCTGAAAACTTGCGCCGGCAACCGACAGCGAGGCACCGACGACGATTGCCAGCAGAATGCGCGGCAGCCGGATATCAACCACGATCATGCCGTAATCGCTCGAAATGGCGCTGCTCTGGCCGAGCAGGACACGGATGAGATCACGACCCAGGCCGTAGAGCGAGACCTGGACCGCGCCCAGCTTGAGCGCGATCACGACAACGAGGAAAAGAATGACGGCGAGAAGGCTGCAGCGCAACAACAGGCGCCCGAGTGTCAACGGTCGCATGAAGACTCCGTCGAGCGTGTCAAAGCCATGGCACGCATGGTAACCGCTTTTTGCTCGGGATGGAGCGGTTCGATGGAGCCAGCGGGCTTTTTCTCGGGAGCCCCTGGCAACACCTCCGGATGCAGCTGTCGTGCCAGCTCTTCAATCGCGGAGACGATTCGCGGCGCCGGCCGGTTCACGGCGTCGCTGATGACGGCATAGCGGCGATCGCGCACAGCGTCCAGTATTCGCCAGCCGGCGCGATGCGCCAGGGATTCGAAATCGTTTTCGGCGGCGCCCTGACGGGAAGAGGCAAATACGAGGTAATCCGGCTGCAGACGAACGACCTCTTCAAGACTCACCTGAGGCCAGTCCTGGGCCGAGTCAACGATGGAGATGGCACCGGCTCGGTGGAGGGCGTCAGCAATGAACGTGTTCCTGCCAACCGAAATCAACGGCTCGGTCCAGACAATAAACAGAACTCGTTTCGGAGGCAGCGGGGCAAGTTTCTCGTCTAGTCGAGCGAGTTGGCGCTGCATGTCATCCGCAAGGGTTTTGCCGGCCTCAGGGACGTTTAGAACCGCTGCGAGCTTCTTGGTGGAGGAAATGATGTCGTCGACGGTGTGAGGATCGGTGGCATAACTCGGAATGCCGAGAGTCTCGAGCGTCCGCACCGTATCGAGCCGGTTAAGGGTCTTGGTGAGAAGGACCAGGTCAGGGTGGAGAGCTGCAATCTGTTCGAGGTTGGGGTCGATGGCGCCGCCTACCTTGCTCTTTTTCTGCGCGTCGGGAGGATAGTCGCAGTAGACGGTATCGCCGACAAGGCGGTCCTCGACTCCAAGGGCATACAGCGTTTCGGTGAGACTCGGGGCCAGTGAGACGATTCGTGAAATGGTAATGGGGATTCGAACGGTGTGGCCCACCTCGTCGACGACTTCATGAGTCGCAGCCTGCGGCGGCGCGGACCGGGAGCTCGCCTGGGCCCGCAAGGAAGAGACGCACAAAAGAAAAAGGGCGGCGGCCCGCACCGCGGAAACGGAAGACGATGCCAGCAAAAATTTGCGTCGACGAGCGTTCGGCAAAATTCGCACCACAAAAAAGCCCCGCAAGATGCCGGGGCAGGGTCGGACTGGGCTCTTTCTCGCGAAGAACGAACGTCCGCTGCAGCTTCGGAGGGCAGCCTGGCTGACGGCAACCGTTTTGCCGATTACAGTGGCGGGACCGCGGCCGATTTGCACGGCACTTCCGCACTTCCGACGCCTGCAAATTAGACTCAGTGTAAGGTGCCCCCGGCAGGGTGTCAATAAAGTGAACAAGCTTCGGCATCAGCAAATCAGCGGTTCTTCCAGTTTGGCTTCCGCTTTTCGACCAGCGCCCGCAAGCCTTCCTGGGAATCTTCCAGGCGATAAAGCTCGTTGAGGAAAATATTCATGGAGTTTTTGAGGCCGTCGCGCAGGGAGAGTCCCATGCCGCCGAGTATGGCCTTCTTGGCCATGGTTAGGACCGGACCGGAGTGCCCGGTGAGGCGCGCGATGAGGTTGTTCACGGTGCTTTCGAGGTCCGCTTCCGGCACCAATCGGTTGACAATGCCGAGTTCGAGTGCGCGTTCGGCGGTAACCGGTTCGCCGAGGAGCACCAGTTCGAGCGCGACTTTTGGACCCACCAGGAACGGCCAGATGGTGGACGCCAGCGGAGGAAAGACGCCGATCGTAATCTCCGGCTGAGCAAAGCGTGCCTTTGGAGACGCCACAACGAGGTCGCCGAACGCCGCGAGTTCCGCACCTCCCCCGATCGCCGGGCCGTTCACGACGCAAAGGACCGGCTTCGAGGTTTCAAGGATACCGGCGAAAACGGAATGGAAGGCATCGAGCATCTGGAAGACTCGCTCTGAGGTGTACTCGCCGACGTCGATCCCGCCGCAGAAGACCTTGCAGGCGGAGTCGAGGACGATCAGCTTTATGTCTTCGCTTTCGGCAACGATGGAAATGCCGTCCGCGAGTTCGCGCAGCATGGGCTCGTTGAGCAGGTTGTGGTCGGGACGGTTGAGCGTCATGCGCGCGACGCCCGATTCCATGCGCTGTCTGACGAACTTAAATTCGGTCGGGTCTCGGCGCCTTGGTTCGGTGCGGACTTCAACGGAAGATCGGTTTCTCACCCTGGAATTCTCCTTCGTCAACGGCAAGCGACTGGCCTCTAAAGCGATCCTAGCACGCGCGGAAACGCTCGAAGCGGCCCGAAACACCGCTTGGTGCCGAAACAGTCTGCTGGCCTCGGAGCCAGTCCAAAGGCAATGCGCTATGATGTTTGGCATGAATCGAAGATCCGCGAGCGTAGCTGCGTTTTTGTTGGCGCCTGCTTCGGTTTTTGTGAGTTATGCGCCGGGGCTCAATTACACTATGGACACCATGCACCCCGCGACAGGTGAGAGTCAGCAGAAAGCGATCGCGCTTCATCTAAACGAGCGGACCGACAACGAGGGTTTCCCTCCGCGCGCGGCCTGGGAGAAGGCGCCCGCGATCCGCTATGATCGCGACTGGACAGGCGAAAACCCGGATCCCGAGCGTGCCACGGAGGTTCGCCTGCTGTGGACGGCGGAGACGTTGTTCATCCGCTTCCGTTCGGTTTACCGGAACATTACCGTCTTCCCCGATGCCCGCGCCGACGGCTGGCGTTACGAGTTGTGGGACCGCGATGTGGCGGAGACCTTCCTGCAGCCGGACTCGACCGACCCCTTCCAATACCTGGAGTTTGAAGTCAGCCCCAATGGCTATTGGATCGATCTGGCGGTCTCTCACGGAAAAATTGTGGAACTACACAGCGGCCTCCTCCGCAGGGTCCGAATGGATGAAAAGGCAAGGACGTGGACGGCGGAACTGGCCATACCCATGAAATCATTGACCGGTAGATTCGATCCCCAAAGGCCCTGGCGGGCGAACTTCTTTCGCATCGAAGGCCAAAAGGAGCCGCGATTTTATTCGGCGTGGAGCCCGACCCGCTCGCCAAAGCCAAATTTCCACGTGCCCTCCGCCTTCGGGGTGTTGGAGTTTCGCGAGAGCTGAAGTGGCTTCTCTCGCGCTGCTTCCGAGCGTTTCTCTATGATTCGGAAAGGATCGTAAGGGCTTGCCAGCATACCGCACCGATCGCTTCAGGCAGTTCCTGGCTTTCGTATTTGCCCCCTCGTTGCTTTTCGCGGTGAACGCCCCCGCTGATGCGCAGGATAAAAGCAATTCAAACGCCCCGGTCATCAACAAGGTGGAACCGCCGAACTGGTGGGTGGGCCTCACGCCGGAACTGCTTTTGCTGCTCTCCGGAAAAAATCTGGAAGCAACACACGCCAGCTGCAATTTGCCGGAGGTGGTCGTGAGCCGCACGCAATCCTCATCCGGCGGCAGCTATCTTTTCATGTGGTTGAAATTCGCTCCCGGCCTTAAGTCGGGTACCGCCGTCTGCAGGATCTTAACGACCCATGGCGAGGCCTCCTTCGAACTGCCGATTGCGGCGAGGAAGCAGTTGCTCGGGAGGAATCAGGGGCTGTCGCTCGACGACGTGATCTATCTGATCATGCCGGACCGGTTTTCGAACGCAGATCCGACCAACGACGAACCCAGCGAGTTCAAAGGGTCGCATGACCGCGCGAATCCGCGCGCCTATCATGGCGGCGACTTGCGTGGAATAAAGGCTCATCTGCCCTACCTGAAGGAACTCGGTGTAACCACAATTTGGCTTACGCCAATCGTGAAAAATGGCGCACCCGAGGACTATCACGGCTACGGCGCGGTGGACCTGTACGCGGTTGATCCCCATCTTGGGACGCTCTTGGATTATCAGGAACTTGTGGCGGCAGCGCACCACGAGCACATGAAGGTGTTTTTTGATGCCGTGCCGAACCATGTTGGACCGCGCAATCCGTGGGTGAAAAACGCGCCCACGACCGAGTGGTTTCACGGAACTCCCGAGCATCACTTGAATTCCGGTTCTCCCTGGAAGCAAAGCTTCTACGGACTCGCCGGAAACAAGCTCGAAGCCATCGATCCATTCGAACTGCTGGCTGACCCTCACACGCCGCCGCTGCTGAGGAAGAACCTGACCGACGGCTGGTTTTTCGGCCTGCTTCCGGACATGAACACGGAAGACCCGCTGGTCGTCGCGTACCTCGTGCAAAACAGCATCTGGTGGGCGGAGATTTCCGGGTTGGATGGCTATCGACTGGACACCTTTCCCTATGTACCCAGAACGTTCTGGGCCGCATGGCATACGGAGCTGCGAAGGATTTATCCCCGGCTCTCGACGATTGGCGAGGTGTTTCATCCGGATCCCACGGTGACATCCTTCTTCGTTGGCGGCCGGAGAGGCTGGGACGGCATCGACACGCAACTGACCACCGTTTTCGACTACCCCATGTATTTCGTGCTGAGGGAAGTGCTGCTCGGAGACGCTCCGGCCTCACGCCTGGCCAATATTCTGCGGCAGGATTCGCTCTATCCGCATCCGGAATTTCTCGTGCCATTTTTCGGGAACCACGACGTACCGCGATTCGCAGGGGTTGCGGGCGCTACGCCGGCCAAGCTGAAGCTTGCCTACGGACTTACACTAATGCTGCGCGGTGTGCCGCAGCTTTATTACGGCGACGAAATCGGCATGACGGGAGGCGGAGACCCCGACAACCGGCACGATTTTCCCGGCGGCTGGATGGAAGACCGAAAGGACGGGTTCGCGCGCGAGGGCCGCACGAGCGAACAGCAGGCCATCTTTGAGTATGTCCATGGGCTGCTGAGGCTGCGGCGCGAAAATGACGCCTTGCGCACAGGAAAATTGTGGCACTTGGCATCGGATGACTCCTCTTACGTGTTCCTGCGGGAATCAGACGAGGAAAAGCTCGTGGTCGCTTTCCACAACGGAAAAAGCGAGAGACAGATGACGATCGAGCTTCACGATACTCCCGGTAAGCAAGCCACCGGAATCTCCGCTCTTTTCGGCGCCGGACAAGCGGACCTAGCGGCGCAGCAACTGCGTCTTCGCCTGCCGCCCGAAAGCCTGTCGGTTTTCGCCTTGCAATAGTCCGGCAGCTCCCGGACCGCGACCCGATGGAGGTTCGAAGCATTATTCATGTATGTTTGAAATGGGTTCGATCGAAACCTCAAACTCATGCCGATCTTGTCTCTCGAGGATGTCCGCAAAGAGTATTTAACCGACGGCCAGACGGTTCTCGCGCTTGACGGCATCACGATGGAGGTGGCGGCAGGCGAGTTCGTCGCCGTCGTCGGGCGCAGCGGGTGCGGGAAGTCCACCTTGCTGAATCTGGCCGGCGCCATGGATTTTCCGACAAGCGGCTCGGTGATTATCGACGGTGTTTCGACGAAGAACCTGAGCGATTCCGAGCAGACGCGCTTGCGTCGCAAGAAAGTTGGGTTTGTCTTCCAGTCGTTTCAGCTTCTCCACACCCTGACGGCCATTGAGAATATCGAATTGCCCCTGCTGCTCGGGGGAGAATCGCGGGCCCGAGAGGCGGCGATCGAATCGCTAACATGGGTTGAACTGGACGGGCTTGGAGGGCGTTTTCCGCATCAGCTGTCCGGCGGGCAGATGCAGCGCGTGGCCCTTGCGCGAGCCCTGGTTCATTCGCCAAAAATACTCCTGGCGGATGAGCCAACGGGCAATTTGGACACCATCACCGGCGGTGTGATTCTTGAATTCCTGCAGCGCCTCACTCGTCGGAGGGGCACGGCGACGATCCTAGCGACTCACAGCCAGGAGGCTGTGAATCTTTGCGACACCATCGTGCGCTTGCGCGACGGCCATGTCGAGGAGGTTACACGACGCTGAAGATGCCTTATCTGCGACTCATTTACCGGTTGATCGTCCGGCCGCTATTCCGCGAGCCGGTCCGGCTGGGCTTGACCGTTCTGGCGGTGGCGCTCGGCGTCGCCGTTGTGCTGGCCATCGATCTCGCTGGCGATGCCGCCGCCGGCTCGTTTCATTCGTCGATGGAGACGCTTGCGGGCGACAACGACCTCGAGATTGTAGCGACCGGTGGCGTGCCGGAGTCCGTGGTCGCGACTCTGGCGACCGAGCCTTATCTTCTCCGCGTCTCTCCGCGAATGGAAGACTACGCGATTGGCGGCGAGTCGAAACAGACCTATCCGCTCGTCGGTATCGACCTGGTTGCCGAATCGAGTCGCTATTCGGGGCCGGCAGAAGGCTTGGCGGTACGCGCCGGCGAACCGCCGCGTGGTTCGCTCGAGGACCTCGAGGACAGCTCGAGTATCTGGGTTGGCAGCAGTCTCGGGAGAAGGCCAGGCGAGCAGATAAACCTTTCAATTAATGATCAGATCTTCCGATGCACCGTTCGAGGCGTCTACCCCGATCAAGACGGCAGTGACGCCGCGATCGTCATGGACATCGCCCTGGCTCAGCGCGTGTTGCATCGCTTTGGACGCGTCGACCGTGTTCTCGCGAAGCTCCCGGCAAACGCCGATCCCTCGCAATGGGTGGCACGCATTCAGGGGCTCTTGCCGCCCGGAGTGACGGCCCGTCCACAGGGGACGGCCACAACCGAAAACCGGAAAATGCTGGCCGCCTTTCGCTGGAACTTGCGTTTGCTGAGCTACATCGCGCTGGTTGTCGGGGCCTTCTTGATCTACAACACAGTTTCGGTGTCCGTGGTGCGGCGCCGCGCCGAAATCGGAATTTTGCGGGCCCTCGGAGCCAGCCGCGTCGGAGTGCTCTCGGCATTTCTTGGCGAAGCGGCCTCTATCGGCCTGGCGGGCTCGCTGCTCGGCTTGCCGGTAGGGAAGGCCATGGCCGTGGGAGCCGTGAAGCTGATGGCCTTGACCGTCCGTTCGCTCTACGTCAGCAGCCGCCCCGGACCGATTCAGTTGACGCCCAGTTCCTTCGCGCTCGGAATCGCCGTTGGGATGGGAGTGGCGATCGCTTCCGCGATCTCGCCCGCGCGCGAAGCTATGCTGGTGCCGCCGGCCGAAGCGATGGCTCGCGGACGCCGCGAGTTTCTGGTGCGAGTGAACAAAAAGCGCGATTTGCTTGTGGCGCTGGCACTTGCTGGCATGGCCATCGCTGCCGCTTTCGCGCCGGCCGTCGCGGGGAAACCCGTATTTGGTTACGTTGCCGCACTCTTGCTGGTCGTTGCTTCGGCTCATGCCATCCCGGCCCTGGTTGCTTTTCTCTCAAGGTGGACTTCGAGGAGGCTCGGGCGGGTGCTGGGCGTGGAAGCCTTGCTGGCCTCGCGCAGCCTGGTGGCTTCGCTTGGACGCACCTCCGTGCTGGTTGGGGCGCTATCCACGGCCGTGGCCATGATGACGTCGGTCGGAATTATGGTCGGGAGCTTTCGCCAGACGGTCGTGAACTGGATGGACGCCGAACTGCCCGCCGATCTCTACCTGCGGCCGGCCGGCGATCCAGCTCCCGATCGTCATCCGACGATCTCGCTTGAACTGGTGGACAAGATCGCGAAACTGCCGGGAGTCGCTGCGGTTGACCGCGTGCGAGCGTATGAGATCAGTTTCGAAGGGATGCCGGCGACCCTCGCTTCCATCGATCTGCGGGCCCCGGATTCGCGCCGCAGATCCGACTTTCTCTCGGGTCGACCCGCGGCGGAGGTCCTCCCGTTGCTGCGAGGACGATACAACGCGATCATCAGCGAGCCCTTCAGCTACAAGCACCATGTAAAGACCGGTGACTCGCTTACCTTGCCCCTCGGAGAGTCGCAGGTACGGCTCAAAATCATCGACGTTTCTTACGACTACGCGAGTGAGCGAGGGTATATCGTGATTGATCGCGATGTACTCCTGAAGTTTCTGCCCGATCCGGCACCTTCCAATCTTGCCGTATTTGTAGCCCCGGGCTCGTCGGTCGATGAAGTTCGGGCGAGCATCCGGCAAGCCGCCGCCGGCCGTCCTGTCCTGATTTTTTCGGATCGTGATCTGCGCGCGGAGGCCATCCGGATTTTCGACCGGACATTCGCGATCACTTATGCGCTCGAGGCGGTGGCCGTGCTTGTCGCCGTCGTCGGAATGGCCGGGGCTCTGCTGGCGCTCGTGATCGACCGTCGCCGTGAGCTCGGTTTACTGCGTTTTCTCGGAGCCTCTGCGGGCCAGCTCCGCAAGCTGATCCTCTCGGAAGCAGGGTTGCTAGGCCTGCTCGCCAATCTGATTGGCTTTGTACTTGGCTATTTTCTTTCGCTGATCCTCGTTTTTGTGATCAACAAGCAATCGTTCGGTTGGACGATCCGCTTTCACTGGCCGGTGGCGGTTTTGCTGGGCGCGCTGACGGTCGTTTACCTGGCAACCGTTGTCTCGGGCTTCTACCCCGCATGGATTGCGGTGCGGCTCGATCCGCTCGAGGTTGTGCATGAAGAGTAGATTCATGGCTTGCGTGCTCGCAATGGCCTGGTGGCAGACCGGCTTGGCTGAGTTCAAGACCGCGCTCCCGGGCTACCATTACCAGTTCCCCCGGGATTACTTCGATCACCCCGACTACCAGACCGAATGGTGGTATTACACCGGAAACATCACGGGCCGTGACGGGCGCCACTTCGGGTTTGAGCTAACTTTTTTCCGCCAGGGCGTGAGCCGTGACGGTTTGAAAACGTCGGTATGGGATCTCCGCGACATCTACATGGCGCATTTCGCCTTGAGCGACCTGGACGGGGGAACGTTTTATCACGTCGAGCGCGTAAACCGTGCGGGTCCAGGGATTGCCGGAATCGACGCGAACCGGCGGCGCATATGGAATGGCAACTGGGCTTCCGAGTGGAACGGTGAGATTCAGGAACTGCGGGCCTTCGACGAACACTTTTCGATTTCGCTCGTCCTGCGCGCACAAAAGCCGCCGGTGATTCATGGAGAAAACGGTGTGAGTCAAAAGGCGGAAGGACCAGGCCAGGCCTCACACTACTTTTCATTCACCCGGCTCGCGACCGAGGGAGACATTACCGTGGACGGCAAAACGCTCGAAGTCTCGGGGCTTTCGTGGATGGACCACGAATTCTTTACGCATCAATTAGCCCCGGATCAGGCTGGGTGGGACTGGCTTGGCGTCGAGTTAGACGACAACAGCGAGTTAATGCTTTATCGCCTGCGCCGGAAGGATGGCACAGCGGATGCTTATTCCGCGGGAACCTACGTTGATCCGCAAGGGAGGTCCCGGCATCTCGGCGCCGGAGATTTCGCGTTCCTGCCGCAGGCCGACAGCTGGACAAGCCCGGTCAGTTCCGCGAAGTACCCTGTCGCCTGGACGATTGCGATACCGGAACTTGGGCTGCAATTGAACGCGACTACGCGCCTGAAATCTCAGGAAGTTTCCTGTGCTGATTCGAAACTGGTTCCCACGTACTGGGAGGGTGCCATCACGATCGAGGGCCACCGGGGCGAAGTGGGTTTGAAGGGAGTTGGCTACCTCGAGATGACTGGATACGACCGCCCTGTCCGCTTCGGGCCCGTTGCGCTCAACCGTTGACGATGGATTCGAGAGCCGCTTTGTTTTTGATGACCAGGGTCGAGCCCGTCACCTCGAGCAACTGCTTCTTGCGGAAATCCGTCAGGCGACGCGTGACGGTTTCCCGGGAAGAACCGATCATCTGCGCCATTTCCTCGTGCGTCAGGGTGAGCTCGATGCGCACCTGGCCCTTTTCCTCGGGATAGTTGGACGCCCATTCGAGCAGGAAGCGCGCCAGCTTCTCTCCGGCGGAGTGGGAGAGGCCGATCGTGCGCATTTCGGAAATCGCGGAATGGTAGGTCTCGCCGAGTTGCTGGACCACGCGCAAGGCCGCTTCGCCGCTGTCCTTCAGAAAACTGAGAAAGTCGGTGCGCGCGATAAACTTCGCCTGCCCCGGTTCAATCACGTCCGCGGTGAGTTCGTAACAGGTGCCCGTGACGGTCGCTGGCAACCCGAGCACTTCACCCGGCTCCGAAATCCGCAAGATGAGCGTCGTGCCGTCGGCCGAGCAAGTCGAAAGCTTGACGCGGCCGCTACAAAGAACGAAGAGGCCGCGTGCCGGCTGCCCTTCAACGAACAGAGTCGCACCCTTCGGATACACGGCCGACGAGGTTATACCGGCCAACCTCTTCACAGCGCCGTCTGACAAGTTGCAAAAGAGCCGTTCCTGACGGTGCGGGCAAGCTAGGCAGTTCTCAATAATTTCGAGGCCATAAGGCGTGCGCGTGCCGCCCGGCGGTACGCGGCTATGGGCCTTAGTAACGAACTGAAAACGAGTGCCATTACGGCGCCAATCGGAAAGCATGGAGATCACCTATCTATGTGATTTTTACAGAAATGGAGGCGGGGTTCCCGTGACCCTCGTCACCTTTTACTGTGATCTTCGTCACCAGCGCTCGGGGCCATTCCGGTGTAATCGCGGAACTGGCTTTGCTCGACGAGGGGGTTACCGCGCTCGTCCCCGCTATCCCTTGCGGCCGAATTGTTCCAAGATTCGCCGACCGGCCTCAACTTCAAGAACTTCGAAGAGCAGCGGCCTTCGACGGGGTGCCCTCTGATTGACCTTGTTCCGGACGAGCGGCGCGAAGCGCCCTTCCCTTGCCGTCATATCCTTCTGACTCCGCGCGGCGAGACGGTCAAC
>DATFTB010000246.1:0-53157 GCA_035262325.1 Candidatus Acidiferrum sp.
TTGTGCAGGAACACGGCCACAAAGATCATCAGCCCCAGCCAGTTCGAAACCAGGAACCCCGCCGCAATCGCCACGCCATCGAAAAACGTGTGAATGGCAAGTCCAAGCAGCACGGTTCTCCTGGGGTGCTGCCCGTGCATCTCCTCCGTGTGCGTCTCTTCCCCAAAATGAAAATGTGGCGCGATCGTATGTTCGAACAGATGGATCAGGAAAAACCCGATCAGCACAAACACCAGTGCGTTCTCTCCGGCTAGTTTCACCGATTCCGGAATTACTTCCACGAACGCCACGCTGAGCATGTACCCCGCGCCCAGCGCCAAAAAGTATTGCAAGTATTTGCGCGGCCATTCGCGGCGCACCACGAAGTATCCGCCAAGCACGTTGCCGCCCGCCGCCACCAGTCCGAGGAGCGCCGCCAAAGCCGTCCGAAATGCCAAATCATGGCTCATCCGAGTTGTGCGTTTTGGGTTGAAAGTTCCAAGTTTGCCGGCTCTGCCGCGGAGAATCAGCGCCCTGACTGCTGCGAAGAATCGACCGAGTTTCGCGCACCGAGCCAGCTTGTCCTACAGTGCTCTTCTTTGCTTGAAACCTGTCAACTTAAAACGAACCGACCTATCCGCTATGGCGGAAAAGAATAACGTCCCCTTCCTGCACAACGTATTCTTTCCCTTCCAGCCGCACCTGCGCTTTTTCCTTTGCCGCCGCAATGCTCCCCGCGGCCAGCAAGTCCCCGCACCGCACCACTTCCGCCCGGATGAAACCCTTTTCGATGTCGCTATGAATCTCGCCCGCCGCTTTCACGGCGGTGGCACCTTTGGGAATTGTCCAGGCCCGCACCTCCGGCTCACCCGCCGTAAAAAACGGAATCAGTCCCATCAGGTCGTACGTCGCGCGAATCAGCCGGTTCAGCCCCGGCTCCTTTAGCCCGTAGGACGCCAGCAAGTCCGTTGCTTCCTTCCCTTCCATTTCCGCCAGTTCCGCTTCCAGGCGTCCGCACACCGCCACGACCGCCGTATTCGGCCGCCCCTCTAACGCCGCCAGCTTGTGCTTCTCAACCGCTTTGTCTAACTCCGCGGCTTCGTCGTCTCCGAGGTTCAACACGTACAGCATCGGCCGCTGCGACAAAAACAAAAACCCGCTGATTGGCTTCCGTTCTTCCGGCGTCAACTCCAACTCGCGCAGCGGCTTTTCCGCTTCCAGATAGGCCTTGCACTTCTCGAGAACAGCCTTTTCGTTTTCGAGGAGCGGATCTTTCTTCTTCTTCAGGTCTTTTTCTACGCGCTCGAGGCGTTTCGAAACCTGATCATGGTCCGAGAGAATCAGTTCCAGGTCGAGATTCGTCGCATCGCGCAACGGATCAATGCTGCCCTCGGCATGCGCGACGCTGGGGTCTTCGAACACACGGATCACATGCGCGATGGCATCCACATCGCGCAACGACGCCAGGCTTTCCCGCATTCTTTCCTTCTGCACGCCCGCCAGGTCCACGTACTGCACCGTGGCGTACGTGATTTTCTTCGGTTTATACAGCTTCGCCAACTCCAACAAACGCGGCTCGGGTACCTTAGCCACTCCGACGTGCGTGCCGGCTCCCTTGGCCTCAACATGCGCCTTCGTCAATATCTGAAACAGCGTGGTCTTTCCGACCCGCGGCAGTCCAATAATTCCTGTTTGCATAAACGCAAAATCTTAGCACACTCCCGAGCGCTCCTTTCCGACGCGCAACCATTTTGCATTGTTCCACCCGAGCTGTGATTGGACTGAGCAACCTTCGAAGCGCCGCTCAGCCTTACCGAAGAGCCGGAAAAGCTTTTGGGATAATGGCTCGTGACCCTGAGGTACCTTTTTTGACCGGCTTCTTTTCCGCTCACCAAATCCATTCCTCTGTGCTACCTTTTTTTCCCGCCATGACCGCCGACAATCCTCCGAACCATCTGGCCTTCAACCTCGACGAAGCCCTCCGCCATCTCTCGGCATGCGACGCACAACTCAAACGCCTCATCGCCGAGACCGCTCCGTTCCAAATCGACGTCGCCGACGCGCAGTCGCCCTACGAAGTTCTCCTCGAAGCCATTGTTTACCAATCCATCTCCGGCAAGGCCGCCGCCACCATCTTCGGCCGCATCAAGGCTCTCGGCGAAAACGGAAAACCGCCCACGCCCGAAAAGATGATGAAGATTCCCACGGCATGGCTGCGCAAAGCCGGACTGTCAAGCGCCAAGGCTGCCGCAATGAAGGATCTCGCGAGGAAGACCGTTGCGGGCATCGTCCCCACGCACGACGAAGCACTCAACTTATCCGACGAGGAGTTGGTCGAGCGTCTGGTCTGCGTCCGAGGTATCGGCGCCTGGACTGTCGAAATGTTCTTGATTTTTCGCCTCGGCCGCCCCGACGTGCTGCCCATCCACGACCTGGGCGTCAAGAAAGGTTGGTCGGTTGCTTACCGCAAAAAGCACATGCCGAAGCCCAAGGAGCTGCTGAAGTTCGGTGAGCGCTGGCGCCCCTATCGCACGGTCGCGAGCTGGTACATGTGGCGCGCCTTCGAACGCGCCGGCTACAAAGTCACCAACAAAATTCATCCCCGCAAACCACGCAAAAAACAAAAGCAGGCTCGCGCCTTATAGCTTGTCGACCGTCTCCCTCACCAGAAGATAGATTCCCGCGAGACCTGCCAACAGCACCACGCCTTCGAACAGCACCGATCTGCGATGCAACCCGTTGAACTCCACCCGTCTCGGATCATCTTCCGGGGTGTTATCGACCGACACCATCTCCTTCTTCAACTGCGCCATCCGCGTGCTCACGGTAAATTGCGAAGCGGCCGTCAGCACCACCATCAGCACCACGCACATCGCCGCCGCCGTCGTGAAACTCCCAAAATCCCGCGTGCGCGCCAGGCGCGCCGCCAGAAATATCACTCCCAGAAAGATCCCCGCAAAATGCAGCCGCGCCAGTGCGTACCCCACCATCAATCCCGCGGCGTCCCGGCTTTCCAATGTCCGAAACGCCCCTGGCGCCACGACGAAGCTCAAAAACGCGTCTGCTCCCAGCCACAGGCCCAAGCATAGAAACTCGACCGTACGAAGAATCGTAGACATGTTTATTTTCCGCTAAACTAACCTAAGCAGTGCTGGGGAGTGGTGGGCGATAAAGGACTTGAACCTTTGACCTCTCGCGTGTGAGGCGAGCGCTCTAACCACTGAGCTAATCGCCCGTCATTACAACGGGTAGAAGGCGTGCCGCGCGGCAGAAACCGTTGCTGCACCCCCTTCATCTATTTGTAACAGGAAGACCCTGGGTTTTCAACAAATGCCGACCGCAACCTCTCGGGTGGTCTCGCAGCTGCAGCGCTCCATCTCGCGCGCTATCTTCGGCAAGGAAGACGTGATCCAGCTCGCACTTATCACGCTCCTGGCCCGCGGCCACTTGCTCATCGAAGACGTTCCCGGCACCGGCAAAACCACGCTCGCCCAGGCCCTGGCCAAATCCTTTCACTGTTCCTTTCAGCGCATCCAGTTCACTTCCGATTTGCTTCCGACTGACGTCCTCGGCGTCAGCGTCTACAACCCCGAATCCCGAGAATTCGAGTTTCGTCATGGCCCCGTCTTTGCCAACGTCGTCCTCGCCGACGAAATCAACCGCACTACCCCGCGCACGCAATCCGCGCTTCTTGAAGCCATGAACGAAGCGCAGGTCACCGTCGACGGGCGCACGCTCCCTCTTCCTCAGCCGTTCCTGGTCATCGCCACGCAAAACCCTGTCGAGCATCACGGCACCTACCCGCTCCCCGAGTCGCAGCTCGATCGCTTCCTCATGCGTATCAAGATGGGCTACCCTTCCCACGAAACCGAGCGCGAAATCCTGCGCAGCCGTGCGAGCGAGGATTCGGTCGCTGCGATCGAACCCGTGGCTGGCATTGCCGATGTCCTTTCCATGCAGGAAGCCGTCGCGCGCATCAAAGTCGATTCCAGCCTTCACGACTACGCCCTCGAAATCGTCAATCGCACCCGCAAATCCGATCAACTCCTTCTCGGCGTCAGCCCGCGCGGCACCTTGATGCTGCAGCGGGCCGCGCAAGCGCGCGCCTTCCTCGAAGGCCGCGATTTCTGCCTGCCCGACGATTTCAAGCAACTGTCCGTCGCCGTCTTCTCACATCGCGTGGTCGCGAGCGCCCGCCACGCCTCGCTGCAAAAGAAATCGGAGACCACCGAAAGCGTTCTCCGCGAGATCGTCGATTCCGTCCGCGTGCCGCTGTGATGCCCCCTCGAGACCGCGCTTGTCCTTTAGAGTCGCGCTCTTCGCGGTTCGAAGTCGAGGGATCGTCCACCCCCCGCCACGGTAGCTTCTTCGACTGAGGCCATCATGCCGCTTGATTCGAAACTGTCCACGGCTCTCGGGAAAACCGATCGCCCCGGTGTCCGCGCCTTCTTCCTCTCGATCGCGGCGCTCACCGTCGCCATGCTCCTGGCCCTCTATTCCGGAGCTGCGGCAGAACTCGGCCATTTCGCCCTGGCGAGCACTTCCGCCCTCACCGCTCTCCTGGTCGCCGCCTGGGTTGCCGTCACGCTGGTTCCCGTCCTCGCGCGGCGCACACCGCTTCGCTGGTTTACCCATCGCATGGAATACCGGCTCACGCGCGAGGGCTGGATCTATATTGCCGGGGTCGTTCTCGTGTCGCTCGCGGCCATCAACACCGGCAACAATCTTCTCTTTCTCATCCTGGCCTGCCTGATTTCGAGCATTCTCATGTCGGGCGTACTCTCCTCCGTCACGCTCGCCGGAGTCGAAATGCGCCTCAGTCTACCGGAGCACATTTTCGCGGGACAATCCGTGCGTGCCTCGCTCGAACTCAAGAACGAAAAGCTTACGCTGCCCTCGTTTTCACTTCGAGTCGAAGGCGTCGTTAGAAAAGAACAGCCCGCTCGGGCCCTCCTCCCCACCCCCGTCTACTTTCCCTATATCCCCCGTCAGCAGTCCGCAAAGCAGTCGGTGCCTCTTCTCTTCCCCAAGCGCGGCGCTTACCGGCAGGAGGCCTTTCGCATCGTTACCCGTTTCCCTTTCGGTTTTTTGCAGAAGGCGCGTCGCCTCGATCTGCTCAGCGAAGCCCTCGTCTATCCCTCCATCGAAGCAACCCCGGAATTTCTTGAGCTTCTCCCCGGTATCCAGGGCGCCATCGAAAGCGTCGCCAAAGGCCGGGGCCAGGACCTGTACGCTCTTCGCGACTACTTGCCGACGGACAGCGCCCGTCACGTCCATTGGAAGGCATCGGCGCGCTCCGGCTCTCTCATGGTTCGCGAATTCGCTCGCGAGGACGACTTTCGCGTCCTTCTGGTTTTTGATCCGCACAGCTCCGCCGCCAAACCCAACGCCGCGATCGCCGACACCAACCGCTTCGAGCAGGCGGTCACCTACTGCGCCGCGCTCGCGTGGACCTTTCGTGAGCGCAACGCCCTCCTCGAATACCGTAGCGAGGGGGCGGATATTCCGCTAGCCCCCGCCCGCGAAAACATTCTTGCCGTCCTGCGCCACCTCGCCCTGGTACAGCCGCTCGCACCCGACCCGCACCAAGCCCTGCTCGCCCAACTCGCCTCCAGCCCCGAAACCTTCAAACTCATCGTCACCTCCGAGCCACGGGGCTCCATCCCCGCTGAAATCTGGCACTCCTCCTACGTCGTCTTCTGCGAAGAACTGTCCTCCTGAGCAGGGCTCTGGAGTTCGGCATCTGTGTCACACTACTCCCCGATGCTCTCCGGCCTTCGACTCTCCCGCTTCCGCAAAAATCTCCTCGCCTGGTTCACCCAGTTCCGTCGCGATCTTCCGTGGCGCCGCACCAACGACCCCTACCACATCTGGCTGTCCGAAATCATGCTCCAGCAAACCCGCGTCAAAGCCGTCATCCCCTACTACGAAAAGTTCCTCGCGCGCTTTCCTGACATCCAGTCCCTCGCCGAAGCCCCTGAAGAAGAGGTACTGCGCCTCTGGTCCGGTCTCGGCTACTATTCCCGCGCCCGCCATCTTCAGAAAGCCGCGCGGCAGATCGTCTCCCGGCATAATTGCAGATTCCCGGTCAATCCTGAAGACGCCCTCGGATTGCCCGGGATCGGAAATTACACCGCCGCCGCAATTCTGAGCATCGCCTACGGCAAAAAACGCGCCGTCCTTGACGGCAACGTCGCCCGCGTCCTCGCCCGTCTCGGCGCCGTCCGCGGCGAGCTCCGCTCCGGCAAGCGCTGGCAACAACTCCAGAAAACCGCGGACGCGCTCCTCGCCCCTCGCGCCCCCGGCGACTGGAACCAGGCCATGATGGAGTTCGGCGCTACCCTTTGCACTCCTCGCGCGCCTCAGTGCTTGCTCTGCCCCGTCGGCGAATTTTGCCAGGCGCGCAAACTCGGCCTCGTCGAGGCCATCCCCGGAAAGCGCGCGAAACATCCCAACATTGACCTCATTCTCGCCTCTCTGGTGCTCGTTGATTCACAGGGGCGCACCCTCGTTCTCCCGCCGCCCAAGTCTTCCTCCAACTCCACGCATGCCGCCGATGTCCCCGCGCTTCTCTCCCGCATGTGGCACTTCCCAACGATCCACGTCGACGAAAATCCCGCCGCCGAGCTCGAGACATCCCTTGTGGCTCCTCTTTTCCGAGGACAAACCCCTAAGTCCAACCCCCTGGCCCTGCCGAAGGTCCGTCACAGCGTCACCTACCGGCAGATCACCCTTCTTCCCTTTCGCCTCGATGTCGACTCCCTTCCGCGCGTTCCTGGTTCTAAGCGGCTCCCGCTATGTCGTCTTTCCTCGCTTCCCATCTCGAACCTGACCCGCAAGGTCGCCCGCGTCGCCCTCGCGGCCTCGCTACCTTGTGGACCCGCTACGTGAACTCCCCGCGGGCATCCAAGACGGGGTTCCCTACACGCGCTGCTCACGCTTACCCAAACGCGGGGGCATCGGAGTATCACAGGAGCCGCTCAACCGCGATCCTTTACCCTTTCGCACGCACCCGTGTCAGGCCTGCCCGAAATGCTATTCTGAACTCCGCGCCATGGCTTCCCCCGTCGCAATCCCGGCAGCCAGCCACCTCCCGGCCGACCGCTTCTACCGCACCGCCCTCTTCTTTCTTGTGCTGACTTCGGTAATCACGCTGGTCGCCACAGGCAAGCTCGATCTGTTCACCACCATCGCTGCGCCTGTCTTCGTGCTCTACAAAGGATTGCGCTGGTGGCGCGGCTTTTCCGCGGAGCTGCCGCATATCATCGCCACACGCCTGGTTGTCAGCTACCTTTTCTTTTTCCCGATCGATGCGATTTTCCTCTCGCGCTCCTTCGCGGCCTCTTCCGCAAACCCTAATCTCTATTCGACGCTTGTCGCTTCCGTCCACTTTCTGCTCTTCGTCACCGTTGTTCGCCTTTACAGTGCCAGTACCGATCGAGACGCACTCTTCCTCTCTATGCTGGCGTTTGCCGGTGTTCTCGCTTCGGCGATTTTCACGGTCGACACTTACTTCTTCGTCCTTTTTCTCGTATTTCTTTTCTTCAGCGTGGCCACGTTCACTGGACTCGAAATTCGCCGTGGCGCCAGGGGTTCCTTGTTCCCTGTGCCGTCCTCGAATAGCCCGCAGGAGCGACGCTTTTACCGCGCGCTTTCGCTCGCTTCTCTTAGTCTGACTCTTGGTGCCATCTTCTTCGGAGCCATCTTGTTTTTTGTTTTCCCGCGATTCAGCGCCGGATATTTTGCGCGCACCGGCCTGCAGCCTTCGCTCATGGTCGGATTCAGCGACGAAGTGGAACTCGGTCAGATTGGGAGGCTCAAGAAAGACAACACCGTCGTGTTGCGCATCAAGACCGGTTCGCCTGTACAGTATCCGATGCTCCGCTGGCGCGGAATTGCTCTGTCGACGTTTGACGGCAGGCGCTGGTTCTCTCCGGCAATTAATCTCGCGAATCATTACCCTGAGTCCGACGGTTGGATCACGATCGTCAGGCGAGCCGACCTCGAGGCGCCTGCCGCCGCTGAACTGCACTTCACCGCTCTGATGGAGCCCAGCGCGAGCGATGCCGTTTTCGCGCCCGCGCAGGCCCTTGTCTTGCGAGGTAACTTCTCTGGAGACGCCGGCACTTACTATTCTTCGGTCCAACGCAGCCGGCTCACGACCGACGCCGCCGGCTCGATCACGAACCCTTACCGTAATTTCGCTCAGATCCGTTACGAGGGTGTCTCGCGGCTTCCCGTTGCACGGCCCGCCCAGGCACGCTTTGCGGGCAACGACTACCCCGAGAAGATTCGCGAAGTCTATCTGCAACTTCCCGTCCTCGATCCGCGCATTCCCGATCTCGCTCGCCGCGTGACCGCCTCCGGCGACAATGCCTTGGACAAAGCCATCGCACTCGAGAGCTACCTTCGCACAAACTACGGCTACACTCTCGACCTCACGGGCAAACTCGGCGATGACCCGCTCGCTCGCTTCCTATTCGAGACCAAGGAAGGCCATTGCGAGTACTTCGCTTCCGCCATGGCCATCATGCTCCGGTCGATCGGCATCCCTTCCCGCGAAGTCAACGGCTTCCTTCCCGGCGAATACAATGACCTCGGCGGCGACTACATTGTTCGCGCGAGCGATGCCCACAGTTGGGTCGAAGCCTACTTCCCCGGCACTGGCTGGCTTACGTTTGACCCAACTCCCGCTGCCCCCGAGTCGGCTGGCGGCTTCCGGGTGCGCCTCGGCCAATACATTGATTGGATGGAACTCAGTTGGAGAGAGTGGGTCATCAACTACGATCTGAGCCACCAGCTACAACTCAGCCGCATGATGCGCCAGAATTCGATAGACTGGACGGTCTCAACGCGTGCGAAATTCCGCGGCCTGGAGAATAGCGGCATCAGAACGCTGATTGCGTGGCAGCGTTCCCACGGACGCTTAAGCTTGGCCGTTCCGATTGTGGCGGTTCTGCTCCTTGTCGTTCTGCGCTACGCCTGGATCCGCGCCCTCTTCAGCTGGCTTAGCCTGATTTGGCACACCAACCTGTCCCCCGCCCAGCGCCACCATCCGCAGCTGGCTTCGCGCCTGTACGTGGAACTGCTTCGCGTGCTTGCCCGCCGCGGCTTCACGCGGTCCGAAGCCGAGACCCCGAGGGAGTTCGCCGATTCTCTGGCGTTTCACCCTCTGCTGGCTCCCGCGGTGCGCGAATTCACCGATTTATACGCCCAAGCCCGCTTCGGGGGAGCCGCTTGCGACGCGTTCCGGCTGCGTGCGCTCCTCGATCAAATCCGCGCCGTCCCCCGGCCGCGCTAACCGGCCAAGCCGAAGCGAGGCTTGCGAACCAACACGCAGCTGCCTGCGCCCTTAGGGCAGCGTCCCGAGCTGCGTGCTAAACTAGTAAGCGCGGATGATGCTTTCAGAGAGCTTTGTCGCTTCGCTCGCGGCGTTTGACCCTGAGCTTTCAAAGGGCCGCGACAGGAGTGCCCGGCAAAGAATTGGGCTGTAGCCCTGAAGATTCCAAAAGCACTCGATCACCAGGGTTTCGCACTTCGTTCCATGCCAAAGGTCGGATTCATTTCGCTCGGTTGCCCCAAAAACCTCGTCGACAGCGAGGTGATGATGGGCATTCTCGCGCGCGAAGGTTACGAACTCACCCCGCGCGCAAACGACGCCGAAGTCCTCGTCGTCAACACCTGCAGTTTCATCGAACCGGCGCAAAAAGAGTCGGTCGAAGCCATTCTCGAAATGGCCGAGCATAAAAAATTCGGCTCCGCGAAGAAACTGATTGTCGCCGGCTGCCTTGTCGAGCGCTTTCGCGACCAGATCCTCGAACAGGTTCCCGAAGTGGACGCCGTTGTGGCCACCGGCGAAATCGAGCGTATCCTCGAAGCCGTCGAAGGGGATTTGAGGGTGCTTCCCGCCGAACCTCCTTCGTTCCTGTATCACGACTTGACGCCGCGCATCGTCACCACGCCGAAACACCAGGCCTACATCAAGATCGCCGAAGGCTGCGATCATCCCTGCACTTTCTGCATCATTCCGCAGTTGCGCGGCGCCTTTCGCAGCCGCCGTTTTGAATCCGTCATTCGCGAAGCGGAAAACCTGGCCGCCGCCGGCACACGCGAAGTCACTCTCATCGGGCAGGACACGACCTCCTACGGCGAAGACCTCGGCCTGCGCGACGGTCTGGCGCAACTGCTCGAAAAGCTCGCGGGCGTCGAGGATCTGCTCTGGGTGCGTTTCCTTTACGCCTATCCGAATCGCGTTACCCAGAAAATGCTCGACACCATTGCCGCTCACCCGCGCCTGGCGAAGTACATCGACATACCCCTGCAGCATGCCAGCCGCAGTGTGCTGGCCCGCATGAAGCGCGGCTCCAGCGGCGAGGCGTTCCTGAGATTGCTCGAGCGTATGCGTAAGACCGTTCCCGGCGTGGCGGTACGCACCAGCTTTATCGTCGGATTCCCGGGCGAAAGCAACTCGGACTTTCAGGAGCTCTCGGATTTCGTCGCCGAAGCCAGGTTCGATTGGATGGGCGTGTTTGAATACTCTGACGTGGACAACGCCGCCAGTCATCCATTCGACGGAAAAGTCGATCCGGATGTCACCGCGGAGCGTCGCACTCGGCTGATGGCCCTGCAACGAAAAATTTCCCGCAAGAAGCTGCGCGCTTTGAAAGGCCGCGTCGAGACCGCTCTCGTCGATGGCCCTTCTAGAGAGAATCCCCTCGTCTGGGAGGCCCGGCTCGAATCCATGGCTCCCGAGATCGACGGCAAACTGTACCTCACCGACATTGAGCTCCCGGATGGAAGAGTTGCCGTCCCGGGCGATGTCGTTGCGGTCGAGATTTCAAAGACCGATGCCTACGACCTGATCGGTCGCGTCACCGAGATTCGCCCTCGGCCCTCCCTCGGCGAACTCTCCCGGCGTCCTGTCCCTCCGCCCACCGAAAAGCTCACTCGTATCGCCACCGGCGCTCCCCTCCGCGTCATCGGGTAGGCCTTTAGATTCATTGGCCGGAAACCTGCCCGCCCTAGCGTTCTTCTTTGACCAGGCGCGAGTTGCTGCTTGTACTTGTCGTAGTTCCCCTCGAGGTGGTAAAACACTGCTGACCAATGAAACACTGCTGCCCCATCTGCAAGAAACCGACCGACTCCGAGACGGACGCCGATTTCCCCTTCTGCAGTGCACGCTGCCGCAACCTGGACCTCGGAAACTGGGCCAGCGAAAAGTACGTCGTTTCCGATCCGATCTTCGACGAAGAAGGAACCTCCGCTGGCGATCGAAAGACCATCATCCTCGATCTCGACGAGTCGCATGGCTACAACAACTGAGTCCGTTCCGGGTATTTCGCAGCCGAAGCCCCGCTTTGACTTCGCCCTTGCCACGGTTTTGGGTACGGGTTACCTCAAGCCCGCTCCGGGCACCTGGGGCTCGCTTGCCGGATTGCTCATTGCGGTTTTCTCTCATCCGTTCACCTGGTTCCTGCTTCTCGGCGCGGGGATTCGCGTGGGCTTCGGAGCGGACGCTCCTTTGCTGTCCGGATTTCTTGGGACTCTACTGCTCCTCACCCCGTCGATTGTGGTGTGGCTGTTGTTGGCCTACTGCGGCGTGCGCAGCAGCTACAAGGTCGCGCAGTTCGCCGGCGTGAAAGATCCTCAGTATGTGGTCATCGACGAAGTCTCGGGAGTGCACCTTGCTCTTATCCTCGGCCTCGCGCCGCTCATGGCTCCCTCGACGCTCCTGGATCCTGCCGAAGCCAGCTATTTTGCGCTGTATACCGGCATGAGTATTCTCAACTGGAAATACCTTCTCGTCGGTTTTGTTCTGTTCCGCCTGTTCGATATCACGAAACCTTTTCCCTGCCGCCGCCTGGAGGGCCTTCCCGGCGGATGGGGCATCATGGCAGACGACTGGATGGCCGGTGTCTATACTGCCATTTGCCTGCGAGTCGCGTTACACTTTCATAGGCTATGAAATTTGGGTTTGGCTCGACACCCGAAAAGAACGGCATCCCTCACATTGAGCGGATCTCCCCGGCGGCGGCGATTCCCGGAGGCGAGGTTACCGTTTATGGAAGCGGTTTCACCTCGCGTCAGGGAGGGCGTCCGCTCGTGCGTTTCGGGGATATGGAGGCTCCGCTTTCGCTGTCGAGCAGCAACCGGTTGATCGCCAAGGTTCCGGAAGGGGCCACCGCCAACACCATTCAGGTCGTCACCGCGCAACGTGAAAGCCAGCCGTTTCCCGTTTCGCTTGCGCTTCAGATTGCAGACAATCTGCATCCGGTCGCCAATCCCGTGATTGATTCGCTTGGCAACATTTACGTGACTTTTAGCGGACCTCGCGGCCAGCGCGTTCCTGTTTCGCTCTACAAAATAACGCCGAATTACGCGGTGAAGCCTTACGTCACTTCCTTAATCAATCCGACGGGCCTTGCCCTCGGCTCGCAGGGGGACCTGTTCATTTCTTGCCGCCATGACGGCACGATTCATCGCGTAGCTCCAAGCGGCCAGTCCGAGCAGTGGATTGAGGGCATGGGCATTGCCACGGGCTTGGCTTTCGACCGCGTGGGAAATCTCTTTGTTGGCGATCGCAGCGGCACCATCTTCAAAATCAGCCCGTCGCGTGAGATTTTCGTGTTCGCTACCCTCGAGCCTTCCGTGGCTGCCTACCATCTGGCATTTCATCCGAGCGGCGAACTCTACGTGTCGGGTCCGACGACCTCGAGTTACGACCGCGTCTACCGCATCACGCAAGGTGGCGAAGTCCACGTTTTCTATCGCGGCCTGGGCCGTCCCCAGGGTATGGCCTTCGATCGGGAAACAAATCTCTACATCGCCGCGTCCTATGGCGGACGACGCGGCATCGTGCGCATCTCTCCCCAAGGTCATGCTGAACACGTTCTGAGCGGCTCGGCGCTCGTCGGCCTTGCGCTAACCTCCACCGGCCGCACTATTCTCGCCGCCAATTCGGCTCTCTTCACCCTCGACTGGAACATCCGCGGTTTGCCCCTTTCCAGCTGGCAATGAGTCCGAGGGATCGCCGTTCTCGTAGTCGCCTTACGAGGCGGGCGCTTGCAGAAAGCATTCAGAGGAAGCCAGGCCGACACGGATTAACGGTGCCCTCAAACGGGTGAGCTACAATATCTGGCATGAAGGCGGAAATCATTGCAGTCGGCTCGGAGTTGCTTACACCCGATCGCATCGACACCAATTCGCTGTTCCTCACGGAAGAACTCAACAAACTGGGCATCGAGGTCCTGCGCAAGACGATTGTTGGCGACCGGCGCGAACTGCTTGCCGAAGCTTTTCGCGATGCCTTGAATCGCGTTCCCGTCGTGATCGCGAGCGGCGGCCTCGGCCCCACGGAAGATGATCTTACGCGCGAGACCCTTGCCGACCTGCTTGGTCGGCGCCTAAAGCGCAACGACGACGTGGTCCACGCCATCGAGGCACGCTTTCGGAGTTTCAAGCGCGACATGCCCGCGGTGAATCTCCGGCAGGCCATGGTGCCCGAAGGCGCCGAAGTACTCGAAAATCCGCGCGGAACCGCCCCTGGTTTGTGGCTCGAAGATAAAGGCCGTAGCATCGCGCTCCTGCCGGGACCGCCGCGCGAACTCAAGCCGCTCTTTCTCGAGCAGGTTCTCCCTCGCTTGCAGCGGTGCGCTTCTCTTGTGCGTATGTTTCACCGCGAACTGCGCATCACGGGTCTCGGCGAATCGCACGTCGAAGAGCGCATCCGGCCCATCTACACGCGCTACAAGGAAGTGCACACCACCATTCTCGCCGTTCCGGGCGAAATCCAGATCCACTTGCGCACATGGACCGACCAAGGCGCCCACGCGGAGGGCACGCTTGACGAAATCGTGCGCAGCTTCGAGCTTGCCCTCGGGGACCGCATCTTTGCGCATTCCGGCGTTTCGCTCGAGGAAGTGGTGGCACAGCTTCTCACCGACAATCGCGGCACAATCGCGGCAGCCGAGAGTTGTACGGGAGGTCTGCTCGCCGAGCGGTTGACCCGTATTCCTGGCAGTTCTACCTATTTTCTGGGTGGTGCCGTCTGCTACAGCAACGAGCTCAAGACCGCCTGGGCCGACGTGCCGCCCGAAATGATCGCCTCGAAGGGTGCCGTCAGCAGCGAAGTGGCGATGGCGCTCGCCGAGGGCATACGACGGCGCGTTGGCAGCACCTTTGGGGTCGGTATCACGGGCATTGCCGGCCCCGGGGGCGGCAGCGAGGAAAAGCCTGTCGGCACCGTGTACTTGGCCCTGGCTTCGCCAACGGGAGTACAGGAGCGGCTGGTGCGTCTTCCGGGCGACCGCGACGGAATACGGTTTTACGCCTCGCAACTGGCGCTCGATATGGTCCGCATGCATTATCTCTACAGCGCAAATCCGCCCTCCCGCTGGTGAGCTTGGGTTTAGGCCGGAGACCTGAGCCCATAAAGTGATCCTCGACTTTTCAGGAGGTCGCCGTTCCCGGCCATCCCCGCCGCGATAAAATGATGGTCCGGCCTCAACGAGAAGGCGTTTCACGCTAGAAGCAATGGTTTGTTCGGGAGCCCGGTGGTCGAGTAGAAGTCGAAAAGACCGCCCCTGGCCAGGTCCGTAAAGGGGCTTGCATGCGGCTGTTTGTCGCGATGGAAATACCTAGCGAGATTCGCGCTGCCTTGACGGCGTTTGTGAACGATCTGCGCGCGCTTGCGCCACAAGCGAAATGGGTGCGCGCCAGCAATCTGCATGTCACGCTGAAATTTCTGGGCGAAACCGATCGCGCTAGACTCCGCCAGGTTGAAGCAGGGCTCGCCGCAATTCGCTCTCCCGAAGCCGCCACGATGAATTTCCGGGGACTTGGTTTTTTCCCAGATGAACGGCACCCGCGTGTGTTCTGGGCTGGCATGGAAGCGTCGCCGAATGTGGCGACCCTTGCGGCCGACATTGACCAGGCGATGCACAGGCTCGGCTTTCCGTTGGAGGGGCGCGCGTTCTCAGCGCATCTCACGCTGGCGCGCTTTAGCCCCCCGGGGTTATCTCCAAAATTGCAGGCCGCGGTCCAGCAAAACCAATCGCACGGCTTCGGCTCACTGACCGCGGCCGAGTTTCAGCTCATCGAAAGCAAACTCAAACCGACCGGAGCGGAGTACACTACTCTCAAATCGTTCCCTTTTGTTTCGGAGACTTAGCGCTACATGCTCTCGACCGCGGTGGCTTCGCCAGTCCTGGTATTCGTCGCCTATCTGCTCGGCTCGATTCCTTTCGGCTTGATGCTGACAAAACTCCTCGGCGGGAAAGATGTGCGCGAGCATGGTAGCGGCAACATCGGGGCGACGAATGTGTCTCGGGTTGCGGGGCCTTTGGCCGGCATCCTGACGCTGCTCCTCGATGCTCTTAAGGGGGCGGCTGCGGTCGGGCTCGCCGGGCATTTCACTGGCAACAGCGCCCTGTGGATGGTTTTGGCGGGTTCGGCGGCGCTCGTCGGCCACTGCTTCCCTGTGTGGCTGGCCTTCAAAGGTGGCAAAGGAGTGGCCACCGCGCTGGGCGTATTTGTCCTGCTCTGCCCACTCGCGGCGCTGGCGGGATTCGTCCTTTTTCTCCTGGTATTCGTTTTCTGGCGCTACGTCTCGCTGGCTTCCATCACGGCGGCGGCCGCCATGCCCTTGCTCGTGTATTTGCTATGGGCACCGCCTCATGCCCCGCCGCTGGTCGTAACCTTCGGCACGCTATTCGCCGCAGCACTGGTCATCTACAAGCACAAAGCGAATTTGCAGCGCCTGTTGTCCGGATCGGAGCCGAAATATCTAGCCGGCAAATCGAAAGACGGCGCCACATGAGCAGAATCGCCATCCTCGGAGGCGGTAGCTGGGGCACCGGCCTTTCCGTGGTGCTCAGCCGGAGCCGCCGCAGGCATGAAATTCTCTTATGGGTGCGCGAACCGGCGATCGCGCAATCCATCTGCAGCGACCGCGAAAACAAGACGTATCTGCCGGGGATTCCCATTCCCACCTGCGTCGAGGCGTCGACAGACATCGGCGAGGTCTTGCGTGATGCTCAAATCGTGCTCGGCGTCATACCCTCGGCTCATGCCCGCGAGGTCTACACTCTGGCCCTTCCCTTCGTATCACAAGAAGCCATCATCGTGAGCGCCACCAAAGGTCTCGAACCGGCAACACACCTGCGCATCAGCGAGGTCATCGAGCAAGTTTTCTCTCTCCGCTTTGTGCCCCAGGTGGCGGTTCTTTCCGGGCCTTCCTTTGCGATCGAAGCGGCACGAGGCGAACCCACGGCGGTGGTCCTGGCCGCTCCTTCGAGCTATCGTGTGTTTGCTGCGAATGTTCGGCGCTATTCTTCTCAGGCCGCCGAGTTTCTGCAGGAAGAATTGGCAAGCTCGACTTTTCGCCTGTATACCAACGACGACGTCCTGGGTGTCGAACTCGCGGGCGCCATGAAGAACGTCATGGCCATTGCGGCGGGCGCCTGCCAAGGCTTGGGCCTCGGACATAATTCGCTCGCGGCGTTGATTACTCGAGGCCTGGCGGAGATGACTCGCCTGGCCGTCGCGCTGGGAGGCCGGGCAGAGACCCTCAGCGGCCTTGCCGGACTGGGGGACCTGGTGCTGACCTGTACGGGGGCCCTCAGCCGGAACCGTTATGTGGGTTTTGAGCTGGGCCGAGGTCGCGGACTCGAGGAGATTCTAGCAGGGATGACGATGGTTGCTGAAGGTGTCGGCACTGCAGCGGCACTGCTGGCGTTGGCCCGCGACAGGCGCATCGAACTGCCTATTACCGAGCAGGTTCACAGTATTCTTCATCTTGGCAACTCCCCCCGGGAGGCCATTCGCGCCATCATGGAACGCCCGCTGCGCCGCGAGTAGCTTCAGTCCGTTCTGGTACTTCCGGCCTAGTTGCATTTGCGTGACGCCTGTCCTTTAGGCCAGCCCGGCCCGATCGAACTAGGCCCGTAAAATCTATATGTTGCGATGGCGGCTTCGCTCCTATCGCTGTGGACGCGCCTCCGTACCGGCCGGGTGCGCATCCTATGGCTAGTGCTCGGTGCGCTCCTCCTCGTCGGCGCGCTCCCTGTCGGCTTGTATCACCGCCAGGTTCTTGAACTCAGCCAGGAAAAACTTGTCGACACGGAGCGTGTGCAGCAAACCGAACTGACCCGCTCGCTTACCCAAGAAGTTCAACTCTTCGAGTCAAATCTAAACCAGCAGCTCATCAGTCAGCGGCAGATTCTGGCGCTCACCGGGCTGATCGACAACGTCACCGATCCCGCCAACGAACCCAAGGTCACCCGCCTGCTCGATAACTTTGTTGAGTCCAACCGCAACACCTTCATTTATCTGACCGCTGTTGGCCGCGATGCCAAGGGCACCAGCGCTTCGCAAGGCAATTTTCGCGTGGAGCAGGACCCCTTTGTCGCAAAGGCGCTGCAGCGCGCCTTCGTCAGTTGTGTGCAGCAAGTGAGCGTTCGCAGCGACCCTCTGGCGCTCGCGCCGGATAACCGCCCCGCTTTCGTGATCGCCGTGCCCCTAAAGGACTCCCAGGACAATTTCACCGGCATGCTCGCCGCCGTCGTCTCGCTCGACCCGATTTTGCGCCGCTTGCAAGACGCCAGCGTGCGAGGCCGCAGCGTCTTTGTGGTCGATCATTACGGCCACGTGGTAGCGCATCCTGACACAAAACACTTCGTGCCCGGCGAAGACCTGACCGACAAATCGAAGCTCGTGCGCCAAATCAAAGCACTGCCGAAGGAACTGCGCAACACCGAGACCGTCCGTTTCAGCGAAACCGTGAACAAGCGCGACGTCGAAATGGTCGGCACGTACAGCACGTTTCCTGAGGTCGACTGGGCCGTTATCGCCGAGCGCAGCGTCAATGATGCCCGCGACGATGCCGGCGTGTCGGATCTGAACCGCCAGGCGCTCGCGTTCGTCAGCGTCGTGGTGCTCCTCGCGGTTCTCTTCGGGTATTTCTTCGCCGTCGGCATCAGCGGACCGATTCGCAGCTTGGCCGCCTCCACGCGCGCGATCAGCCGCGGCGAGTTTCATCAGCGCACACCGGTGCGCGGCTCTGCCGAAATCAGCGAACTTGCTGAAAACTTCAATTTGATGGCGAACGACATCGAAGAGTACATCGAGCGTCTTAAGGAAGCCGCTGAAGAAAACCGCGAGCTGTTTATCGGATCGATCCGCATGCTTGCGGCCGCCATCGACGAAAAGGACCCCTACACACGCGGTCACTCCGGCCGCGTGGCAAAGTATTCGACCGTGATCGCCCAGGAAATGGGCATGTCCGCGGAAGAACTGGACAAGCTGAAGATTTCCGCGTTGCTGCATGACGTCGGCAAAATCGGCGTTGACGACCGTGTGCTGAAGAAGCCCGGCTCGCTGACGGCCGAAGAGTTCGACATCATGAAGACGCACACGACGAAAGGCGCGAACATCATGCGCCCGGTTTCACAGCTGAAGGACATGCTTCCGGGCATTGAGCTGCACCACGAGCACATGGATGGACGAGGCTATCCTTACGGCCTGACGGGACCACAGATTCCCATGATGGCTCGCATTATCGCCGTGGCGGACACGCTCGACGCGATGACCACCAACCGTCCCTATCAGTCGGCGATGGATCTGGACTACGCTCTGGGCCGCGTGAAGGCGCTGGCAGGCTCGAAGTTTGACCAGGCCGTAGTGGATGCGCTCGAATCCGCTGTGAACGCGGGCAAAATCCGCCTCTCCGCGCTCGAAATCCACGTCTGATACGGCTGCCATTCCCCATCTGCTACAATTTTGTGTTGTGCACACGCGAAGGCGCAGCCTCGTATGATTACGCTTTTTGGCAAACCCGAACCGACGCTGCTCGAGCAGCTGAAGGAGTCCGTCAGCAAAACCAAAACGGCGCTCGCCGATACGCTCGATAACGTCACGAAGGGCGGCCGGCAGATCGATCCCACCACCCTTAAAGAGGTGGAAACCGCACTGCTTTCCGCCGATCTCGGCGTCAAGACTACACGTGAGATCCTCGATTCCGTGAAAGAGCAGGTCGCGCGGAATGCACTTTCCGACGGCGCGCAGCTCAAGCGTGAAATCAGGGCGCACGTCTTTCGGGCGCTGAACGTTTACGGCAACACGCCGAATCTGGCCGGCGCGGCCAACGGGTCCGATCCGCGGGTGATTTTTATTGTGGGCGTAAACGGCGCGGGAAAAACAACCAGCATCGGAAAGCTTGCCAACCGCTTGCGGCAAGAGGGCCGGAGCGTGGTGCTTTGCGCCGCCGACACCTTCCGAGCCGCTGCGATCGAGCAACTGGAAATTTGGGCGCAGCGAAACGGCGTCGAGGTCATCAAGCAAAAATCGGGCGCGGACCCCGCAGCGGTTGTTTATGACGCCATGGCGGCGGCAAAAGCGCGCCACGCCGATGCGGTGATTGTCGATACCGCCGGCCGTCTGCACACCAAGTCCAACCTCATGGCCGAACTGGAAAAAATGAAGCGCACCGCCGCCAAGGTGATTCCCGGGGCGCCTCACGACGTGCTCCTGGTGCTCGATGCGACCACCGGCCAGAACGGCCTGGCCCAAGCGCGCGAGTTTACCTCCACCGTGGGGGTGACGGGCATCATTCTGACCAAGCTCGATGGCACGGCCAAAGGCGGCATCGTCGTGGCCATTTCGCGTGAGCTCGGCCTGCCGATTCGCTTCGTCGGCACCGGCGAACAGATCAACGATCTCGTGCCGTTTGACGCGCAGACCTACGCGGACTCGCTGTTCAACTGAAACCGTGAACTGTCACGATCTGCATTTTATGGAGCACGCGCTGGACCTGGCGGGCAAGGGCGTCGGCCTAGCAAGCCCGAACCCGACGGTGGGCTGCGTCATTGTGAAGGATGGCGCAATCCTGGGTGAGGGGTTTCATCAGTACGACCGTCGGGATCACGCGGAGATTGTGGCGCTGAAGCAAGCGGGGACGCGGGCCCGCGGCGCAACTCTTTATGTCACGTTGGAGCCGTGCAACAGCACGGGCCGAACGGGACCGTGCTCGGAGGCCATCGTCGCTGCCGGGCTCGCGCGCGTGGTGGCCGCGACGGAAGATCCCAACCCCAGAACTCGTGGTGCGGGCTTCGAAAGGCTCCGGAGGGCAGGAATCGACGTGGAAACGGGCTTCCTCCGGGCAGAAGCGCAGAAATTGAACGAAGCGTTTGCCTGCTGGATTACCACGCGAAGGCCGTTTGTTACGCTGAAGTCGGCCTTGACGCTGGACGGGCAACTGGTGCTGCCGCAAGAGCGCGGAAACAAGAAACGCGCCTGGATCACAAGCGAGGAATCGCGCGCCAGAGTTCACGGCATGCGCCACGCTTCGGATGCCTTGCTGACCGGCATTGGAACGATCCTCGCCGATAATCCACTGCTGACCGACCGCAGCGGTCGGCCACGGCGCAGGCGCCTGCTGCGCGTCATTCTGGACACTAAATTGCGCCTCTCTCTCAAAACGCGCATTGTCGAGTCGGCTGATCATGACCTGCTGGTTTTTACCGCCGTTCCTTCCAAATCATCGAAAGCACGCAAACTGCGGGAAGCGGGCGTGGAATTAATCCATTCGAAATCCCCGGGGGGCGGGATTGATCTATCCCTGGTGCTGAACGAATTGGGCCGTCGCGAGATCCTTGGCGTGCTCGTTGAGGCCGGTCCACGGCTCAACGGCGCTGCGCTGACGGCCGGAATTGTTCACAAGCTGGTGCTATTCTATGCCCCCAAGCTTGCGGGAGATTCGGGCGTGCCTTTTCTTTCGGCCGCAACCAGACATTTCCCGCCACTTCATATCCGTTCATTCCAGCAATTCGGCGCAGACATCGCCGTCGAGGCCTACCTTCCGAATTCCTATTCCGAGTAGGTCCGCCCCGCCCTGAGGAGCCCGAGCAGAGAGTCAGCGTTGCTGTTGGCTCGTCGCGGAGGGATCGCGGCAACGTGTGGGCACCGCCACAGCTCCATCGAAGCACTTCCATTCCACTCGCGTGTGTTTCTGGCGCTCTTGCTCAAAAAATGCCTACTCATTCGGCCCTTTCTCTGCGACTATTTGCATCGGCGTGGAGGTTACTGCATGAGCGACGCTCCTCGTTCCTGGCGCCTGGGTTTCTGGAGTCTGATCGCCACCCAGTTCCAGGGAGCGTTCAACGACAACGCCCTCAAGTACCTCATCCTCTACCTGATCATCGGCACCAATCTGACGCCGGAACAGGAAGAGGCCAAGGTTTTGCTGGTGGGCCTGCTCTTCGCCCTGCCCTTTATTTTGTTTTCGATGACCGGTGGTTACTTCGCAGACCGCTACAGCAAGCGCACCGTCACGATCTGGACCAAGGTATTCGAGATTTCGGTCATGCTGTTTGCGATTGCCGGCTTCGCCCTCCACAACATGTCGATGTCTCTCGCCGCGCTTTTCCTGGCCAGCACCCAGGGAGCGCTGTTTGGTCCGTCGAAATATGGACTGTTGCCCGAGATTCTGCCGGAAAACCGTTTGTCCTGGGGCAACGGCGTCCTCGAGTTGGGCACGTTTCTCGCCGCAATTACCGGAACGGTTGCCGGAGCGAGCCTTTCCGAGGCTTTTGATGGGCACCAGAAATATTCCGGCATGATCTTTCTCGGCTGCTCCTTCGTCGGGCTGCTTACGAGCCTTGGCATCACACGAGTGCCCGCAGCGGACCCCGCGAAGAAGTTCCGCGTCAACTTTCTGGGAGATCTCTGGAGCGAGGCGAACCGTATCGCGCAAGACCGCGTCTTGTGGCTGGCGGTTGCGGGAAATACCTACTTCTTTTTCCTCGGAGCGCTTCTGCAGTTCGTTATCGTTTTCTACGGCCGTGACGTCCTGCACGTCCCGGCCACCGAGGGCAGCCTTCTACAAGCCGCGATTGCCATCGGGATTGGCCTCGGCAGCCTTGCGGCGGGCTATCTGTCCGGCGGAAAAATCGAGTACGGACTGATTCCTCTCGGTGCTTCAGGCATCACGATTTTCGGATTCCTGCTTGCGGTTCCGGGACTGGCTTTCACCACGGTTCTCGCGTTGCTTGCCACACTCGGTTTCTCCGGGGGCTTCTTCATCGTGCCCATCAGTGCGCTGATCCAGCACCGACCCGAGGAGCAGCATCGTGGCGGGGTTCTGGCCGCGGCGAACCTGCTCTCATTCATCGGGATTCTCTTGGCCTCCGTCGCGTACTATTCCTTCAAACATTTCCTGCAGCTGGGCCCGGCGGGAATTTTCTTTTGGTCATCGTTTCTCACCTTGGGGTCGCTCGCTTATATTCTGTGGCTGCTACCGGATTCACTGCTGCGCTTGCTAATCTGGATCGCCGCGCACACTCTGTACCGCCTCGATTTGAAAGGCCAGGAAAACATCCCCGCGCGCGGCGGCGCGCTGCTGACGCCCAACCATACTTCATGGGTAGATGCGGTTCTTCTGATTGCCGCAACCGACCGGCCAATCCGATTCCTGATGTTCAGGGGCGTCTACGAGCATCCCCTGATCAAACCATTCGCCAAAATGCTGAAGATCATTCCCATCGCTTCGGATCAGGGCCCACGCGAAATGATTCACTCGTTGCGCGCTGCCTCCGAAGCGCTGCGCAACGGCGAAGTCGTGTGCATTTTCCCGGAAGGCGAGATTACGCGCATCGGCCAGATGCTGCCGTTCCGTCGTGGGTTTGAACGCATCGTGAAAGGGATCGACGTCCCCATCGTTCCGGTGAACCTGGACGGCATCTGGGGCTCGATCTTCAGTTTTTCCGGTGGACGCTTTCTCTGGAAATGGCCGCGCAGCATCCCCTATCCCGTACGCATCACGTTTGGCAAACCACTGCCTTCGACCGCCTCGGCCACGGAGGTTCGCCGGGCGGTGCAGGAGTTGGGTGTCGACGCATTCCAGCGCCGGCGGCGCTACATGAAGCCGCTTACGCGTTCGTTCCTGCGAGCCGCACGGATTCATCCGCTACGCTTTGCCATGGCCGACAGCCGCACGCCAAAGCTCTCGTCCGGCGAGTCGGTGATCAAAACGATTTTTCTTGCGCGGCGCCTTCGGCCACGCTGGAATGGACAAAAAATGGTGGGCATTCTCCTGCCGCCTTCGATTCCGGGGGCGCTGGTGAATTGGGCGGCGCTCTTGCTCGGCAAAGTGCCGATCAATCTGAATTACACGACCTCGAACGAGTCGCTCGCGTCGTGCGCCCGGCAGTGTGAACTCGAAACCACGGTCACTTCGAAATTATTCCTCGAAAAGGTGCATGTTCAGCCGCCCGGAGAGGTCATTTACGTTGAAGATCTCGCCGAAAACCCTCGGTTCACGGAAAAAATTGCGGCTCTGCTAGCGGCTCGCCTGCTTCCAGCGCGCCTTATCGAATTGTTTCTCGGCGTGCGTCGCACGGCTTCGCTCGACGACACGGCTACGATTATTTTTTCGAGCGGCTCTACGGGCGAACCAAAGGGCGTGGTACTCTCGCACTTCAATCTGGCCTCCAATGTCGAGCAACTCGAGCAGGTCTTTCATCTCCACGAAGGCGACCGCATTCTCGGCGTTCTTCCGTTTTTCCACTCCTTCGGCTTCACCGGTACTCTTTGTCTGCCGGCGCTCGCCGGCATCGGGGTTGTTTTTCACCCCAGCCCGCTGGACGCCCAGGCGATCGGCGCGCTGGTCAGCAAGCACGCCGTCACCATGCTCCTCTCCACCCCCACGTTTTTGAATTCGTACACGCGGCGTTGTCCGCCGGAGGCGTTCGGCAGTTTGCGGATTGTTATGGCCGGTGCGGAAAAATTGCCCGAGCGCGTGGCGCAGAGTTTCGAAGATCACTTCGGTATTCGTCCCCTCGAAGGATATGGCTCGACCGAATGCTCTCCGGTGGTGGCGGTGAACACGTACGATTTCCGCGCCGCGTACTTTCGGCAGATTGGGGCAAAACGTGGCACGATCGGCCATCCGTTGCCCGGGATCGGCGTGCGCATTATCGATCCCGACTCCGGCGAAACACTTCCGGTCGATAAACCGGGCTTGTTGCTTGTCCAGGGCCCAAACGTGATGGTCGGCTATTTGAATCGTCCGGACAAAACCGCGGAGGTGCTGCGGGATGGCTGGTACAACACGGGCGACGTAGCAACGGTCGACGAGGATGGCTTCCTGCGAATCACCGACAGGCTCAGCCGGTTCAGCAAAATTGGCGGCGAGATGGTGCCGCACATCAAGGTAGAAGAAAAACTGCACGAATTGCTCGAAGCAGATGGCCAGGTCTTGGCGGTTACCGCGATTCCCGACGAGAAAAAGGGCGAGCGCCTGGTGGTTATTCACACGCTGAAAGAGGATGAGTTGCGCGGGTGTTTGGACAAGCTCGCAAAGAGCGATCTTCCGGCGCTTTGGAGGCCAAAAACCGACCAGTTTGTGCACGTCGAACAACTGCCGTATCTCGGAACTGGCAAGTTGGATTTGCGGCGCCTTCGCGAGCTGGCTCAGGCAGGCGTCGCGTCCGTCTAGCGCATGGAGCCCTCAGGCCTTGCGATTGTGCTTTGGGCAGAAAATCCCTCGTGGGTAAGTCTTTGAGGAGGAACCGTCCGTTGGATTCAAGCATGGACCACCTCCGACCGGGAGCGTGGCCCGCTTCCCTTCCCCCCTTTCAAGCGCGCAAAGGACTTCCCGCACGGTTCAGGATAAGCTCGAGGTATGCGTCGAAGTTTCGGGTTGTCAGCAATGGTAATCTGTCGGAAGAAGCGCCGACCGATACTCCGTCGGACAGCCTGAGAGGCTCTCATGTTTACGGGCATTATCGAGCACCTAGGTACAGTTGAATCGTTGGAGCGCCACGCCGAAGGCGGCCGCCTCACGATCCAAGCACCCAGCGTGGCGCCGCACCTCACCGTCGCCAACAGCATTGCCGTGGATGGTTGCTGCCTTACCGTCCGAACCGTGCGCGGCGATAAATTCTCCGCCGACCTTTCCTCCGAGACCATTCGCAAAACCGCGATGGGCGAATGGAAATCCGGCACGCGCGTGAACCTCGAGCAGCCCTTGACCGCGGCAAAGGAGTTCGGCGGTCATTTCGTGCTGGGGCACGTGGACACCACCGGCCGCGTTCGGCGGCGCGATCGCGAGGGCGAGAACTGGTGGTATGGAGTGGAAGTGCCGAATTCGTTCGCGAAGTACATCGTCCCTCAAGGCTCGATCGCGATCGACGGAATCAGCGTGACCGTGGCGCGTTGGAACGGGCGCATTGCGGAAATCGCCATCATTCCTTTCACCTACGAGCACACAAATATCCGCAGCAAGAAAGTCGGCGAGGCCGTGAATCTCGAAGGCGACGTTTTGGGCAAGTACGTTGAGCGGTATCTCGAAGTTCGCAGCGGCGTCAAGCCAACAAGTAACCTCGCAATCGAGGAGCTCGTCGCGCAAGGCTTTTAATTCTTGTCGCTCACCCCGCTTGCCTGAGCCCTGTTCGAAGGGTCAGGGTGAAGCCTTTTCGATTCTCGGCCTGTGGTTTCTCTTCACCCGAATGCATGCCGCAGGCAGGTTGGCAAGGACGAAAGAAGCGGGCGCCGGAAGCCTGCCGGCAAGCAGGGCCCCGAGCTACGCCCGCGCATCTCGTTTCGATCGCGCACCCCGCCAGTAGAGTACCAGGCCCAACAAGATCGACACCGCCGTACCTCCGACAAGCCGCAGTTCGAAGCTCCATTTATTGATGCTGTCGCCGGGAGGCACGAGCGAAACAAAAATGCCGATCAGCACGACAAGAAATCCGAGAATTCCGCTCAACCACAAGCCGGCCTTGCCTCCGGGAATCAGGACGGCGTGGGGATTTGCGGTGCGCTCTTTGCGCCCCGAAAGCTTAAGCACGCCGGCAAACATGTATAGAAACGGAATGAAGTAAAGAATGATGGCTGCGTCGATCAGCATTTGGTAGGCTGCCTGGACCGTTTCACTTTTGATCTGGCTGAGCAGCAGGATTGCACCGGAGAGCCCTGCCTGCACCAAGATCGAAATATATGGTGTCTTCCATTTTGGGTGGATTTTGCCAAATGCCGCCGGCAAATAGCGATCGATCCCGACAACAAAGGGAACACGAGCAATTCCGGCCACCGTACTGCCCACTCCACCGGCATTTCCCACGGTGACCAGCAGCGCCGCCAAAATTCCCAGGAATCCAACCTTGAGCACGACCGATCCGAGGGTAATCGCGTGGAACACACCGCTCTTCGGGTCGACATCCGCCGCGGGCGCAAGGGAGAGAATTGCGAACGTGCCGACGATGTACATGAACGCGATCATCGCGCCCGCGGCAAACACGGCGCGTGGCAGGGTTCGTCGCGGGTCGCGGACTTCTTCGCTCATCGCCGAGACCAGTTCGAGCCCGGTAAACGCAAAGGCAATCTGCGACCAGAAATTCACCGTGTCCCAGTTCCAAGTCGGCGCCATGTTGGCCCAGGTGAAATGCGTCACCGCGCCGTGTTTGAAGTAAACCAGCAGGGCCACACCGACCAACATCAGGAGCGGGAGATACGTGCCGACGCCGCCGGAATTCTGCAGCCACTTTCCAACATTCAGGCCAATGATATTGAGGAATACCGCCACGACGAGCAGCACAAGCGAAACGGCCAGAAGAAATGTTTGGTCCTGCGACAGGGCGGCGCCCTTTTCCCCCACAATGTATGCGCTCATTGAAGCGCTCGCCAGCAACAAACCCGGAAAATAAAAAACGGTGTAAATCCAGTAGGTCCATCCAGCCACAAAGCCGTGAAAATCCCCGAATGCCTCCTTGGCCCAGACGTAGAGCCCGCCCTCATCCGGAAAGCGCGAAGACAACTCGTTGATGACAAACGCGCCGGGCACGAAAAAGAAGAGGGCGGCGATGACCCAAAGGCTGATCGAAGACGTGCCGTTGTGGCCGGCGGCGGCGATCCAGCGCGGCCCAAGCACCGTGGCAATGTTAAACAGCAGGACATCCCAGAAACCCATCGCCTTTCGCAGTTGTGATTTGGGATCTTTCGTAGGCGCTACGGGAGCGGAAGTCGTCACAGTGTCACGTCCAGCGCGGGAATGAGCTCGTCCTGGAGAAGGAAATCACGCACAAGCTTGTCTTTGGACTGTTCGAACTCCGCCCAAGTCGAATACACCTGAGCCCGGCCTTCCTGGAGAAAAACGACCGTATCGGCAAGACGCTTGGCAAGATGCGTATCGTGAGTGACGACGACCGAAGTCTTGTGGAACGTGTCCTTCAAGCGAAGAATCAGGTCGCCCATATGTCCGGCCATGATCGGATCGACCATGGTGGTCGGCTCATCGTAGAGGATCGCCTCCGGATTTTGCGCCAGGGCACGGGCGATGGCCACGGCCCGTTTCGTGCCGGTCGAAAGCTCGCTAGGAATTTTGTCCAGCACGTCGTCGACTTCCAACATGCGTGCCAACTTCGAAACGTAGGCGTCGACGTCGTCCTCGGTAAGCCCCGGCTGGCCTTCCAGCGGAAACGCAATGTTTTCGGCGACCGTCAGCGAGTCAAACAACGCGCCCGACTGGAACACCATGGTCACTTTCCGCCGAATCTCGGCAAATTGCAGCTCGGTGAAGTTCGTAACATCTGTGCCATCGATGAAAATGCAGCCGGAATCGGCTCGAAGAAATCCCATGATGTGTTTCAGCGAGACGGACTTGCCGACTCCGCTGCGCCCCATGATGACGCAGGTCTCGCCGCGCTTGACCTTGAAGCTGACATTGTTTAGCACGATCCGGTCGTCGAAGCCCTTGGTGACATTGCGAAATTCAAAATAGTATTCGGCGCCGTTTGGCCCTTTACCCGCGGCCGTCAGCCCGGTCTGCTGGATGTCGTCGCTCATGGAGCTTTTGCCTCGAGAATGCGTCGCGCTTCTACAAAGTCCTCGGGTGTGTTCATGTTCCAGAAGAGGCGATTCTCATTATCAAATCGTTTCCAGGACGACTCGTCAAGCACTTCCATTCGCAGGCGTTTCATGGCCTCGGTGACTTTGCGGCCGCCGGCTTCGAATCCGTCCTGAATGGCCGCGGCAGAATCCGAGCACCAACAGGCGCACAGAGGCTCGAGGCCGTTGGAGGATTCCGGGACAATGACTTGGGCCTCGCTCGAGAGAGCCCGGTCTTCTAGGAAGCAAAGAAACTCCTTCGTCAGGAAGGGCAGGTCGCAACCGACGATCACGGCGAAAGAACATGGGCCGTGTTTCCTGAGCGATGACTGGTCGGTCGGGGCGGTTTCGTTCAGATGCTTCAACGCGGTAAGGATTCCTCCGAGTGGCCCTTCGCCGGGCCAGCGGTCTTCGAGCACCGGCCAGGCTGCGCCTGCGTACTTACCCCTTGGGGCGACGATCCTGACGTCATGGCAGACAGTCGCCAGCAACCCTCCGGTGCGTTCGAGCATGCTTTTTCCATCAAGCTTCACCAGCGCCTTATCGGTTCCAAAGCGCGTGCTGCCGCCACCGGCTTGAACGAATCCATGGAAGATCATTCTTCGAGGTCCTCGGAGGGCTCCAGCCCGGGGCGGCGAATACCGAGTTCGCGTAGGCGTTCCTGAAGACTTTGGCGGTGTAAACCGATCGTCGCGGCGGTTTGCGATATGTTCCAGTGGTGCGCGTTCAGTTGCCTGCGCAAGTAGGCAATTTCGAACTTTCGCTTTGCTTCGCGAAAATCCTTTTCGCTCAACCCGTGGTCCGAACTTGCTTCTCCGCTCTTCGGCAGCACCGGCGAACCCTTCACCACTTCCTCAGGCAAATCGCTGACTCCGATCTCCTCTCCCGGACTCAAGACCATGCTGCGCTCGATGGCATTCTTCAGTTCCCGGACGTTGCCCGGCCAGTCGTACCTTTCCAGCGCAGCGACGGTCTCTTTCGTCAATCGCGCCGTCTTGCCGAGTCGCGCACCATGAAGCTGCACAAACGCTTCGGCCAGCACCGGGATGTCTCCTTTGTGCGCGCGAAGTGGCGGCAGTTCGATGGTCACGACACGCAACCGGTAGAACAGGTCTTCGCGAAATTTTCCCTCGCGGATCGCCAAGACCAGGTTGCGGTGTGTGGCGCTGATCACGCGCACATCCACCGGGATCGTGTGTGTGCCGCCGAGCCGCTCAATCACCCGGTTTTCGAGCGCTCGCAGCACCTTCGACTGCGTCACCGGATTCATGTCCCCGATTTCGTCAAGAAAGAGCGTTCCTCCCGAGGCTTGTTCGAACCTCCCCTTTTTCTGCTGGGCCGCTCCGGTAAAGGCCCCACGCTCGTAGCCAAACAGCTCCGATTCGATCAGCGTTTCCGGGAGTGCGGCGCAGTTGACGGCCACGAATGCCTTCCCGTTGCGGTGCGAGCGCACATGGATTTCCTGCGCTAGCAAGTCCTTTCCCGTACCGCTTTCGCCGAGAATAAGCACGGTAGCATCCGTTGGCGCAACGCGGTCCGCGACTTCGAACGCGCGGCGCATCGCAGCCGAACGCCCGATCATCTCCCCGAACTGCCCCTCGGTAGCCAGGCGCCGGCGCAGCGCGTTGTTTTCCTTCTCCAGGTCAACCACCTTGAGCAGGTTGGCAACACGCTGGCGAAGTTCCTCGAGGTCGAAGCCCTTCACGAGGTAATCTGCCGCGCCAAGTTGCAAGGCCTCGACCGCGGTTTTCGCGGTATCGAGCGCCGAAACCATGAGCACGGGCAGATCGTGACCTTCCTCGCGCACCCACTTGAGAAACGCCAGTCCGTCCTCACCGGGTAGAACCACATCGAGCAGCAAGAGGTCTGGCCTCTCGGTCAGCGCCGTGCGCGCCGCCGAGGCGGAGTCGGCTTCGACAATCTGATAGCGGTTTTCGAGCGCGCGCCGGAGCGCATATCGCGAAGCTGGCTCGTCGTCAACGATGAGCACCGTTTTCATCATGTCGAGTCCTTTGGAGCAAGCGGTAAGATCACGCGGAACCTGCTGCCGCGGTCTTCGTGAATGGGACTGTCAATCTCGAGCCTTCCTCCAATTTCCTCGAGGCGCCGCACCACAATCGCCAGTCCAAGGCCCGTGCCTCGCGCTTTCGTTGTGAAGAACGGCCGCAGAATCTTCTCCTTCATCGCCGCGGGAATCCCCGGGCCATCGTCTTCGACGGCAACGGTGCAGGCTTGCGGATCGCGATCGAGGCCGAGGCGAACACTTCCGCCTCGGCCGACAGCCTCGATGGCATTCAACACCACGTTCGACAGGATATCGTTCACCGTTTCGCTGTTCGCCGCGACTTCGCACGCCCCGTTTGTATCCGAGAAAGCCAGAGCGATCCCGCCCGGTTCGGCCTCGTGGCGCAAAACTTCGACGACATTGGCCGCGACGGGGACCACATTGCAGCGTTCCTGTTTCCTCCGCGGACTCACGCCAGGCCGGCTGAATTGCAGCAATTGATTCAGCTTTGCGGAGAGCCGGTTGACCTCGTCGACCACCATCTGTGTTTCATTCCGCAGCGAATCGGGCAATTCCGGGTTTTCCATCTGCACCTGCAAAATCGTTTTGATCGATCCGAGGGGATTTTTCAGGTTGTGTGAAATGCTGGCCGCCATTTGTCCCACCAAGGCCAAGCGCTCGCGTTCCGCGAGTTCCCGGTCAAGCTGCAACTTCTCCTGGATTAGACGACAAAGGTCAAAGGCCGCAGGCAGCTGCTCACAAACCATTTCAAGCGCCGCGTAGGTCTCTCCCGAAATCATCGCACCGTGCGAACGTGCTTCGAGGTAACCCCGCCCGTAGGCCCCGCCACGAATTTCCAAGGATTCTTCCGAGTTTCTTTCCGAGCGCTTCAACTTCTCCACTGTTTGCTTGTCGGCATTCTGGGAGATTTTCACCTCCGCGAGCTGCAATTGCCCCGCGATCCAACGCTCCGCAAATCGCGTTAGTTCGTCGGGGTCTCCTAACCGAGCCGTCTCGTTGATTGGCCCCATCAGCCTTTGCGCCCGATCGACTTCGCTGAGCGCCGTTTGCCGAAGCAACTGCCGCATGAGGCGCTGCAGAGGCTCGAAAAATACCACAGGCAAAAATAGCAGGAGAGCCGCGGTGGCTTCCGGCGGAAGATACGGATCCAGCCAAAGACTGACCCGGCGCACGAGGCTGAGGTAGAGGACGGCGATGAAGGTCAGAAAGACGGCGTAGATCAGGTTGCGCTGCCGCCCTATCGCAAGAAAACTGAGGCGATTGACCTGTTCGACGATTTTCAGAAATGGCCCCGCGATCGTCACCACCAGCAGCAGCGGGGCGATCAGTGCCATGAGGTCAGGTTTGAATCGTTCTTGTAACCAAAGACTCGCCAACAGCACAAGCGCGAGCCCACTGAACATCCATTTCAACGTGCTGTAGAGTGACTTCTCCTCCTTGCCGGCGGCCAGCCTCGAAAAGCGCCATTGCCAGAAGGCACTCACGGCGATGGCCGCAACCAGCCAGGCCTGAAACGCCGGCCCCAGAAGGTACGTTGGCCTCTCGAAGTTGAGATTTTCAACAGTCCGCAACGCGGCGATCAATTTCGGCAGTAGCGGGAGGGTCGGCAGGTAAGCCACGGCCAGCCAGAAGGTTTTGCCGCGCCCCGTTCGAAACTGTCCGCGCAGCGCTGCGTATTCGGCGTGCGTGTGCAGCACCAAAGGAGGCAGGAACCAAAGCCCCAGGCAGAGCCAGGTCCAGGCAAAACGCATCAGGGCGTGCGGGGGATTGCTGTAGTACAACTGCGCGTTCAGTGCCAGCAGGCTGCTGCCGAAGAAACAGACAAGGGCCAGACACAGGAAGAAGAAGATTCGTTCGAAGTCGCGCTGCCGGCGATGGCCGAGAATGACAACCATCCAGAAGAATGGCAGCAGCGTTCCCGCCGTCAGGTAGAACAGGCGCAGATATAAAAGCCAGCGCATAGCAACAGACAGGCGAATCAGGCAGGAGGATAAGCGCCGGGGTTCCCACATGCAAGGGAAATCAGGCACTCACGCAAAGCCTTAAGTCACTGTAAACAATAAGATTACCAGGAGGTCACGTCGCGAAGGGCCTGGTTGGCGCCCGCCGCTTTCCTCGCCGAGGAGCTTGACTAAGGGCAAATACCTGATATATTAGCACTCGGCTGTGAGGAGTGCTAAATCCCCTTTTTCTCCCTCACTGCCACGCTTTAGTCTTACCCCAGATTACCTATGGAGGTTTTTCAAAGATGGCTGTCAATCTGACGCCGCTCCACGACCGTGTCATCGTGAAGCGCATTGAAGAGAAGGAAACCGTCAAGGGCGGGATCATCATCCCTGACTCCGCGAAAGAGAAACCGCAAGAGGGTGAAGTCATTGCCGTCGGCGCGGGCAAGCGGGAAAAAGGCGAGAGGATTCCCCTGGACGTGAATGTCGGCGACCGGGTGCTGTTCGGCAAGTACAGCGGCAGCGAGATCAAAATCGACGGCGAGGAACTGCTGATTCTCCGCGAGGAAGAGATTCTTGCGAAGCTCGGCGGCGCCGCGAAGGCCGCCAAGAAGTAGGCCAGTACCCGCTGCCCCGTGGCCAGTGGGCGTTGTAGCGCTGGTTTTTCCGGCGTGGTTCGAACCAGCTTCGTGCTGGAGCAAACTCTAGGAGGAAAGAAGCAATGGCGAAGCAGATTGTTACCGGAGAGAATTCCCGCCAGGCAATTCTGCGTGGCGTGAACGCGCTCGCGGACGCAGTAAAAATCACCCTGGGCCCGAAGGGTCGCAACGCGGTGATCGAAAAGAAGTTCGGTGCGCCGGTCATCACCAAGGACGGCGTCACCGTGGCCAAGGAAATTGAGCTGCGCGATCCGCTCGAGAACATGGGCGCGCAAATGGTTCGCGAAGTCGCGAGCAAGACCAGCGACGTCGCGGGCGATGGCACCACCACGGCCACGGTTCTGGCCCAGGCCATCTTCCGCGAGGGCGTGAAGACGGTTGCGGCCGGCGCAAGCCCCACGGCGCTCAAGCGCGGCATTGATCGTGCCGTCGAAGTGGCGGTCGAGGAAATCGAGAAGCTGCACAAGGACGTGAAGGGCGACATGATCGCCCAGGTTGGCACCATTTCCGCCAACAATGACAAGCAGATCGGTGGAATCATTGCCGAGGCCATGAAAAAGGTTGGCAAGGACGGGGTCATCACCGTGGAAGAGTCCAAGACCATGGAGACCACGCTCGAAGTCGTGGAAGGCATGCAGTTCGACCGCGGCTACCTTTCGCCCTACTTCATCACGGACCCGGAACGCATGGAGTGCGCGCTCGAAAACGCGCTGATCCTGATCCACGAGAAGAAGATTAGCTCGATGAAGGATCTGCTGCCTCTGCTCGAGCAGATTGCCAAGCTCGGCAAGCCGTTGTTGATCATCGCAGAGGACGTTGAGGGTGAAGCCCTCGCGACCCTCGTCGTGAACAAGTTGCGTGGCACGCTGCAGTGCGCGGCCGTCAAGGCCCCGGGCTTCGGCGACCGCCGCAAGGCGATGCTCGAAGACATTGCGGTCCTGACCGGTGGCAAGGCCATCACCGAAGACCTCGGCATCAAGCTCGAGAACGTCAAGATCGAGGATCTCGGCAAGGCCAAGAAGGTCACCATCGATAAGGACAACACCACGATCGTCGAGGGCGCCGGCAAGGCCAACGAAATCGAAGGCCGTGTGAAGCAGATTCGCCAGCAGATTGAAATCACCACCAGCGACTACGACCGCGAGAAGCTCCAGGAACGCTTGGCGAAGCTCGTTGGCGGCGTTGCGGTCATCAAGGTGGGCGCGGCAACCGAAACCGAGCTGAAGGAAAAGAAGGCTCGTGTGGAGGATGCCATGCACGCGACCCGCGCGGCGGTTGAGGAAGGCATCGTTCCCGGCGGCGGCGCTGCGCTGCTGCGCGCTCTTCCCACGCTTGAGAAGATCAAGGCCGAAGGCGACGAGCTCGTTGGCGTCGGCATCGTGAAGCGCGCTCTCGAAGAGCCCGCCCGCCAGATTGCGCACAACGCCGGCTACGAAGGCGCGGTCGTAATCGGCAAGATCCGCGACTCCAAGGATGAGCACTTTGGCTTCAACGCTGACACGGGTGAGTACGTTGACCTAGTGAAGGCGGGCGTCATTGACCCGGCTAAGGTCACTCGCCTCGCGCTGCAGAACGCCGCGTCGATTGCGGGCCTAATGCTCACAACCGAAGCGCTCGTGGCCGAACTCAAGGAAGAGGAGAAGAAGACTGCGGCGGCCGGCGGTCCTGGCGCAGGCGGCATGGGCGGCATGTACTAGACTCCTCGAGCGCTACAGCTGCCGAACCGGGGTCCCGCAGTGCTGGGCCCCTGTGGTTCAGAGGGCGGCCGATTTCCGGCCGCCCTTTCTGTTTGCTGGCCGCCGTAACTGTAGCCCGCCGGGTCACGATAACTGCGTCAAACACACCGGACCCCATCGATTGAGTCGACCCGCGTATACTACTAGGCAGGGGGACCGATGAGCGAGGGGCCACCCGCCTTCTCCAGCGTCGAGGAGGCGGTCGAAGAAATTCGTCAGGGGCGGATGATCGTTCTGGTGGACGACGAAGACCGCGAGAATGAAGGCGATCTCGCTTTGGCCGCCGAAAAGATCACACCCGAAGCCATAAATTTCATGGCCAAGTATGGGCGCGGACTCATCTGCCTTGCCCTGACCGAGCACCGCTGCGATGAACTGAACCTGCCCCTCATGTCGCCGATCAACACATCCGTGCACGGCACGGCTTTCTGTGAAGCCATTGACGCCAAGGTTGGCGTTACCACGGGTATCAGCGTCTCTGACCGCGCCATCACGGTTCTCACGGCAATTGATCCTAAGACCCGTCCGCAGGATCTCGCTCGTCCCGGGCACATGTTCCCGCTGCGCGCGCGAAACGGCGGCGTACTCGTTCGCGCCGGACAGACCGAAGCTTCCGTGGACCTGGCGCGCATCGCTGGCCTCAATCCTTCGGGCGTGATCTGCGAAATCATGAATGAAGACGGCACGATGTCGCGCGTGCCACAGCTCATCGAATTCTGCCGCGAACACAATCTCAAAATGCTGACGGTGGCCGACCTGATTCGTTACCGCATGCAGCATGAACGCTATGTGCGCCGCATAGCGGAGGCGCTTCTGCCGACCCGCTATGGCAACTTTCGCATGATCGCCTATTCGAGCGACGTCGATCACGATCAGCACATCGCCCTGATTCGTGGCCAATTGGAAGGGACGACTCCGCCGCTCGTGCGCGTGCATTCGCACTGCCTGACGGGCGACGTCTTCGGTTCGGTCGCGTGCGACTGCACGGAACTTGTCTCGAAATCGCTCGAGCTCATCGCTCGGGAAAATCGCGGCTTGTTCTTGTACCTGCACCACACCGGACGCGGGTTCAGCGTCGAAGCGCCGGAAACTCCCGGGGCTTTGCCACAGATTCATTTTCACTCGCGGGGACAACTCGATCGCGATGTGGCGCGGCAGCGCATGGTACAGCACGAAAGCGGCATTGGGGCGCAAATCCTGATTGATCTGGGACTGAAAGATATCCGGGTCGTGACCAACCATCCGAAGAAGGTGGTGGCCCTCGAAGGCTACGGCATCCGCATTGCCGACCAGGTCCCGCTAAGCCTGGCCTCGCCAAAAGCCACGCACCAGCAACTGTAGCTTGCTAGGGGCCGGACCACCAACCAGGCGAGACTCTCGGTTTCAGCCCGCAATCGTTCGAGCACTGACGAAACTCCCTGCTAGCTTCCAAAGCCATTCATGATGCGAGGTCTAGCCGCTTACCCTGGGCGTCGTACACCTGTACCTCGCCGAACAGCGCCGCTTGTTCCTCGATCTGCCCACGATCCCCAACTAGCACAATCTGCATGTTCGCGGAGTCCAGATATCTTCGCGCTGTAGCCTGTAAATCGGCTGGCGTTAGCGCGCGCACTTTGTCGCGATAGGTCTCGAGATAATCGTCGGGTAGTTCGTTCAGCTCCGACGTCGCGTATTGCGAGAGTAATCCCTCCTGCGTGGCCAACCCCATCGAAAACACGCCTGTCAGGTAGTTCTTCGCGTCCGTCAACTCCCCTTCTGGAACCGGCAGTGAGCGCAGTTTGTCGAGTTCATAGAAAATCTCGGTCAGCGACGCGGCCACAACATCGTTGCGCACGGCCGCAGAAACGGAGAAATAGCCGCGCTGCCGCAACGGCGTGACGCCGCTCCGCGGACTGTACGTATATCCCTTATCCTCGCGAATGTTCATCACCAACCGCGAATTGAACGCCCCGCCATACAGGCTGTTCGTCAGCCCGAGTCGGATCCAGTCCGGATGTTTGCGCGTGATCGCATGGCACCCCGCCAGAATTTGCGTTTGCACCGACCCAGGGTTGTGCACCAAGTACAAGCGCCGCCCCTGGAATTCCGGAGGCGCGGGGAACTCCTTCTCCTCAGGTTTCGCCCCGGTCCAGTTCCCGAAAATGCCCTCGATCGTCTTGAGCATCGCCTGTGGCTCGAAGTCTCCCACAAGCACAAGCGAGGCGTTTTCCGGCGTGTAGATTTCTTTGTAAACCGACGCCAAGTCTTCGCGTTTATAGGCGGCCACCTGTTCTTCGCTTGGTGAAATCCGAGCGTACGGGTGTGCGCCGAAAAGCACCTGTCGCAGGCGTTCTCCCGCCAGAAATCCGGGGGAGGTCCGTTCCAGTTTCACTTCTTCCAGTTTCTGGCGGCGCTCACGCTCGAATTCCGCTTGCGGAAACGACGCTTCGCGTGCCAACTCGTTTATCAACCGCAAGATCTGATCGCTGAATTCGCTGAGACCCGCAAACGAAATCGCGCTGGTGTCCTGTCCCGCGGCGGTTCCGAGATCGGCCCCGAGCCGCCGCAGATCTTCTTCAATCTGTCGGCTCGTTCGGTTTACCGTGCCCGTCCGCACGACGGTCGCGGTCATCTCCGCTAGGCCCGTCGAACGGTCGGCAACGAGGGCTTCTCCTGCGCGGAGGAACAGCTCGCCATGAAATTTCGGAATCGAATGCGCTTCCGCAAGCACGACCCGCAGCCCGTTCGTCAGCTGGGCGCGCGTTCGCTTTGGCCATTTAACGGCGCGTTCCGCCGCCAGCGCCGGGGCCGCCACCGGCATTTCTTTCGCTTGCGTCGCCATCAGGCAGCCTCCTTCTTGCTCACCGGCGTGCGGAACACAATCGCACGATTTTCCGGCACCAGATACGCTTTGGCTGCCGCCCGGACTTCTTCGCGCGTCACTTTCAGAAAATCGTTCAGTATGGTGTTCACGAGTGCCGGCTGGTTGTCGAAAAGGGTGAAGCAGGCCAGCAAGTGCATCAGGCCGTAGCGCGGCATGTATCCGCCGCGTCCGCCTTCGAGCGTTGAATAATAGTCGGAACGCCACTTCACCTTTAGTTGCTCTAACTCATCCGCGGCAATGCCTTTTTCGCGCACCTCGCGAAGAACTTCGTCAAAAGCCCGAAGCGTTTCTTCCGCGGAATACTCCGGCTTGTGCATGATGCGCGTGGTCATCTGAGTCGGACCGTTATAACCGAAAAGGTCGTCGATGCCGCCATCGGCTTCCACGGCAATCTGCTTCTCAAGCACGAGTTCACGGTGTATTCGCCCGGCGCGGCCGCCGTGCAGCGCCTGGTCCAGCAGTCCGATCGCGTACCAGTCTGCGGTTCGCCGCTCGGGCATCACGTAACCAATGGCCATCGCCGGAAGGGTGCCGAATTTCTCTTCCACGTGGCCTCGCCGTTCTTCTTTTTGCGGCGGCTCGCAAGGATCGGCAAAGGGCGGCGTTGTGCCGGCCGGGATGGCGCCAAAATGCCCCTCGGCAAGCGCGAAACCCTCTTGCGGATTCAGGTCTCCGAGAATGAGCAGCACGGCATTGTTCGGCACATAGTAGGTGCCGAAGAATTTCTGAACGTCGGCTAGGCTCGCGGCATCCAGATCGGCGAAATCGCCGTAAAAATTGTGGGCGTTGGCCCAGTTGCGGAACGCCACCGGCGGCATATCCAGCCAAGGGAAGCCGCCGTAGGGCTGGTTCAACACGTTGACCCGTACTTCTTCTTTCACGACGTCGCGCTGGTTCCGCAAATTCTCGTCGTCTACTTTCAACGCGCGCATGCGGTCCGCTTCGAGCCACAGCACGCGTTCGAGTGCGTTCGAAGGCACCGCTTGGTAGTAGTTCGTCACGTCATACATCGTCGAGCCATTGAGCACGCCACCGCTCGAATTGATCAATTTTATATGCTGCATCTTTGGCGCATTATCCGACCCTTGAAACATCATGTGTTCAAACAGGTGCGCGAAGCCGCTCCGTCCCGGTGGCTCAAGCCGGAAGCCGATCTTGTAATATACGCCGACCGTAACGACAGGCGCCGTAGTATCCGGAGCAATGACCACGCGCAAGCCATTTTGGAGTGTTGTACTCTCTATCGGTATCTGAAGTTGCGTCACCCTTAGGCCCCTTTCTTTATCCCTGCACAAGGATTGTTCCGGTATCCATAGCGAGTCTGCCTGCGGCAGGCAGCCACAACCAGGACCCCCGCGCCTCGGAGCGGGTTCTGTGGAGACTCTGCTTTCTCGCTCGATCTGCCAACACGCTAGGATACCCCGAGGCTGGCTCAAGACTCCAATTCGCTTGCACCTCATCGGGCTCCTATTTTTCGAACTCCCATTCCTCGGTCTCGCCCACTTACGGCTTGAACGTTGCCGCCGTTCTGGCCGCCTAGTGCTTTCATCCCGGCGCGACGGCGGCGTGCGGCCCCCTCCATGTATTGCACACCTTGCCGCTCGACGCGGTCCTTTTTTGCTACATGATTCCGCGCACCGGTGATCACCCTGCCGAGCGCGTCTTATCCACTCGACCCCGTCGCGCCGCGGCCTCCTCGGTCACTTACACCTGAGCGGCGCACCTCGTGAATTCTACGTTGTATGTGCGGACGCAGACGGTTCGCCGCTGTCTTTGCCGAACACTCCCGAAAGATCCTGCTGCTTCAAGGAACGGATTCGGTCTCGGAATTGCGCTGCTTTTTCAAACTCGAACTTTTTAGCCGCCTCGCGCATCTGCGTCTCGAGTTGCGCCAACAACTCGGCAAGCTGTTGTTCGGACTTGACCGCGGCCGCGGCGGCATCGAGTTCAGAGGTATCGAGCGGCACGGTGACGTAATCCGCCTCTACGATGTGCGCCAGTTCCATGTCCACGCCCTTGATGATCGATCGCGGCGTAATGTTGTTTTCCGCGTTGTAGGCAACCTGTTTGGCGCGCCGCCGATTTGTCTCGCTGATCGCTTCATTCATCGATTTCGTGCGCACGTCGGCGTATAGAATCGCCCGGCCCTCGACGTGGCGCGCGCAGCGCCCGATGGTCTGGATAAGGGAAGTGGCGCTGCGCAGATAACCTTCCTTGTCGGCGTCAAGAATGGCCACAAGAGACACTTCCGGCAGGTCCAGGCCCTCGCGCAACAGGTTGATGCCGATGAGCACGTCGAATTCGCCCTTGCGCAAATCCCGCAGAATTTTTATGCGGTCGAGCGTCTCCACTTCGGAATGCAGATAGCGGCAGCGCACGCCAATTTCGGTGAAGTATTCGCTCAGGTCTTCAGCCATGCGCTTGGTCAGCGTGGTAACGAGCACACGCTCGTTTTTCTCCGCGCGTACGCGAATTTCTTCGAGGAGGTCGTCCACCTGCCCCTTCACTGCACGGACCTCGACTTCAGGGTCGACCAGTCCTGTCGGCCGGATGACCTGTTCCACAAAGACGCCTCCGGATTTCGTCAGCTCATAGGGCCCCGGCGTTGCCGACACAAAGATGACCTGATTCATGCGGTGCTCGAACTCCTCGAACGTTAGCGGGCGGTTATCGAGCGCCGATGGCATGCGGAATCCATAATCTACAAGCGTTTGTTTGCGCGACCGGTCGCCATGAAACATCCCCCGGACCTGTGGCACAGTCACGTGCGATTCGTCGATGAACATCATATAGTCCTGCGGCACATAGTCGAGCAGTGTCGGCGGAGCTTCGCCCGGCAGGCGGCCGCTGAGGTGACGCGAATAATTTTCAATGCCGTGGCAGTAACCGATCGTACGCATCATTTCGATGTCAAACATGGTGCGCTGCACCACGCGCTGCGCTTCCACAAACTTGCCTTGTTTCTCCAGTTCCTTCTTCCACCACCCCAACTCTTCCTGGATGCCGACAATGGCGCGCTCCCGCTGTTCCTGTGGCATGACATAGTGTGTTTTGGGATAGATCGGCACACGCGACAAATCTTCCTGGCCCGAGCGGATCTCTCCCGTCAACGGATCAATCTGCCGCAGCGTATCGATTTGGTCGCCCCACATCTCGATGCGGTAGCCTTGATCCTCGTACGTGGGATAAATTTCAATGATGTCCCCGCGCACTCGGAACGTGCCGCGCCGCAAATCTTCGCTTCGGTCATACTGGATATCCACGAACCGCCGCAGCAGCGCTTCGCGCGAAGTCTGGTGCCCTTTTTCAAGCATCACCAGCATCCCGTAATACGCTTCCGGCGACCCCAGACCATAAATGCACGAGACGGACGCAACAATCACGACGTCCCGACGCTCAAACAGCGAGCGCGTCGCGCTCATGCGCAACTTATCCAGTTCGTCGTTGATGGTCGCTTCCTTGTCGATGTACAGGTCCGCGGAGGGCACATAGGCCTCGGGCTGGTAAAAATCGTAGTAGCTCACGAAGTATTCGACCGCATTTTCCGGGAAAAAGCCTTTGAATTCGTGGTACAGCTGAGCGGCCAGTGTTTTGTTGTGCGCCAGAACAAGCGCGGGCCGGTTGACCGTCTCGATGAGCTTGGCCATCGTGAATGTTTTCCCCGAGCCGGTCACGCCCAGCAGCACTTGATTCTTGTCACCGGCCTCCACCCCTCGGACGAGTTGCTCCAGGGCGGCCGGCTGGTCACCGCGAGGTTGATAGTTGCTGCGGAGTCTGAAATTCATCGGCAAGGTCTCCTGCGACCTCTTCGGGTTGAGCCGAAACCTTAATTATAGCGCGTTCGTCAATCCGGCTTCGGCGGTTGAGCAAACTAATCCGAACTGTCATTGCGAACGAACTCTGCCAAGCGAGGATCTCCATGCTTCGCGCCTTCCGACCGAAAGAGAGTATTCCTCGCTCCATCGAAGGACAGCAGAATTTGCGGCTTTCGCGAACTGTTGGGAGGTTCCTTGAAACGGGCGGCGGGGCCTCACTTTTCCGCAGCGGTTTGCGGAACAAACACCGTTTCGAAGTGACTGTTCACGGTAATCTCGTAGCGCACCTGATTGGACCCATCGGCCTTGGCAACGGTCACGTCCATGTACTGCTGCGAGTCTTCCGTCGCCCGTTGAACCAGGCCCGTGCCTAGCGAAATATAAATAATTGTTTCGTTGGTGCCCTTCGCCGTACCGAACGTGTTCAACCCCTGTTGGCGGTAGTCCTCCGGGGTCGTATCTTCCGGCGAGGACTTTTGTTTGAGCTTGGCATCCGTCAGAAACACAGCGCAGACTTCCGCCGGCAAAATCGGGCACTTGTCGGTTTGCACGTAAGTCGTCTCGCGTTCCCACACCAGGCCCGCCATTGGCGAAGGTGTCTCCTCGGGCTCTTCCGACTTCCACTTCTCCCCTGGTTTGATCCCCGTCAAGGGAAGCGTCCAGCCGTACGCGAAACGCGCGATCCAGAATTGCCACGCAAGGCGCTGCTCGGGGGCGAGTGCATCCAGTCCCTCCGCGCGCCCCAACTGCCCGTTCTCTTCGATCGTGAAGTTTACCGTTTGCCGAGGCGGCGGCGCGCCGGCGGTATCGTCCGGCGGGTCCAGCTCCGCAACGGCAGCTACTGTTGGACGGTCGCCGGCCCCTTCGAGGCCCTTGATGGTAACCATAAACCCCGTCGAGAGGTCGCGCTTTACCTCGCGCGGGCCGAGCAAGGTCACCACGCGGCTCTCGCTCTTGACGTGGCGCTCCAGCCGCGCGTGACTCTCGTACCGTATGCTCTCCCCAATCCTCAAATGCGGAACCACTACGACGCGATCGTCGCTTCTCGCCGCCTCCGGCAGGCACGGCTTCACCCCTGCGAGAACCGTCGTCAGAAAGAGCGCCAACGGCGGCAGACGCACCCTTGCTCCCGCGCCCGCTTTCATCTTTGCGCCGCGCCAAACTGGCCATCAAGAAATTCGCTCGTGGCCTCGTAAGCTTTCAGCCAGTTTCGATAAAGTAGAAAATCGTGCACCTCGTCGGCAAAAACCAGCTGTTCGATGTGCACTCCGCGCGGGCGCAATCGCGCCACGAGGTCCACCGTCTGCGAAAAGAACACGTTGCGGTCATCGTCTCCGTGGATGAACAGCACCGGCGATTTCCACGTGTCCACTGCCGCCACCGGCGAAGAGTCGTGGGCCAGCCTCGTCAGTTCCGGCGAGATGTTTTTCCCTTGCCAGTTGTCTGTCGGCCAGTCGTGCACGCCGTGCAGGTCCACCCCAGCCGCAAAGGTATCGGAGTCGCGTCCGAGTCCGAGCGCGGTCAAATACCCGCCGTAGCTTCCTCCCCACAATGCGATTCGTCTTCGATCCACGTCGCTGCGCCCTTGCAAATATTTTCCAGCGGCCACCACGTCCTGGTATTCGGATGCACCCCGGCCCGCGCGCCCCGGCGCCTCGCGGAAAGCACGCCCATAACCGATGCCACTGCGGTAGTTGATCGCCAGCACAACGTAGCCGCGATTCGCCAGGTATTGATTCATGGCGTAGGCGTTCGAGTAGTAGTACATGTAATGCCAGCCGAGGAGCATCTGCCGGACCGGTCCGCCATGCAGGAAAATCAATGCCGGCCGCTTTTCTCCGGCTTTCACATTTCTCGGCAGAAATAGCTGGCCGTGAATTTCCAGCCCATCGCGCGATTTGAACGTGAGCGGCTGCGGAACCGCCAACTTCCCCGACGGAAACGATTCACCCCAACTCCCGCTCTGTACTTCGGAGCGAGAAGCGTCCGAAGCGAGCGCCGAGTGAAACAGCCGGCCTGGATGTGTGGCATCCGACCCCAAATAGGCAAAATCGCGGTTGTTGCCCAGAATGACGGGATTCCACTCAATTCCCGAGTTCGCTCCGCCGGGTGTCTGCTGTCGCAAGCCCGTTCCGTCCACCGCGACCTTCCATACGTGACGCCGGTCGACATCCTCGCAATTCGAATTGAAGAGAACCGTCAGCTTGTCTGGCGAAAACGACCACTGTTCCACCTCGCAGTTCCCGGGTGTCAGCAGTTTTGGTGTGCCGCCTTGCGCAGGAATGGCGTAGAGGTGCTGCCAGCCGTCCTCTTCGCTCGCAAAAATCAGGGTGTCTTTCGCCCAGCTCAGAACACCCCCGCCCGTTTCTCCCGCCATGTAAGGATAGGAACCATTCGGCGTCGAGTAGCTGTGCCAGATTTCACGCGCCGTTCCCTTCTCCGCATCGCCAACCCAAATCGCCCAAGGGTGTGGACGGTCCGGTTCGATGAAGTATCCGTTCGGTGAATCTCGCTTCTCCGCAGGCTGCCGCACGAACGCCAGCATTTTCCCGTCGAGCGACCATACGGGATCACTGTCGAGATCCACCGAAGGTGCGAAGAATCTCACGCTTTGCGCGGCCACATCATATATCCCGATGAAGCAATGGTCTCCCCGGTTGGACAGAAACAGCAGGCTCCCGCCGTCCGGGGACCAAGCCACCGGGAAATTCTTTCCGCGCACAACGATTTGTCTCGGCTTGTCACCCGGCTTCATCGTCGCCACCCAAATCTGCCCACTCTTCTCGTAAGCGACCACACCTGACTTGGAAATTTCGGGCGAGCTACCCACATCAATCTTGGCCGGCGCTCCTCCGTTGAACGGAATCCACCATACGGCCTGCTCGGCGCCCGCTGGGTTGCTCGTAGGATTGCCAAATTCACCCGCGGAGTTTTTCCCTTCCCCGCGCGCGTATACAATCGCCGCGCCATCCTCTGAAAAGCGCAAATGCTCCAGTTCTCCGCCGTCATCGCTGTTGTAACTGGTCAATTGCCGCGCAGAGAATCCCGGCCCCTCGGCTACCCAGATGTTCCGCTTTCCTTCCTGATTCAAGGTCCAAGCGATGCGACTGCCCGTTTTTGCCGCGACCAGATTCGCCGGAAACGGGGCGCTCAACACCTGCTCGACCGTCAACGAGCCCTGGGCGCTAACCTGTCGCGCGCAAAACAAACCCATCGCGCACATCAACGTGAAGCAACGCGTCATCGGCAATTCTCCTCGAAATCGCTCTCGGGCCAGATGCTTAAGGCTTGGCTGCCGGTCCGGGGGCCGTCATCGGCTCAACGATCACCAGTGGTGCCGCCATCGGGCCGCTCACTTGCACGAGCCGGCTCGGTCCGGGCGCCGCCCTCGCTACGCGCTTCTCGCTCGGCGCCGCGCGGAAAACCAGATTGGACTCCAATCCAAAATCGATGCTCCCCAGCAGTAGTGTTCGCGAATGTGCGGCGTCCAATTCGACGCCACTGAACCTCAACGCACGCTCCCCTACGGTGAATTTCCCTTCCCCGTTCGTCCAACGCGAAGTCCCTTTGTGTATGGCGCCCGTTTCCTGACTCGTCTCCACATCCCAGCCGAGAAATTCAATGGCCTTGAGTTTCAGCTGCCCCTGCCCGGCCAATTGCCTTAGCAGTTCCTCTCGTCCAACCCCACCAGTCGTCAGTCGCACGCTCCCCGAGGCTAAGCCGTTCCAGCGGTCAGCCCCTTTCGCCAGCCACGGCAGCTGCGCCAAATTTACGTGCTCGAATTCGGCGGCTGCCTCATATTTGGGCAGCGGTGAAAACAGCGCTTGCATCGCGCCGTGAACACTGCCGCCTGCCCATTCTGCTTCCGCATCTTCGATTCGCAGTTGCAGATCGCGCAAGACCACGTTTGCCTGCGCCTTCGTCAATCTCACTTTTTCGATCGTGACGGTGTCCGCCGCGAGCACGCCCTCGGCGGAGACTTGGCGCACCAGGTCGCTGGCCTTTGCCTCGGTGTTCTGCCCCCCGAGGAACGACGTCAGCAGCCGCTCGACCCAGTTCGGGCGCCCGCGTGGTCCGAACCAGCGGTCTAATTCCGCAGCATCCACGTGGTCTGCGTGCAGGCGAAACTTCCAGTGCTTCTCACCCCCCGCTCCTTCCTGAGGCAGTTCTTCGATGACGCCGGTCCACGCAGCGTCGAATGCCTCAAGGCCGCCGATCGTGGCACTCCGCCGGCTGTCGCTCCAATTTAGACGCACGTCTTCGAGCATCAGCGGCTGATTCAAACCCGCCACCTGCAATTGCCCCTTCGTCAGATCAATCGATCCGCCACGATGCATTTCGCGCGTGAGCCGGTTCCAGCTCCAGCTTACCGGTCCGCCGGCGCTTCCCGTGTATTCCCATCCGCGGTTCAGCGTACGTCCGAAGGAAGAGGCCAGCTTGAAAACGGGCGCCACGTCGGTGAGCCGCAGATTCAGCCGCAGTTCGCCCTGTGCGAGGGCGGAATCCTCCGTTAAAGCAGCCTCGACCGTATCGTCCGGGTTTGCGAAGGGCCTGGTCTTGCCGCCAGTTTTGTCTGCCTTCTCGTTGCCCACCCGTCCCGTGCGCTTCCCTTCCAACTGCATCCGAACGTTCTCCAGAACAAATTTCCCACTGCGCATGAAGCTGTGGAACGGCTCGACGCGCAAGGCGACGTTCAGTCCCGGAACTCGAACTGTGGCTCCCTCGCTTCTCAATGCACATTCTTCCCACCGCAACGGCCACCCCCGCAGGGTCGCGCTACCCGCCACCAGCCCCTCGACCGCTGCTTCTTCGGTGACACCCGGATGGAAGGCGCGGTACCACGCCAGCAAATCCTCCGCCTGCACCGCTGCGGACCCCAGCTTGGCCTGCCATTCCGGAGGTCCGGCCGTTTTTAGCAGGGCCGCTCCTTGAATGTTGGAACGAGGCCCCTCAATGCGTAATTCTTCGGCATGCGCTTCGCCGGCGCCGAGGTCCCAGAATCCCTTCAGATTCACATTCAATCGCGGATTGTCGGCTCGCTCCGTTAAGTCCCAGCGATGTACCTGGGTCGCCCGCGCCCGCAACTCGAACCGCCATCGGCCGGCGCCGCTCTCGGTTCCAGCATTGGCTTTTCCCACGCTCGCTTTTCCATCGAGCGCAAACGTCCCGCGCACGCCGGGATCATTTCCAGTCACCAGACGAAATAAATCGGCGAGCGACCCCCGGTCCCAGTGCAGTTGAATCTCTGCCGGTTCGAAGCGCGCCGACGTCCCCGCAACATCTCCGCGCACGTATAGCGTGCCAGTCGATTGTAGCAAGGCACCGCTCCGCCAGGGCTGCGCTTCGAGCCGCAGTTCCCAACGCCCTGGCGAAACCTGCTCGACGTTGCCCGAAACATTCGTGAAAGCGAACGCTTTCTTTTCGTCACCCTGCTTGAAATTGATCCTCCCATCGTCGAATTCAATCTTTTGCAGATGGTGAGTCGACTCCGAGGGCAACTGCGGACCGGCCACCGCGGCAGCGAACGCCCCGCTCGGCTTTGCCGGGGGGAGCCACCGCTCCAGATTCCACCTGCCCTCCGCCGTCCGGACCAGGATCAAACTGGGCCTCGTCAGCGACATCGTTCCGAATTCGAAGTGGCCCTCGAGCAGTCCCAACCAGCGGAACCTCGCGGTCATACGCTCGGCGCGCAGAAAATATTCGTGGCCAAACGCCGGATCTTCTCCGATGGTCACGCCTTCTGCGTTCAGCTCGGGAATGGGCAAAATCCGCATGGAAAACTGCCCGACCTGGACCGGCCTGCCGAAGGAAGTTTCCAGGTGAGCCACCAGATACCCGCGCATTCGACCGGTTTTCAGAAGCAATGCGACGGCGGCTTGCGAGACGGCGAGCAGCGCGACCACCACCACAGCGACTTTTCCGTATTTCCGGAAGCGACTCATTTTAGCAGGGAGTGTCTCAGACCGACCCGCAAAAGGGTAGGGGCGCCCTGTGTAGCTTGGTGGGTCGCCACCTTGTCGTGCCTAACCACTGGCAGGCCGCGACATGAGTGCTTGGCAATCCCGACCAACGCGAGCCTTTTGTCGGCACCGACCTTTTAGGTCGGCCGCAGCGCAGCGCGTGAGGCGGAGTGCAACCCGCGAGCCGATGTCTCGAGCCGCCTTCGCTTGTCGGCTGATTTTCCATTTTCGATTTTCCAATTTCCTGCTTCGCCGCTCAGTGGACTGTGCGGAGCATACGGCTCCAGCGAGTCCGCGCGGGAAGATGCAACAGCGTGTCGAAAATTCCGACAATCCTCTGCCCAAACGACGCTTCCCCATAGTCGCTGCTGCTCGCTTCGATCGACCAGTAGATTAGAAATGGTCGGCCCATGATCGCTTCGCGATCCACGAACCCCCAGTAGCGACTGTCCAGGCTGTGATCCCGGTTGTCTCCCATCGCAAAGTATTTGCCCGGCGGCACAACGAGCTCATCCCCTTGAATATACTTGCGGATTTCACTTGCCCACTCCGGCTGCACCAGTGAAACAAACAATTGATTCCCCGTGGGAGGGAAAGAATAATTCAAAGGGTCGTAGCCCGAAGCCGGATCATGTTCCACGTAGGGCTCGCTCAACGACTTTCCGTTTACATACACCTGCTGATCGACCACTTTCAAGTGGTCGCCCGGCAATCCAATCACGCGCTTCACAAAGTGCGGATGGTCCTGATAAGGAAACTTGAAAACGATGATGTCGCCCCGCTCCAGCGGCCGATAGGGTAGGTATTTGTCGTACCAAGCGCCACGCCCGCCGAAAACGAATTTGTTCACCAACAGGTGATCGCCCACCAGCAGAGTCTTTTCCATCGATTGAGAAGGGATCTTAAACGCCTGCACGACGAAGCTGGTTCCAAACAGCGCCAGGATCACGGTTACGAGCAGCGATTCCAGGTACTCCGAGAGCGTGGTTGGGTTCGAGCGGGTTTCTTCGGCGGCTTCCCGGCCGGTTTCCACGGGTGTCTCGCTAGGCGCTGCCTCAGGCTCTGCCTGGTCGACCGGAATCGCGTTTTCCCCCGAAAGCGTCTCATCCGGCATTCGGACCCACCTCTTCGCTGTCGCGTGCCTCGGCTTGCAGCAATCTTTCGAGCGCGCTCCTCGCAGCCTTTTGTTCCGCTTCCTTTTTGGTGCTGCCTTCCGCGCTGGCCATCCGCTCGCCCCTCACCCATACCTCCACCAGAAAAGTCTTCTGATGGTCCGGGCCGCTCTCTCCCGCCAGCCGATACTCGGCAAGTTGCCCGCCCCTTCCTTGCAAGAATTCCTGCAGGGCGCTCTTGCGGTCCGATTCTGCGATCCGCTCTCCGTCTTCGAGGGCCTGCTGGAAAACCGTCATGTGCAGCAGCTTTCGAGCCGGTTCCAGGCCGCCATCCAGATATATTGCAGCGACCACCGCTTCAAAAGCGTCCGCCAGCAGGGCGGGCTTATCGCGCCCGCCGGTTTTTTCCTCGCCGCGTCCGAGCCGCAGGTATTCACCGAGGCCAAGTCCACGCGCAGCAATTTCCAGTGAATGAGCATTCACGATGCGTGCGCGGCTCTTCGAAAGCTGGCCTTCGGTCCATTCCGGAAAGTTTGCGAGCAGGTATTCGCTCGTCAGCAGTTCGAGCACTGCGTCTCCCAGGAATTCCAGCCGCTCGTTGTCCTGCACCGCCGAGCCCGCGAACGCTATATCCTCTCCCCGGGCCGCGCGAAGTTCCGGCACCGCCGAGCTGTGCGTCAACGCTCGGTCCAGCAAGCTCGGGTCGCCGAACTGATGGCCGAGCCGCTCCTCCAATTGCCGATCTTCCCCGCGGGTCATTTTCTTCTCCCGGCGCGTCGTGGTCGCGGGCAGTTTACTTCGGCGCGCTCAATTGCGTCGCGGCAAGTTTCTTGGCCTCATCGATGTTGCCCTTGCAGGTGGCTTGCAACCCCCCAGGAATCGCCGCGCATTTTGTGAATGCCGCGACCGCGTCGTCAAAGTGCGACGCCTTCTGGTTGGAGATGCCTAAAAGATAGTAGTTCACAGGATCCGGCGTCGGATCGGTTTTCACCGCTTGCTCAAACTGCGGGATCGCATCGGCGAATTTCCCTCTCCGAAACGCCACCAGCCCCAGACCGCTGTACGCTAGCGCCGAGGCTTGATTCTTTGCCTTTTGAAAATTCTCGTCGCTCACATTGGCGGGCTTGGCCAGCGCCGGCATCAAGTCCAGGGCTTTCCGGCAGTACTCTTCGGCCTTGGCCAGCCGCTTTTCCGGGTCCGGCGTATTCGCGTTCATGGCACGCGGCAAGGTGGAGCCGAGAATCGCCAAGGTTTGCGCGTCATCCGGCGCAAGCGCGAGTTCCTTGTCCCCAGCCTCTTCCATTTTGTCCACTTGTCCGGTATTCAAATACCCTTTCACCAGCCAACCATACACTTCCGCAGCGTAGCGGCTCTGCGGGTACTTCTTGACGAAATCCTCGCCCGCCTGCTCCTTCTTCTCAACCTCGCTCACCGGAACATCCCGGAAGGCTTTCATCGCGGCATCTTCCTCGGCGCTTACGGGTGGCGCAGCCGAGTCCAACGTCAGCGGCGCAGGCTGCGGCGCTGCGGGCTTTTGCCCCGCTGCGGGCGCCTGTCCTTGCGGAGGTTGCTGTTGCGGTTGCGTTCCCTGCGATTGCGCGAATGCCCCCGTGGCCGTCAAAAGCGCCAATGCCACAAGCAGCACGCGGCTAATTTCGTTTCTTTCCTGTCCCATGTTCTTCACTCCTTTTCTTTTTCTTTACGGCCGCTCCGTCGGCTTCCTCAGATCCAAATCGCCTAGCCCCTTTTGCGCGGCCTGCTGAGCTTTGCTTGGCGCGCCCTCGACGGACAACACCGCCTGGTACTCCGTCTTTGCCCGGTCCAACTGCCCTTCATCCTCGTAAATTCTCGCCAGATAGACATGCGACCAGGCCATCACCAGCGGATCTCCCACGGCCGCGTGGTCTCCCGTGGTCAGTCTCCCGAACACCTCCTTGGCTTTCTCGCCGTCGTGGTCAAGCAGCGCCACAAGTCCCATTCCGTACCACGCGCGGGTCTGGTCGGGATACTTCGCCAGCACGGTTTTGAACGAGACCTCCGCCGCCCGCGGATTGCGTTCCGCAATCCGGCGCTCTCCTTCGGTCAACGCCGCAATCGCGTCCTGATCATCCGGCACCGTCGCTACGGCATTGACGCGGCTGCGCGATACGGCTTCGCGGCTCAGCTCTTTTCCGGCGGGCACCGCCTCCGCCGGGGAAAACTGAATTGCTGCCACCCGCGTCTGTTCCGCTTTCAGGTCGATGCCCCGCACCATGTCCGGAAAATACTGCTTCATGGGCGGGTCGGCATTCGCAAACCCTGTCAGCCCGTTGAACAATGGACGCACCAGCACATAACCGTCGGCATCGTCCGTCTTCAGCGCCAGTTCACGCTCGCTCGGTGACAGCCGCCTCAGCTTTAGGTCAACCGACCTCACCGTGCATTCGGCGAACCACGAGACAAAGTCGTCCCTCAGGTCCGGCGCGAGCTTCGGCGCTTTCGCCGCTAGTTCGAACAGCGGCCGCTTGACGACCACAACATGGGAATACATGAGGGGCAGCGGGTCCAGCAGGAAATGCAGATAGGCGTGTCTCACCACATCCAGGGGAATTTCTTCGCTTCCGCTCAGCACAATCGTATAGTGGTCGCCGAAATTCCTTACGTTCGTAATGCGCCCGACCAGCGGCTCCACGATGATGCTGAAGGTTCGCGGCTCCGCGAGGTCGGGCACTTCCCGCAAATACGTGGTGGCGACGAACAGAACTTGCGACACGGCATCGTGCAGTCGTTCGATCTCCCGCATATAGACCGGCTGAACTTCCCTCCACAGCGCTCCAATCTTCTGCTCGCTGTAGTAGTTCGAAAGGATTTCGCTGAAGCCTTCGAGGTCCAGCACTTCCGGCGGCAGCTCATCGCGCCGCATCACGGGCTGGAATTTAGGCGCCGGGCCCGACACCAGACCGAACCACACAAATCGCGAGAGCATTGCCCCCGGATCGCGGAACTGGTGCCCCTTCATGAACTCTCGCACCGCGTCCACCGCCGGACCTTGTTGCTTTCGCGCCACCTCTCGGATCCGTGTGCGAAACGCGGTCCAATTGTCCGGGCTTACGTCGCCTTCATAGCCCGAAGCATACAGCGCGCACATCGTCGCGAACATTGCTTCGCTGCCGTCGATCGTGGCGTTCGTTGCCGGAGCGGCTTGCGGACGCGGGCGCGGCGCGACCTTTTGCGCCACGGCGGTGCCCGCGTGCAGCCCCAGCAGAAACAAAATCACACGTGTTTTCCAGCTATGCTTCCACATCATTCTCTTGTTGCGCGGTGCGGTACTTCCCTGCAAAAGTTCGCACGTCCCGGCCGGCTTATGAGGCGTGGATGGCGGTATCGCTGGCGGATACGGACATTGACGAATCACACTGCCAAGGCCTTCTGCCAATGTACCGTTCGATCGCAGATCAGTCAAGGAATCGTCAGCAAAGAGGCGCTTCCCGAAGGCGCAGACTGGCATCTAAGAGTGGATGAGGCTATGTGCACGAATCGTTGTCCTGCGTTCGCTCCTTCTCTGCTCCCCTCGGACTTGCCTCTCTTCTCCCCTTTTGCTACCAATTAGAGTTGCCGCCCAGTAAGGACTCGAATGTATGACTTCCTTTCAGAAATTCTTTCCTGGCGTCCTTTTCCTGGCTTTCCTCGTGCTTGCGCTCCCGACACCTCGCACCGCTGCGAACTCGGCGCAATCCGCTCCTTCGACCAAAAAAATGCTCTCCAAGGATTTCACGCTCGAAGGCGCGAAAGTCTGGACCGATACCGGCATCACGCTCGAACCGGGGCAGCATATCGTGGTTACCGCCGAGGGCAAACTTCAATACGCCGACGCCAAGTCAGAAGCGGGGCCCGAAGGCCTGACGCGGAACTTCAAGGACTTGATCCGCATCCTTCCTTTTAATGCCGCCGGGCGGGGCGCCCTGATCGGAAAGATTGGCGACCCGGACATCGCGCAGCCTTTTCTGCTCGGGGCGCACAAAGACGTGGTCTCTCCCATCGCTGGAAAACTTTCCATCGGGATCAATCAGGACACATCAGACACGGGCGACGGCTCCTATACAGTCAAGGTGGAAATCTACGCTGCCGACAGCAGCGCCCCGGTCGTGACCCTGCGCCAGGTTCCCTCGATCCCCGGCATCGACAATACCTTGTTCGCCAAAATCCCGCGCCGTATCAGCGACAAAGATGGTAATCCCGGCGACATGGTCAACTTTCTGATTCTCGGCGACGAAAACGCCATGAAGAAGGTGTTCACCACCGCCGGCTGGGTTAAGGTCGATGCCAACGTCCAAGCGACCATTCTCGAAGGCGCTATCGCCAGCTTTTCCAAGGAATCGTACCTGACCATGCCGATGAGCCCGCTGTACCTGTTTGGTCGTCCGCAGGACTACGGTTGGGCGCACGCCGAGCCCATCAAAGTCGTCGCTTCTCGCAATCACCTGCGGGTCTGGAAGGCACCATTCACGGTGAATGGCCAGATGCTTTGGGTCGGTGCCGCCACGCACGATATCGGCTTCGAAAAGGATCAGCGCAACAACGGCGTGACCCACAAGATCGATCCTGACATCGACCTCGAGCGCGAGTACGTCGAAAAAACCCTTTGCAGCACAGGCCTCGTCAGCGAAGTTTCACACTTTCTCCCCCAGAATCCCCTGAAGGAAGCCAAGACCGCTACGGGCGGTTCGTTCCACTCCACCGGCCAGGTCCTGATTCTGAAACTCGGCGGGAATGAGAAGACCACCTCCGCCCAGAGTTCTCCGAAATAGCCCTTCTCTGTTCCGGACATCGATTGATCACGACATTATAGGAAGCAGGCCCGAAGGAGGTGTCGTTCCGGGTCTCCCCGACGAGGATGGGCGAAGGACAGCACCCCTCGAGCGCGAGTCACAAGCTTCGCTTGGTTCCCAAAGGCCTCAGGTTCCGGCCCGGACTCGGACAAAGCTCGGCTCGAGTTGCGAGTCTTCTGCCGGGAACCTGCGGTCGTCGGGAAAGAGGGCCAATTTTTTCGATTGTGGCCGATAGAAAATATCTTTTGGCGGGAGGGGTTCGGGCCAGCGCCTACTTCGCTTGCTTCGGGTTCGCGCGCAGCGCTTTTTTAGGAACCAGCGCCGTTTTTCCGTAATGCTCGCCTTCGAGGATCCGCACTTCGCAGAGGCCGGGA
>DATFTB010000247.1:0-19193 GCA_035262325.1 Candidatus Acidiferrum sp.
CTGCGCGTTGCCTTGTCTTTGCCGGTAGTTGTGCATGGGCAGAATGAACAGGGCGAAAAGTTCTGCGTGCGAGCGATGACGCGCGCCGTGAATCAGCAAGGAGCCCTGCTGATCATGGATGAGGTAGTGGTGCCCGGGCAGTCGCTGGTGGTGGTGAACGAAAACACCAGCCGGTCGACCGAGACGCGGGTGGCGCATGTGAGGCGCGAACGCGATGGGAAGCTGTTCGTTGGGCTCGAGTTTGTCAATCCGGATACGAACTTCTGGAAGATGACGTTTCCGGCGCCTGGAGCGCGGCCAATGCGCCGCCCGGCGGGTGGTTCTAAAGCAACAACTGCCTGAGCGCGCTGCGACTCGAGATACGCGCGCCCCTGCCTCGGAGAGGGGCAAATTCCCGACAAAATAGCTCGAACAAGTGTGCCCGCGGCAGTGAGAGAAGGCGCACAAAAAAGGCACCGTGGCGGCAATGGAGCTACTGTACGGCGGGACAGCGCGCAGAATCGCGCTCGAATTGAGCCGGGGGCCCTGGGCATGACAATAGTTCACAGGCTCGAAAGGAGTGCAGCCGGAGAAGGCCCCAAGTTTTCGTTAGCGGCGTGGCTTCTCGCTTCGCAAAGTTCTTTTGGAAGGAGCTCTGCGCGTACGCTTTCCCGCTGAAGCAGTATCAAGCTTGGAGACAGCAAGGGATTCGCGAGCCTTGCGAGGTAGCTTGGCGACGACGAGGTCGTAGGAAGCGCGAAGCAGAGGCGCGAGCTCCGAGGGAGCAAGGGCGTCGCGCGATTCTAGGGCGACCCACTTCGCGCGGGCAAGATAAGGGGCTGGGATGATGCCGGGGCGCTCGGTGAGTTCCGCGAAATTTTCTGGTGTGACTTTGAAGGAGAGATAGACCGGTGCGGGGATGAGCGGAGTGATGGCAAACATCTTGCCGCCGACCTTGAAAAGGAGGTCGTCGCCCCACTGGATTTGCTCGGAGGCGCCCGGGAAGGCCAGGCAGATTTTGCGCAGTTGCTCGATATCCATGCTGTCGTCTCACCGACCGGCGGCCCTTGGCCGGACTGCGAGCCGCCGACAATTCTACATGGAACGAATGCAGTTTTTTGACCGTTTTGCAGCTGCCCGCCCGTTCGAGCTCATGGGATAATTGCGGCAGCGAGGGTCTGGGTGAGGCGCAAAGATGAGTGAAACAGAGCCGTATCCGTACGAAACCCGCATGAACATTTACTACCAGCCGCTCGAAATTGTCGAAGAGAAGAAACTCGCGGATCAGTGCGAGTTCAAGTGGTACAACCAGACGCTGTGCCAGGTGAACGAGTCGGTGGTGCGCTTGGGCGTATTTGATGGGGAATACCACTGGCACAAGCATGACCAGGATGACGAATTTTTCTATGTCGTCGAGGGACAGCTGCTAATCGACCTGGAGGAGAAGACCGTGGCGCTCAGCCCCAGGCAAGGGTTCGTGGTGCCGAAGAGAGTCGTCCACAGGACACGAGCGACAGAGCGGACGGTGGTCCTGATGGTGGAAAACAAAGGGATCATTCCGACGGGGAATTGAAGGCCGCGACAATCAGGTTGCTGGGCGCGCCAATGCTTTGGTGTAGATTCCGAGAACGATTGCCACGACAAGCCACAAGGTTAGAGCGTAGAGCAAGTACCAGGTCACCTCTTGCGCGGGATTCACGCGCGGGGGACTCAAGACGACCAGTGAACTCGTCGAGCTGATATGCAGCAGTTGCGCGGACAGGACGCTCCGTGTGTTCGCATTAACCCAGCATATCAGTACTCGGATGGCGGTCATCGCCGCGGTGAAGGCGAGGAAAAAAGAAAGCCACGAACGGCCGTGCGGTGTGGCGGCTCCGAGGAAATCCACCACCGGGAGGTGCCAGGTGCTCCACAGCAAGCCCAATAGCACGGCGGGCGCGAACGAATTGGCTTCCGAGCGCATCCTCGGGAAGGCGTAACCCATCCAACCGATCTCCTCGAGCAATCCGGCCGGGACACCGAAAAAGAGCCCCATGAAGAACCGATTGGGGGCGTAGGCGGGGTTTGCGAATGCGGCCAGGCAGGAGAGAACCGTCAGGATCAGGAGTGGAGGAATCAGAAGCGCAGCATACCAGCGTGGCGCAAAGCGCCAAGTTGTTAGCTGGCGTGTCAGCTCCGCCAGACCGGCCCGGCCCGCGGTGAATCCCGCGAGAACGATGCCGGTGATGCTTGGACCGAGAAGCATGACCGGGAACATCAGAATACCTGTCAGCTTGGGGAGGGATTCGTGGCGAACGAGAACCGGCGCGGCCAGTACGAGGGCGCCGCTCCAAGAGATTGCAAATGTAAGGACGAAATAGGCGGCAACCGGATGCTTTCGAAGGAGGGTTTGCTGGCGGTGGGCGATGGTCGGCTGAGACGGCATCATAATTCACATCTTAGACGAAGCCCTGGCGCGGCCGCCTCCCGTCGTGCCCTACAAAGGGGAAGAGAAAAGCCGGGGCCCGGGCGGCAAACCGCGCTAAAAGGAATGCCTCCAGCTCGGAAGATGGCTAGGGCGGAAACCGCGACCACGAAACACAGGATAACCAGCTACTTATCGGTGTAGCGACGGAAGAACGAGTCAGGCTTCCATTGGGGGGCCGCGGAATCGTCGGCCGTGCCGATAAGGAGGCGCCGGATGATTTCTTCGTACAGAGCGGCGGCCTTGAGGTCGACGGGTTGGCTGGTGTCGTCTGACGGCGCGTGATAGCGCTCGGTGAGCCAGTCTTTGAAGGATTTTTGTTCGGGCGACCCCGGCGCGTAGAAAACGTCCATGATGACGGAGGGAATCCCGTGGCGGATAAAGTAGTATTGATCGCTGCGGATGAAAAGATTGCGGAGCGGTTCCGGATCGGGCACGGCCTTCACTCCGAGGGATTTTGCAACGGAGGCGGCGCGGTCGCCCAGGTCGGAATCCGCGAGGCCCTGAATGCGAAGGACTTTGAGCGGTGCGATGGGCAGAAACATATCGATGTTGATGTCCGCGACCATGGAGTTGTGCGGAACCGTGGGATGCGCGTTGAAATACTTGGCACCAAGCAGGCCTTTTTCTTCAGCGGTGAAAAGAACGAAGAGCACCGATCGCTTGAGAGCTTGCGGATGCGCCTTGAGGTCCGCTGCCATGTCGAGAACGACCGCGGAGCCCGAGGCATTGTCCATTGCTCCGTTGTAGATGCGGTCGCCGTTGATGGGAGCGCCGATGCCGACGTGATCGACGTGAGCGGAGAGTACAACGAATTCATTTTTGAGAGAAGGATCGTTGCCGGGCAGCTTGGCGATGACGTTGTCGGAGGTGACGTTCTTCGACGCAACCGAAGCGGCGGCCTGGAGGGAAGTTTCAAGGCCGAAATGGGGAAGCGGCTTGCGATCTTTGGCGAGAGCGGCCAGATCCGCAAAGGTGTGGCCGGAGCCGGCGAAGAGGGGTTCGGCGGCAGCCGGATTGAAAACGATCCCGACATCGAGTCCCTGAGTCTCATTGAATTCGGGGTCGGCAAGGTCCATGGCCGGCTGGTTGTGGTTGGCAGAAATGCGGGACCATGGGACGTCCATGGAAGCGGGATTGGGGATGGTGATCAAGCCGACAGCACCCGCTTCGCGAAACGCTCTCCAGCGTTCCCCGATGGTCTGGTAATGCGCCGCGAGCGCGCTCGGAATGTCGGCGGGAGAACCAGCGAGGTAGACGGCAATTTTGCCGTTCAGGTCGAGCCCCGCGAGTTCGTCGAGGCTTTTTTCAGGGATTTGAAGGCCGTAGCCGACAAAGACAAGGGGAGCGGAAACCGCGGCCGAGGCGTGAGTCAAGCGGGGGCTGAAGTAGGCGTCGCCCGAGAAGGAGAGATGTTTTGACTGGGTCCCATAGATAAGCTCGAGGGAAGACTTGGATTCGTCGATTTGATACTGGCGGAAGTGGATGGACTGGTAAAACCCGTGAGTTCCGGCGGGCTCGCAGCCTGCCTTCTCGAGTTGCTCGACGGCATAGGCCTCGGCTTTGCGCAGACCTTCACTGCCGGTGTCGCGCCCTTCGAGGGAGTCGTCGGCAAGAAATTTGACATGCGACCACCAGGAACCGCCGTCGAAGTGCAGGGCGAGGGATTGCTGAGCGGATGCGGTGGCGATGGCGGCGAGCAGCAGAAAAGTGATGAGGCCTTTCGGCATTCGAAGCGCTCCGGGTACGGATTAAAAAAGATGAGAATAGCAGGGTCGGGAGGCCGCGTCACTGATAACGAGCAAACGGAGGAACGAAACGGTAGCGGACCATTGGCGTTATTGTCCCTTGTCGTAAGGTAAACCTTTGTCGGCCCAATCGACTTCAAAGCTGGTTGGAAGGTCCAGAACGCGCAGTTTCGTGAAGCCGAGGTCGCGGAGAGCCGCGAACGCCGGGCGAATGTTGGGGCACCGCTCCATGGGGCAGCATCCGCAATAGATGATTAGATTCGTAGAACGCGGCTGAGATTGGGCCCACGATTTTATTTGGGCGAGGCCCTCCGCACTGCCGCCCGAACCGTGATACTGAGCGCCCTTGATGTGTCCCGCGGTGTAGAGACGCTGGAAACCGACAAAAACAACCGTCGGAGCTTTCTTTGGATCGGAGAGTTCCTTCAGCAGATCGCCGGGTTTAACGGTTTGGGAGACGCTCCATGGATCGGGGGTATTTTGCGCGTGAGCGAGTGGAAAAAGAGCGAGGAGAGAGAGGAAAACAGCGGCACTCGAGCGAGTAGGCATAGCGAGAGCCTCCGCGGAAGAACTTCGTTGGTATTTTAGCGCAGAAAGAGGGATTGCCTCGTTCTGCTCGAGACGACGCGTATGGCCGAGAGCGGGGAAACATCGGCGGCAGCGAAGAAGTGCAGCTGCGAGGGGGCTTAGGGTCTGGAGGCGGGAAGGCGCGTGAAACGGACTGAAAACGGCCCATATCCCCGACCTCGAGGACGGGCTTTACGCCCCGAACCGGTAACCGGAAGTCTGGCTTCCCTCACTTTGCTGCGGGATGACAGTCTCGTGCAGACGTTGCAAAACCTCGGGGCGGAAGCCTGCCTGCGGCCAGCAGGGCCTGCGCGGATGCGGCGGGATTATTTTTTCTGCTCGGCGCGGGTGCGCATGAGTTTGGCGGCGGTGGTGCGCAGAGTGTCGGGAACGTTCTTGTTCATGGCTAGTTTTTTTAGATCGACGGCATTGAGGAGAGGAAGCATGTGCAGAGAGACGTCCAGCGGCGTCTTTGCATTATTCAAGAGATTGCGGACCACGACGTAGTTTTTCCGGAAGACTCGATTTCCGGCGATGAGACGAAGAATTTCGTCCGTGAGATTGGCCATCGCGGCGAAGGATTCGACTTCCTGGTCGGTGAGACGCGGGGATTGCAGGACGGCGCGCTGCACGACTTTGTTCGCATCGCGAATGAGAGTGCGACGAGCGTCGGAGCCGCCTTTCATGGCGAACTGAACGCGCTGAGAGACGGTCATCTGGGCGATCTGTTGAAGGAGGGTCCTGCGCTTGTGGGCATCGGGCTCGGCTTCGACGGCGGCTTCGGCAAAATGGGGGTCGTTGCCAGGAGTCCCTGAGCTGTGAAGTTCGTGAAGTGTGCTCTTGTGGTCGGCCGTGAGATGGGGCGAGCGCTCCAGGGCGGTCAGAAGCGCGGGGCAAGCCGAGACGCGGTCAAGCTCGGTGACCAGAGTGTGTACCTGCGCCGCGGAGAGGTGTGGAACAAGAGGCACGAGGTTTTCGGCAGCGCAATTTCGGTTGGCGATCATGGCGTCGGCAATCGCTGAATTCGAGGCAAAATTCCTTCCGGCGTAGACAAAGAGCGCCTGCAGCGGATTCTCGCGCATGATCGCCTGGACAAAGATGTCCGGGGAGTCCATGAAGAGGGCTTCCTGAGCGCGCGAGGCGATCATTTCGTCCTGGTCGTGGAGAAGGACAACGAGAATTTCGAGCCGGTCTACGGGCGAGAGATGAGAGCCCGTGGAACAAACCGCAAGCTTGCGCTCGCGCGGCGCGCGGCCATGCCGCAGATCATCGATTACTTCGGGGCTTAGAGTCTCCAAGGGAACCCTGCTTCAAATCCTGACCACTCAACCTTATTGTACCGGAGGAGCCGGGTAAGCCGAGCGGCGGCATCGCCTGACCGTTCAATTCCAGCAACACCGCTCCGGAGTCGGCCACGGTGACTTCGAATTCGTCGCTGGCCGCGAAATGGCGGTTTTCGCCGGGATGAATGATGGCATCGAAGAGAAGATTCCCATCGGCGACGATGCGGAGATGCGTCGGGGCACTGGGGGAAACAAGAAGGTCGAGCGCGGGCGTGGCCGGGCCGTGTCCGCCCGAAAGAGACGAGGGAGAGCTTGGAGGTCCCATCGAAGCGCTCGAGGACTGATTGTCGGAATAGGGAAGCGCGGTCGCCGTCGGGGCCATGGCCGCCTTTCGCGTACGGCGGGCGGCCAGGTACCTCAAGCCGTAGATGCCGCCGATCACCAAAGCGACGAGGAGAACGAGGAGGGCCACTCCAAGCGCCACAGGTACCCAGCGGGGGGGAGCGGGAATGCGTGTTGCAGGTGGCTCCTGGCGCGGCGGAACCTGCTCGCCATAAGCAACGTCGTATTCGGCGAGGAAAGCCTCTTCGTCGAGGCCGAGGTAACGAGCGATGGAACGAACGAAGCCGCGGTTGAAAACGCCACCGGGGAGCTTCGACCACTCTTCGTTTTCGAGGGCTTCGAGGAAGTGCGGTCCGATGCGGGTGGCAGTCGTGATTTCTTCTAGCGAGACCTCGCGAAGCTCGCGTTCACGCTTGAGACGTTCTCCGAAATTTCCCTTGGCCATGCCGGTACCTAAAAGACGAGTGTAACAGCCAGGCAACTCCAGACAAACACGGAGGTTGTGAAAGCGGCGGTTTTGGGGGAGGGCCCTCGGTGGCCAACGGCAAGACCATCCAAGCGGTCAAAACAGGGATCAAAGATCCCTGCGCTCGGTGGTGGCGGCCGGAAAGTCAAGCTCAAGATGGGCGCCAAACCAGCGGACAGGATGGCAAGATGGCAACGCCTGTACCATTGGCAGGTTGCATGGGATTTTCCCGGACGCCTATACTGACCAAGATCGGCAAAGCAGAGGTGTCGAAACTCCGGCGCGGCCAGGACAGAGCGGCTGGGAGTGTCTGGAGCAAGCGGAGACACGCGTAAACGTGAGCCTCGAGGAAATTAAACCGTTTCCGAATGTCGAACGCCGGAGGAATCCGGGCGTGCCCGTCGAGCACCGTGAAGCGGGGGAAGTGGCGGTCTTCCAGGAATTGGGGAAGGCGCTGACGTCGTCGCTGCAGCTGGACCAAGTGCTGCGGACGATTATGGAGAAGATTGACGAATTTCTGAGGCCGGACAACTGGTCGCTGCTGCTGCTGGACGAAGGCAAGCAGGAGCTGTATTTCGAACTGGCCGTAGGCAAGGCTTCCCAGGCGTTGAAGGATGTACGTATCAAGCTGGGCCAGGGCATCGCGGGCTGGGTGGCGCAGCACGGCGAAGTGGTGATCGTGCCGGATACCTCGAAGGACACGCGGTTTTTCGGGAAGGTCGACGAGAAGACGAAAATGGAAACGCGGTCGATCGTGGCCGTACCGGTGCGCTTTCGTGACACTTGTCTCGGAGTGATCGAGCTGATCAATTGCGTGGGTCCGGAAGGGTTCGACCCGAGGGATTTGAAACTGCTCGAGGCGCTCTCCGATTTCGCGGCGATCGCGCTCGAAAACGCGCGGCACGTGAAGAGAATTCACGAGTTGACGATCAAAGACGACTGCACGTCGCTGTATAACGCGCGCCATATGGGTTTCATTCTGGACACGGAGATTTACCGTTCGCAGCGATACAACTACGAGTTTTCAATTGTGTTTATCGACCTGGACCACTTCAAGCAGGTGAACGACACGCACGGCCACCTGGTCGGCTCGCGGTTGCTGTCAGAAATGGGCGACGCGCTGAAGGGCAACTGCCGATTGATCGATTTCGCCTTCCGGTACGGCGGAGACGAATTCGTGATTCTGCTGCCGCAGACTTCGAAGGAAAACGCGATTAATGTGGCGCAGAGGTTGCACCGGCTGATTCGCGAGACGGTGTGGCTCTCCAAAGAAGGCTTGAACATCCGCATCACGCCGAGCATCGGACTGGCGGCCTACCCAATGGATTCGAAGACGAAAGAGGGGCTGCTGCACCTGGCGGACGAGGCCATGTATCTGGTGAAGAATAAGAACCGTGACAGCGTCGCTGCAGCGAATATTGGCATACTGCCAGTGGCGACCGGCGAAGCGGCGGGATGAGAAGGGAGTTGTAGGACGTTCGAAGTCCAGAGACTTGCCCTGCAAACTGATTTTTGTCGCCCTCAAAAGGTCTCACGGCTTCTCGTTCCACCACCATAGGGGCGGAAGAGGTTTCTGTTCCGGGTAGATTTCATCGAGGGTGTTGCCTTGGAAGAGCTCGCCGTTTTTCATTACGTATTCGATCGTGTTGGTGTTGCGAATGTCGTCGAGCGGATTCTGATTGAGGACCACAAGGTCGGCGAGTTTGCCGGGCTCGATGGAGCCGAGATCCTGGGCGAATCCCAGGGCTTCGGCGCCTTGAATCGTCGCCGAGCGAAGGACCTCCATGTTTGAGGCCCCGCCGGAGGCGAGCGCCCACATCTCCCAGTGATAGCCGAGACCCTGGAACTGGCCGTGGCTGCCGATGCACACATGGCCGCCGGCTTTGATCAGTTTTGCATCCTGAGCAGCGAGGCGCGGGAAAGCGAGTTCGTCCTTGCGCGTCCAGATGGAGCGGCGGCGCGTGTGGTCGTCGACAATATTGTGGGGAATGAAACGGCGAACCTTGGGATCGTCGTGCACTTCAGTGGTTTCGTAGAAGTAGTTTTCCGCCCAGGGGCCGCCGTAGGCCACGATCAGCGTTGGCGTGTAGAAGATACCGGAACGGGACCAAAATTGGACGACATCGTCGAAGAGCGGCGTGATGGGCAGGCTGTGTTCATTGCCGCTGAAGCCGTCGATCGCGTGGGTCAAATCGAGCTTCATGTCGAGGCCGCCCTCGGTTGTGGGCATCACGCCATCTTTCTTGCAGGCCATGACCATCCACTGGCGTTGTTTGCGATTGCCCACGAGGTAGGACTTCAGGTAGCTGGTGCGGTAGAACTCCCGGTAGCGGCGAACGACGTCGTCAGCGTCGTCGAGCGAGCGAAAGTCGGTGTCGGGAAACACGCCGGGACCGGTGGAGTAGGGCCGCGGGCCGATGATGGCGCCAGCGTCAATTAGATCCTGGTAGGCGAACATGTCGTTGGTGGCGGTTTGCGGATCGCGCCCAGCGGTAACGCCGTAGGCGAGGTTGGCGAGGAAGCTCCAGTTTTCGAGATCGAGCACGCCGCGACGGATTTCCGTCCAATGCGGGTGGATGTCGATGAAGCCAGGAACGATTGTCTTTCCCGAAACGTCGATGACCTTGGCGCCGGCGGGAACTGGGCTACTGTCACGCTTGCCGACGGCAACGATGCGGTTGTCTTTGATGAGGATGTCGGCGTCTTCAAGTACTTCATCGCCGTGCATGGTGATGACACGCGCGCCGCGCAGAACAGCCTGACCGGAGGGGGTGTGGCGCGGGAACTCGAGACTGACACCGATCACTTCGGGCTTCAGCTTTGGAGGCTTTTTCTTGTCCACACTTTTTGCCGCGTCTTCGGGCGCAGAGCCTTTCGCTGCGAACTTCGACGGAGCGGGTCCTGGCTTTCTGCCTGATTCCTCTTCCGGAGTCTTGGGAGGTTCAAACTCGACCTGATCGAGAGGCAAGCGGAAGAAGGTGGAACCCTCGGCCCAGGTCACGGTTTTTCCGCCATCGGCAAAACCCATGTAGTCGCCGCCGACCTCGGTGATCTTGCGCAGGGGAACCGGGGACTTGGAGACATCTACGGTGACCGCCTCGCCGCCCATGCGCGGGACCGCAAGCAGGTACACCTGGTTGCTGACTTGGGCGAGGGCCCACTTGCCGTCGGGGCTGATGCGGACGTCATCGGCCGGTGCACCGTCGGGCTTGTCGGGTTGCGGAAACCAGACCTTGCCGACCACCTTCACGATCGTGCGGCGGTCCGTGCCGTCGTAGCGGAGCGACATCAGGCCGTTTTCCGAATAGACGTAGACGCGTTCTGGCTCAGGGCCGAAATGGGGATGGGCCGCGCCGCGGGCAGGAAGAATGAGGTTGGCGTCGCCACCGTCGGAAGGCAGCCAGATCAAATCGAGATTGACTGGAACGCTGTCCCACTCGTCGAATTGTTCGACGCGGCCCTGGCGGGGCGCGCGGACGGCAACGATGCGCTTGCCGTCAGGAGAGAAATTGACGTCGCGATAGTACCCGGGAACGCGAGTAAGTTGCTGGGGGCTGCCGCTGCCGTCGGCGCGGGTCTTCCAGATCTGTCCGCCTTCCTGCGCCCAGGTGACGTAGGCGATCCACTGGCCGTCGGGCGACCACGCGGGCATAAATTCGCGAGCGGCCGAGGCGGTCAGGCGGTGGGGCGTGCCGCCGGGAATATCCATCATGTAAAGATGAGTGAGTGCGGAGAAGACCAGCCGCCTGCCATCCGGTGATTCGACGGGTTGCTGGATCAGGCGCAACTTGACCGGGCCCTGGTCGACGCGCATGGCGAGGTTGAGATCGGGACCAAGCTCGCGCGAGACCTTCGCGGCGAAGGGAATCTCTTGATCGTCGCTCGTGGCGACCGAGACGCGATGGATTTTCCCGCCCCAAGCGGCGACAACCTCCTTGCCGTCGGGCGTAAAAGCATAGTTGGGCAGAAAGTCGCGGGTGAAAAGGGATTCCTGGTCGTCGCGCTGCACCGGATATTTCAGCCAGTGTTCTTCACCATTCTTGAGGTCGCGGATGCGCAATCCGGTTTCGCTCTCGACGCGGGTGGCGTAGACGAGCAGGTTGCCGTCAGGAGAAATTTCCGGGCGCATGGCGCTGCCGGGAGCATCGGTGACGGTGTCTTCATCGCCGGTTATGAGATCGCGGCGGGTGATTTGCGAAACGGGGAAGGTCAAGTTGTAAAAACCGTTCGGGTGTTGGCGGGAAGCGTAATAAAGATAGCGGCCGTCTTTCGAGGGCGAGGCGCCCATCGTGTTGACCCATCGACGTGGACTGGTGTCGGCCTTGGTGTGCGACTTGGTGATTTGCACGCCGGCTCCGCCCTTGATGTGATACATCCAGAGTTCTGAGGCGCCGATGGGAAATTGCGTGAAGCGCGCGGCGATGACAAAGTTGCCGTCGGGTGTCCAGGCAGGCGAGGCGAATTCGCTCTCTTCGTCCAGACTGAGTTGTTTGGGATTGGAGCCGTCAACGTCGGCGATGCAGACGTTCTCGGAGCCGCCGCGGTCGCTGATGAAGGCGATCTTCTTGCCGTCGGGCGAATAGCGAGGCTGGCTGTTGAAGGCCATTCCACTTGTGAGCCTGTGGGCTTCGCCGCCGCTGAACGGGACGGTGTAGAGATCGCCGAGTAGCTCGAAGAGGATGGTCTTGCCGTCCGGAGACACGTCGACCGAGAGCCATGTGCCCTGGTCGGTAGTGAATTCGATGTTGCGCGAGGGCTTTAGCGGGAGCGGTTGGTCTTTCTTGGCGTCGGCTGGCGCGGCCGTCGCCTGGTCCTTGCCTTGCGGAGGCTTCTGGGGCACGGCAAGGGAGGCAAACGGTAGCAGCAGGGCGACCAGGATAGTGCTCCAGCCCGACAAGACGATCTTGTTGCGAGGATCCATTGCCAGTCCTCCCGAACAACAGCACAGCGTGGGTTGCTTCAGCGTGGCTGTCAAAAGCAAGAGGGAAGATCCCGCGCGAAATTCCGCTTTGACAGCAAAAAAGCAGGCGCAATTGTACACCGGGTTGGTCGGCACGCAAGGAGGCGCGTGACAGATGAGGGCTGACCCGACCAGAAGGGGCTCTGGCCGGCACAGGATGCCACCATACGGGATCGAGGCTGTACGGGTCGGGGAAATTCTGATTAACTGGAAACATGAAGAGGAGTGAAGCGGCGCGCTATGCAAGGGGGTCCGCGATTCTGGCGCTGACGCTTGCCGGGATCACGGGGGGGATTTACCTACACCGACGCTATGTGGCCATCGTTGAGAAGCGCCATGCGCCTCCCCCGCTGGCGCAGAACGAAGAGAAGCGCTCGATCTCGCTGACCTTTTCGAGGGGCGATGGCAATCGAACCGTCTTCACCGTACAAGCCTCCAAATCGACGGATTTGAGGGGGCAGGACATCAGCCTGCTCGAGGACGTGAAAATCACGGTGTTCGGGAAGGCGGGTGACCGCAACGACGTGATTCATACGCAGAGTTGCCGCTACGCGAAGGCTGACGGAGGCATCCAGTGCGACGGTAAGGTCGTAATCGATCTCGAGAGCGCGGCGGATGCGGCACGCGAGGCGAAGGACCCGCGCGCGGTCCCGAATGTCATCCATGTGGAAACGACCGGCGTGACCTTCGAGAAGGCCACCGGCCGGGCACAAACGGTGCAACCGGTGAGATTTTCGTTTGTGAACGGAGACGGCGAGGGTGTGGGCGCGGTTTATTCTTCCGAAGAAGGCCAATTGAGGCTTGTGAGGGACGTGCGCATCACAATTCAACCCACGGAGGAAGCCGGGAACGCGAGGGGGAGCAAGCCCGGAACGAAAAAGGAGGTAGTCCTTCAGGGAAGCAGCCTCGAAATGGAAAAGCTGGCGAAAAAGATTGTCTTGCTGGGTCCGGCACGAGCGACAACAAGCGAACAGGAATTGAAGGCGGGAGAATTGGATCTGCTGCTGGATGCACAAAACCGGGCCCAGACGGTGATCGCGGTGCCGGGAACTCTCGGTGAGCTGCCAGAGGTGACGGCGCAAGGGGCCAAGGGGCCGTCGAAGCTGCAGGCAGCGAAGCTGACGGCAAATCTGACTCCGGCGGGATGGATTCGCACCATTGAAGCGGCCAACAACGTCCACGGAACCTCGGCGAATGGGGAAGTCCGGTCAGATACGGGAGAGCTGGAGATGTGGCCGCAGGTGAACCAGGCGAAACTGGTGACACTGCGAGGCAACGTGAAGGTGGATGGGCGCGACCCGCAAAAGGGGATTGAGCGCCACTTGGTGACCGACGCTTTGCAGTTGAGTTTCGCCGGCGGGAAACCGGACGAGCCCAGCCGCATTCAGCACGCAGAGACATTGAGCCGGGGAACGATGGAGTGGACCGATACGGCCGGTGCAAGATCCAAGATGACGGCCGACAAGTTGGCTTTGGATTTTGCGCCGACGAAAAAGGCGCAGCAGCTTGTGGCGACCGGCGGCGTCGAGACCCAACGCGAGCTGAAGGGAAGGCCGCTCGAGACGGCCACAGCTTCGACGGGAGATGCGCAGCTGGGCGCAGCCGGGGAGTGGAGCCAGATCACGCTGCATGGGAAGGTGCATCTGAAGGAAGGCGAGAAAAACGCGGACGCGGAGCAGGCCGTATTCGTTAAGGCCTCCGAGACGTCCGTCCTGACCGGACAAGCCATGGTGCGGGATGAAGGAAGCGAGACGCACGCGACGAAAATCACATTCCACCAGGCAACCGGGGATATTGAGGCGGAAGGCAAGGTGCGTACGACAGATTTTTCCGAGAACACCAGCACAGTGCAACTGAGCCAGGCACCATCAAACATCTCGGCCGAGCACATGCGCGGCAATTCGAAGAGCGGGAGAGCGTTGTACACGGGCCATGCGCGGTTGTGGCAAGGGCCGTCCGTAATGGAAGCGGATTCGATCGAACTGCTGCGAGACGCCCGAGTATTGAACGCCAGGGGAAACGTGCGGGGAGTCTTTCCGCAACAGGGACAAGGAGACGCGAAGACGAAGCAGCCGTCGATTTGTCATTTTTCGTCCGGAACGCTGACGTTCTGGGATCTGGAGAACCGCGCGCACCTGGAAAAGGAGGTCATGGTCGAGTCCGCCGACCAGCGCATGCGCGCGCCGGTGCTGGACCTGTACTTCATCCGAGAGGCCAATGAGAAACAGGGTGGCGAACGCACGTTGCAGCTCACCCGGGCCGTCGGAACGGGTGGAGTGATGGTGGAACAGGGAGAACGGCGAGGAACGGCCGAGCGCGGCGTGTACGTGGCCGAGGACCAGAAATTCGTGCTGAGCGGAGGAACGCCGACGCTTTACGATGCAACCGAAGGCACAACGACGGGGCGCGAATTGACCTTCAATATCGCGAGTGATACGATCATCGTCGACTCGGGAAATGGAACGCGAACGCTGACCAAGCACCGGGTGCAGAGATAATGGGACTGCCCCGCGGTCCGTCGTGAAGCGGAATGCCCACACTCCAAGGCATCGATCTCAGCAAATCCTACCGGGGACGCAAGGTAGTCGATAACGTAGAACTGGAAATCGGCCAGGGTGAGGTTGTGGGATTGCTCGGTCCGAATGGCGCGGGCAAGACCACCACTTTCTATATGATCGTGGGCCTGGCGCGTCCGGACTCGGGACGGGTGCTGCTGAACGGCGAGGAAATCACCGACCTGCCGATGTATCTGCGCGCGCGGAACGGGATCAGCTATCTGCCCCAGGAACCCTCGGTCTTCCGTCAGCTTACCAGCGAAGAAAATCTTCTGGCAGTACTAGAAACCCTCCCGTTGACGCCGGAGCAACAACGGGACAGGCTCGAGGAGTTGCTGGCGCAGATGGGCCTCGAGATGGTGCGCCATAGCAAGGCCTACATGCTATCTGGCGGAGAACGCAGGCGGCTTGAGATAGCGCGTTCGCTGACGCTCGAGCCGTCCTTTATTTTGCTGGACGAGCCTTTTTCCGGGATTGATCCGTTGACGGTGAAGGATTTGCAGGATTTGATTCGCGAACTGAGCCGATCAGGTATCGGCGTTTTGATCACCGATCATAATGTCCGTGAAACGCTATCGGTGACAGACCGCGCGTACATCGTGAATCATGGGAAAATCATGAAGAGGGGCACACCCCAGGATTTGAGCAACGACCCGGAGGTACGGCGGGTCTACCTTGGGGATAACTTTCGTCTCAATTAGGTTTATTCTAGGGGCTGAGAAACAGACTGATGGCTTGGCAGGGGCTCAAACTGAACCTGAAGGTGGCGCAGAAGCAGATTCTGACGCCCGGCCTCGTGCAGATGGTCAGTGTTTTGGCGCTGAACCGGCTGGAACTGCGCGAGATGATCAACCAGGAGATGATTGCCAATCCCGTCCTTGAAGAGCTTTCCGAAGAACCGACCGTAACGGACAACTACAGCGACGAGACTTTTCTGAAAAACGAAACGGAAAAAGTGCCGGAAAAGGAGGCCAGCAATCCGTTTGACGAGTTTGATGTGGGGACCTTCTTCAATCAGTATCTGGACACCGGGGGAGACGGCGGCCAGTCCCAGGAGCGGGAAATTTCGGAACGGCCGTCATTCGAAAAGTTCCTGTCGTCTCCGGCGGGGTTGACCGATCACCTCACGTGGCAATTGAGCGTGACGATTTGCTCGGATGCGGTGAGGGAGATCGTCGAGAACATCATTGGCAACCTCGACGAAAATGGATACCTGACGGCGTCGACGGAAGAGTTGGCGCAGGAAGGGAAGTATTCGCAGGATGATCTGGACGACGCGCTGGCCGTGGTGCAGGATTTCGATCCGATCGGAGTGGGCGCGCGGGACCTGCGGGAATGCCTGCTGCTGCAGCTGAAAGCGTTTGATCCCCAGAACACGCTGGCGCAGCAGATTGTCTCTGACCACCTGAAACAGGTGCAGGCGAATCAGTTGAAGGAAATCGCACGGGCGCTGAACCGGCCGCTGGATATCGTGAAGCACGCCATCGAAACGATCAAGAAGCTCGATCCACGTCCGGGACTGAGATACAACAAGACGGAACCGAGGCTGGTCGAGCCGGATGTGTATTTCCGGAAAGTCGATGACCAATGGCAGGTGTTCCTGAACGAAGACGATATGCCGCAGCTGCGGTTGAGCCCGACCTACCGACGCCTGCTGACGCGGGACGCGGCTGATAAGGATGTGCGGAATTACGTGAAAGAGCGCTTCACGGCCGCCATCCAGTTAATGAAGAACATCGAGCAGAGGAAACACACCATCCTGCGGGTCTGCCAGTCGATTATTGCGCGCCAGGGGGAATTTCTGGACCATGGGCCGGACGCGCTAAAACCGATGATGATCAAGGAAGTGGCGGAAGAGGTGGGCGTGCACCCGTCGACGGTGAGCCGGGCGGTGGCGAGCAAGTACGCGCACACGCCGCAAGGAGTCATCGAACTGCGGTCCTTCTTCAGCGAAGCGGTGAACGGGCCGGAAGGTGGCGGGATGTCGCTGCTGACCCTGAAGCGGCTGGTGAAGAAGATGATCGATGAGGAAGACGCCACGAAGCCGCTGACCGACGAGCAGATTGCGAAGAAGCTCGAAGAAAACGGAATCCAGGTAACACGGCGGACGGTGGCGAAATACCGGGAAGACATGAGGATCCCCAGCACACACCAGCGCCGAGTGAAGAGCTAAGCCAGTCAGAACCGTGAAGCGCCAAGCCCGCCATTCACGCAACACAAGAAACAGAACTAAGGGACGACAACTGGTCGTTCTGACCGGTCTCTCGGGATCGGGGAAGAGCACGGTCCTCAAAGCGTTTGAGGACATGGGCTACTACTGCGTGGACAACCTCCCGGTGGAACTGATCCCGATTTTTGCGGAGTTGCATGCGGCCGGAGAAAGCGACTTTTCGCGGGCGGCGCTGCTCGTGGATGCGCGCGAGGGCCTGCAACTGGAAAAGCTACCAGGTCTGTTGAAGCACCTGCGGCGTGAACACCCGATCATCCTGGTATTCATCGAGGCGCACGAAGACGCGCTCCTGCGGCGGTACAGCGAAACGCGGCGGCCCCACCCCCTGGGCAAGGATTTTTCTGTGCGCGAGAGCCTGAATCACGAGCGCGCGTTGCTCGAGCCAATCCGCAAGCTCGCCGACGTGGTGATCGATACCTCGCAGTTCAATGTGCACGAACTGCGGCATTTCATCAATGCCAGGTTCAAGAGCGAGAGCGCCGCGCCGCTGCTCGTGTCGTTGGTAAGCTTCGGCTACAAGTTCGGCGTGCCGACCGATGCCGACCTGGTGTTTGATGTGCGGTTTTTGCCCAATCCGCATTTTGTGCCGAAACTGCGGCGGTTTACGGGGAAAGATCCGAAGGTACGGCGGTACATCCAGTCCTTTCCACAGACGGGGGAGTTTCTGAGACGGATCCAGGGCCTGCTGGCCTTCCTGATACCCCACTACGTGGAGGAAGGGAAGAGCTACTTGACGATTGCATTCGGCTGCACCGGAGGAAAACACCGGTCGGTGATGATGGCGGAATGGCTGGAGAAGGCACTCGGGAGAAAAAGATTTGCCACGCGGGTCGTGCATCGCGACATCGATAAGTAAGGCTTAGTCCGGAGAGCGGCTTGAGGGGGGCGAAAACTTGACACACTGCGCTGCAGCCGAATAGCGTACCAAGAGGGGTGTTCGAGAGTCTTTCCGGGAGCGGGGAGTGGGTTCTCTTTTTTCACCACAACTGAGACGGCTGCTCGGCTACGTGAGGCCGTATGGCGCGCGGCTGGTGCTGGGGATCATCCTGGTCGCATTCGTGGCCGCGGCGGAAGGAACGATCGCGTTCATGGTGCGGCCGGCGGTCGACTTCGTGCTGCACCCCGAGAAATTCTCCTACAACTTGCCGCTGGTCACGCTGCCCTGGAATGGGCGGGTAATCTACCTGAATCGGTTCTTTCCGTCGAGCATTCACAACGTCTGGACAATTTTTTCCATCACGCTGCTGATTTTGTACGTGAGTAAGGCGATAGCGGAGTACATCGGGATAACGCAGATCCAGTATGCGGGTCTGGCCGCCATCCGGGACCTGCGAAACGCGTTTTTTGAAAAGGTGATCCGCCAGCCGATGGGTTTTTTTCAACACAACCCGACGGGCCGCGTGATTTCGGTGGCAATCAACGACGTCGACCGCACGCGGTTCGCGATGAGCGAATACCTGGCCGACCTGTTCATGAAGAGCTTTACCTTCCTGGCGTTCGTTGCCGCGATGCTCATTCTTAACTGGAAACTGGCGCTAGCTACGACCGTGCTGCTGCCCGTCGTAATCCTGCCGGTGAACCGGCTCGGGAGGAAAATCCGGCTCTCGGCTGAGAAAAGCCAGACGCGCCTGAGCGACTTGAGCCAGATCGTGGAAGAGACCGTCAGCGGAAACCGGGTGGTGAAAGCGTTCGGAATGGAGGACTTTGAGGTTCGAAAATTCCACGAGGTGGCGCGGCGGTTATTGCGGGAAAACATGCGCTGGGTGCGCGCGGCGGTCATTACTTCACCGCTGATGGACCTCGTCGGTGGAATCGTGATTCCCCTGCTGCTGTTTTACGCGCGCAATCAAATTCAGCGCGGCGAGATTACCACCGGAGGCTTCTTCGCGTTTCTCTATGCCATGTTCAACGCCTATATGCCGCTGAAGCGCATGGGGTACGTGTATCAGCAGTTCCAGGCGGCTCAGGGCGCCAGCCAGCAAGTGTTCGCCTATCTGGACCGGGAGGAAGAAGCGATTGAGCAGGCTGGTGGCAAGACGCTCGGCCGGCTCGCTCGCGAGATCGCGTTCGAAAACGTGACATTCGCTTACGATCCGCTAAGCGCGCTGGTTTTGCAGAATATCTGGTTCAAGGCACGCAAGGGGGAAGTGGTCGCGCTGGTGGGTACGAGCGGGGCCGGGAAGACAACCCTCGTGAACCTGATTCCGCGGTTCTACGAACTGACAGGCGGGAGCATCCAGATTGATGGCTTGGACATTCGGGAAGTGACGCTGCGGTCGCTGCGAGCCCAGATTGCGATGGTGACCCAGGAAAACATCCTGTTCCACGATACCGTTTTGAACAACATTTGCTACGGGATGGGCGGGGTACCGCGGGGGCGAGTGATCGAGGCAGCGCAAACGGCGCTGGCACACGATTTCATCATGGAGCTGCCGCAGGGATACGACACAGTGATTGGAGAGCGCGGCACGCGCCTAAGCGGAGGGCAGCGGCAGCGAGTCGCAATCGCGCGCGCCATTTTGAAGGATTCGCCGATTCTGATTCTCGACGAAGCGACCTCGGAGCTGGATTCAGAATCAGAAATGTATGTGCAGAAGGC
>DATFTB010000248.1:0-11936 GCA_035262325.1 Candidatus Acidiferrum sp.
GCCCGCTCGTCCCTCGCGTCGGTGGCAGCCTCGGGGTCTTGGATTGGAGCGTACATTTTCGATGCAACTGCTGCGTCGGCCAGGAGCAGGCGGGGCGCGAGGGCCGGGGGTTCTCCGGTAGGGCCGCATGCGGGTGCCGGAGCTCGCTTTTCCGGATCCAAAAGAGCGGCGCGATCGTTTGCCCGCTGGTGGTCCAGGCGTTGTAGGGCGGAACGGTAGGAGAGGTGCCGGCTCGAAAGAGGTCGGGCCAGGGCGTTCTCCGGAAGCAATGGCGGCGAGGTGTCGGAGCGACAGACTGCGCACCTGGAGCCGCTCGGGGGTCGCCGCCATGTCTTGCTGAACTCGTCGGTAGTGGCGAGTGTGCGGGTGATGTACAACCCAGCAAAAAGGTGGGTCAAGCAAAAATGTTGTCAATTGTTGGTTGGGGGAGCAGGTGAACGCGCACATTTTTTAAGAAGAGCCGCGGCCGGCGGTTGCGCGGGTGCACCCAACTCGAAAGACGAAAAATCCCCTGACAACTGTCGACCGCGCAACCCACGGTGCGTTTTATCAGATTTGCGCTCGGAAACGTTTTCTCGACGGTTCAGACCGATCTTTGTTGGGCTCGAGCCGCTCGGGACCTTTGGAACTCAGTTGTGTTAGTGCTAGACTTCCGCCATGCCCCAGTTCGTGATCGAGCGTGAAATACCCAGTGCCGGAGCTCTAACAGAAACTCAGATCCGTGAAATATCCCTTCGCTCTTTGCAAGCATTGACGGAAATGGGGCCGCAGATCCAGTGGCTCCACAGCTATGTGACGGAGGACAAGGTTTACTGCGTTTATCTTGCGCCAGATGAGAACAGTATCCGGGAACATGCCCGCAGAGTGGGTATTCCCGCTGATCGGGTTGCCGCTGTTCGCCGGCTCATTGATCCCGCGCTGCTGAAGTAAGGGATTCCGGCTCCTCGAGAGAATATTGGACCGCTTTTTCGAGGTCCATTGCCGAACCTTCTGCCCAGACCGCATTCCCCTCCGGACCCGTCAACGATTCCCAGGCGGGCACCAGCCGCTGCTCCAGTTTTAGCTGTTCATCTTGCGGCAGCGGCGTGCTAATCAGCTTGCGTAGATGCGCTGCAGCGGCGGCCAACCGGAGCGCGCGCGCGGCATATCCCCGGGCTAGGGCCAGACAGGCGAATCCTTCCAATGCGCGGGCCACGCCACGCCGGTGCCCGAGATCCGCAAAGATCGCGATGGCCTCACGGTATGCGGCGTGTGCGGTCGAATAGTTTCCTTGCTCACAGTCGATGTAGCCCAAGTCGGTGAGAGAGCGCGCGGAACCCCACCGGTCAGCGGTCTTCCGGAAGGCTGAAAGTGCCCGCTGATACAACTGTCGGGCGGCGCTTAGGTCTCCCTGTTCGCGAGCTAGGTCCCCCTGCTGATTGATGGACCAAGCGGCGCCGCTCTGATCACCGAGCTCCTCAAAGATTTCAGTGGCCTCACCGAGGGCCAGGCGGGCCCGGGGATAGTCACCGCGAACCTTGAGCACATTGCCGAGGTTATGAAGGCAGCGCGCGACGCCCGAGCGGTCGCCCAGGAGACGGCAGCAGACGAGACTGCGCTCAAAATTGCTTTCGGCGGAGGAGTAGTCACCGCGATGTCGCTGGGTGATGGCGAGGGCATTCAGGGAGGTGGCGATTCCCCACTGATCACCGAGTTCCTGATAGAGGGCGAACTCGAGTTCCAAGAAATGCTGGGCGGCCGGAAGATCCATTTGCGTGGTCACTAGAGCGCCGAGAAAATGCAGCACCTTGGCGCGCTCTCTTGGGTGCGAGTTGCCCGCCAGGCGCAGTATCGTTTCCAGTCGGGCGCGGCCCTCCGTTAGGTGCTCCCGCATGTCCCAGAATCGAAAGAGAGCAATCGAGAGACGGAGCCCCCAGTCGAGATCGTGGGTCTCAAAGAGGAAATCGAGCGCGTAGCGAAGATTATCAATCTCAGCGTCGCATTGTGCCAACCAACGGTCGCGCTCTCTCGGACTCAATTCAGGATTTCCCTCCTCGGCCAGGACCAGGGAGTACGCCGAGTGCGCCCGACGCGCTACGTTCAGTTCGCCAGCAGCGCAAAGACATTCGAAGGCGTACTCGCGGATCGTTTGGAGCATGGCGAAGCGTGTCTCCGCCTCGGCGCGGTCGACACGCTGAACGAGATTCTTATCCACCAGAGAGGACAGTCCCTCGAACAGTTCAACGCCGAGATCGCGGTTTGTATTGCATACGGCTTCCGCGGCCTCCAAGGTGCAGCCGCCGACAAAAACCGATAAACGCCGAAACAATCTCTTTTCGGCCTCATTCAACAGTCCATGACTCCAGTCGATGGTCTTGCGCAGCGTTTGCTGCCGTTCAGGCAGGTCCAGCGCACCGCCCGTCAGCAAATGGAGGCGGCTTTGTAGGCGATCGAGGATTTCCCGTGGCGAAAGCACCTTGGTTCGTGCCGCAGCGAGCTCAATTGCAAGGGGCAGTCCATCGAGTCGCGAACAGATTTCCCGGATTGCAGCGCCGTTTTCCTCGGTGAGCGCATAAGCGGGCCAGACGGCGGCGGCGCGTTGCACAAACAATTCCACGGCAGAATTCTGGGCGAGCGGCGTCACCGGAAATTCCTGCTCACCGTAAATGCGCAGGCAGGCCCGGCTGGTGACCAGGATCTTGAGCGCTGGACAGGCCTCCAAAATCTCTGCGGCAACTTTGGCCGCGGAAAGAACCTGCTCGAAGTTGTCCAGAACCAGCAGGAAGGGGCCGAAATCTCGGAGCTGCTCTGCTATCTGCTCGGGCAGGGTGCGGTTGCTGACCCGCTGGATGTCCAGCGCTTCTGAAAGGGCGGTCTCGACCAGAGCGGGATTGCTGATCGAGGCCAGCCCGACAAACCGGACGCCCGCCGGGAACCGGCCAGCGGCCGCCAGGGTGATCGCCACCGCCAGACGCGTTTTTCCAGCGCCTCCGGGGCCGGTCAGGGTCAGCAGCCGAACGTCGGGCCGCAGCAGCAACTCCGTGCCTTCGGCCACATCCCGCTCGCGACCGATCAGCGAAGTGCGTGCGACCGGCAGATCACTGCGCTTTCTCGGCATCTTCGCGGGCGGGGCGTCCCCGCCAGGCGCGGAGAACACATCGGAAGCCTCAGGCTCGACATCCTTCGAGGAGCTCTTGGCGACGGGTGCCCCAAACAGATATCCGCGTCGAGGCACGGTTTTTAGCAACTTTTGCGCGTGATCCCCCAGTGCCCGCCGCAACTCCACCGTGCATTGCACCAGTGAGTCGTCCGTGACGAATGCGTCCGGCCACACCGCTTGCATCAATTCTTCTTTTCCGATGAGCCGTCCCTGGTTCTCGACCAGATATTTCAAGGTTTCATAAACCTTGGGTCGAAGCTTGATCTCCTTTCCGCCCTTGAGCACACACCCGCGTTGGACATCCAGCGTAAATTCGTCGAATTGATAGGTTTGTGGCGCTGCTTCCAAGCTGGCTCCGGCTCGCAAGGTTGAGCTTGCGTGTCCGCAATTTTCGGATTTTCTTTGGCGTTCTTTCGTTACTTCCGGCCCTTAGCGTTGCTAGCCTTGACCTGGTGATAAGGGCTTAGGACTCCACAGTGCAGGCGAAGCACTCTGTAGCGCGAATTCTAGCAAAGCCGCTGCTGCCGAGGAAGCGCCGAATCACGGGGAGACGAGCACCGGAAAGGGAGCGAAGGTGAAAAGATGAGCACAGCACCACAGGCTGCAACGCTTGATATGAATAAACTGAATGCCTTTATCGGGCAGTTTGTGAACGACCTCGGGGCTTCGGTTCACGCCGGCATGGTGGTCATCGGCGAAAAGCTGGGGCTGTATAAGGCACTTGCGGCGCGGCCGATGGGTTCGTCGGAGTTGGCCCTTAAGACGCAGACCGATGAGCGCTATTTGCGCGAATGGCTGGCTTCCCAAGCGGCCGGCGGCTACATCACCTATGACGAGAAAACAGGCAAGTTCAGCCTCAGCACCGAGCAAGCCTTTACGCTGGCCAACGAAGACAGTCCTGCGTATTTGCCTGGGGCGTTCGAACTAGCGCTGGCTTCGCTCGCCGCCGTTCCACGGATCACCGAATCATTCCGCAGCGGCAAGGGAATGGGCTGGCACGAACACCAGGAGGGCGTCTTTCATGGCTGCGAGAAGTTCTTTCGTCCAGGCTATGCCGCCAATCTTGTAAGCACATGGATTCCCGCCTTGCAGGATGTCAAGGCCAAACTTGAGGCCGGGGCGCGAGTCGCGGACGTCGGTTGCGGTAAAGGGGCTTCGACCTTATTGCTGGCGAAAGCCTTCCCGAAGGCCCGATTCTTCGGCTTCGACTACCACGACAAGTCCATTGAAGCGGCCCGGGAGTACGCAAAGCGCGACGGCATTGCCGACCGAGTTACATTTGAGGTGGCCAAGGCAAAGGAATTTCCGGGCAGAGACTATGATTTCGTGGCTGTCTTTGATTGCCTGCATGACATGGGCGACCCGACTGGCGCGGCAACGCACGTCCGGAAATCTCTGGCGAAGGACGGCACGTGGATGATTGTCGAGCCCTTCGCGAATGACCAGCTGAAGGACAATCTGAATCCTGTCGGCCGGGTCTTCTACTCCTTTTCAACGCTCCTGTGCACCCCCTGCTCGCGGTCTCAGGAAGTCGGGATGTGCCTGGGTGCGCAAGCAGGCGAGACGCGCATTCGCGACGTCGTCACCGCAGCCGGGTTCAGCCGTTTCCGCCGCGCCACAGAGACAGCCTTCAATATCGTGTACGAGGCACGGCCATAACTTTGCCGGACTCCGATGCGCGAGCGTGGCGCGGCGCAGCCGCAGCCAGAATCAACGCGCCATGCTTGCGCATCGGGTCAGCCATTTGTTACTAAATGGGTCGCCGCCATTTATCGCGGCGTCCCTGCCGGACTCGCTCGGTCCGGAACACACGGAGGATGTCATGGATCAGCAAGCCGTCATTAAATTCCGAACTCAGCTCCGGGGTGCATTGATCGAACCGGCGGATGAAGGCTATGAAGACGCACGCAAAGTGTATAACGCCATGATCAGCCGCAAACCGGCTCTGATTGCCAGGTGCGCAGACGTAGCCGATGTGATGACAGCGATTCATTTCGGGCGGCAACACGGTGTTAAGGTTTCTATTCGAGGTGGCGGACACAACGCCGGCGGATTGGGCGTGTGTGACGACGGTCTGGTCATCGATCTTTCAAACATCAAGTACGTTCATGTCGACCCTTCTGCAAAAACCGTGCGAGCCGGCGGCGGGTGCACTTGGGGCGACGTCGACCACGCGACCCATGCCTTCGGCCTGGCTGTCCCGTCAGGAATTATCTCGACGACGGGCGTAGGAGGCTTGACGCTGGGCGGCGGGTTGGGACACCTCACGCGAAAGTGCGGCCTCACCATAGATAATCTACTGGCTGCCGACATGGTTCTTGCGGATGGAAGATTTGTCGTCGCGAGTGCAAGGGAAAATCCAGATCTGTTCTGGGCGATCCGGGGTGGCGGGGGAAACTTCGGCGTGGTGACGTCGTTCCTGTTTCAGGCACATCCCGTTCACACGGTCTGTGCAGGCCCGATGTTGTGGGAAATGGCGGAGGCAGCGGACATCATGAAGTGGTATCGCGGGTTCATTGCACAGGCGCCGGAAGAAATCAACGGGTTCTTTGCGTTTCTTGAAGTTCCGCCCGGACCGCCCTTCCCGGAGGCTTTGCACTTCAAAAAGATGTGTGCCATTGTCTGGTGCTTTAACGGATCGCTCGAAGAGGCGAATAGACTCGTTGGGCCGCTCAGAGATTTCCGCCCTCCGGCCTTCGAATTCTTCGCTCCCATGCCCTATCCGATGTTGCAGAGCATGTTTGACGGCCTTTATGTACCGGGATTGCAGTGGTATTGGAAGGCAGACTTCGTGAAAGAATTGACTGACGAAGCGATCGCTCTGCACATAACGCACGGCTCCAAACTGCCAACATTGCACTCCACAATGCATCTGTATCCGGTTAACGGTGCTGCGCACAGAGTGGGAAAGGACGACACGCCTTGGGGCTACCGCGATGCACTTTGGAGCCAGGTCATTGTGGGCGTGGATCCCGATCCCGCGAACAGGGACCAGATTACCGCGTGGGCCGGAAATTATTGGAAGGCGCTGCATCCGTTCGGGGCGGGCGGGGCTTATATCAACTTCATGATGGAAGGCGAAGGCGAAGAACGGATTCGAGCCACGTACCGTCACAATTACAATAGGCTGGCCCAGGTAAAAGCAAAGTATGATCCAGACAATTTCTTCCGCGTGAACCAAAACATCCGACCCGATGTGGCCGCGGGGGTTACGGTCTGAAGGGCCCTCAGCTGATTGATCGCGCTATGCGCAAAAGGGCTGGCGATTACCACGGGAATCAGGCGTAAGGTCCTTCTATATCGTCGACAACATGAGACTTCTGGCTTCCTTGAGGCACCGCACGTTTTGATAATGCAGCGGGCTCATCGGCCAAATTGAGCCGTGTCTAGTTCGTCGGGGCTCCACCTTTCGAACATGCTGGCGCTTCCGCCTTTGCAGACTTTTTCCTGGGCGGCGCAAGCACTCGAGCCCGCCACGCCAAGTCGATCGCTCAGCGGCCGGTCATTTGCTCGATGTGTTCGGGGTAGCGGGCTCCTTGCACGGCGATTTTTGAGGCGGCGCCATCGATTTCACGGAGGTCCTCGGACGTAAGCTCGACTCCTGCTGCCCCGATGTTTTCCTCGAGGCGCGCCAGCTTGGTGGTGCCTGGGATTGGAACGATCCACGGCTTTTGAGCAAGCAGCCAAGCGAGCGCGATCTGAGCGAGTGTCGCCTTTCTCCGTTCGGCGGTTTTGGCAAGCAAGCCAACCAAGGTTTGATTGGCTTTCAGAGCCTCCGGCGTAAAGCGAGGGAGGATGTTGCGGAAGTCGGAGCCTTCGAACTTGGTGTCTTGGTTCATTTTTCCCGTGAGGAATCCCTTACCCAGGGGACTATAAGGAACGAAGCCGATTCCAAGTTCCTCGAGGGTCGGCAGTACCTCCTTCTCGGGGCCCCTGGTCCAAAGCGAGTATTCGCTTTGGACAGCGGTCACGGGTTGGACGGCGTGCGCGCGCCGAATCGTCTTCGCGCCCGCTTCAGAAAGGCCGAAGTGCCTGACCTTGCCTTCCTGAATCAGTTTTTTCACCGCTCCCGCCACGTCTTCGATGGGCACGTCCAGGTCAACGCGATGCTGGTAGAACAGATCGATAGCATCGACCTTGAGTCGCTTGAGCGAGGCTTCTGCGACCTCCCTGATGTGCTCCGGCCGACTGTCGAGCCCGATCTGCTTGCCGCTGGTCGGATTAAGTTGGAACCCGAACTTGGTGGCAATTGCCACTTCCTCACGGAACGGCGCCAGAGCCTCACCCACGAGCTCTTCGTTGGTGAAAGGGCCGTACACTTCGGCTGTGTCGAAGAACGTTACGCCGCGTTCGACCGCTGCCCGGATAACCGAGATCATCTGCCGCTTGTCTTTGGGCGGGCCGTACCCGAAGCTCATTCCCATGCAGCCGAGCCCAACGGCCGAAACTTCGAGATTGGTTCTTCCGAGTTTGCGCTTCTGCATCGTTTCTCCTTTCAGACACGTTGGCGCGGTCAAGTTTGGATCGCTTCGTCGCGGCTCTCTGACGGCCGTTCGGTTCGAGATTCCACCGTCAACCGGTAAAAGTGTTGTCCCCTCACTCGAACTGCAGAACCACAATTTCTGGATTCGATCCGAGGCGCAGCGGCGGTCCCCAGGTGCCCGCTCCGCTCGAGGTGAACACCTGCATTTTGCCGATGCGGCTGAGCCCATAGACAAACTGGCGATAAATACGCCGCGCCATCCAGCTCCACGGAGGAAACTGTCCCACATGCGTGTGGCCGGAAAGCTGCAGCGATACGCCGGCGGCTTCCGCAACCTGCGGATGATCGGGTGCGTGTGTCAGCAAAATGCTCGCCCGCTCGCGGTCAACGCCAATGCCCTTGAGGATCGACGCAAAATGTTCTGTATGGGTGGCATGCAGATAGGGCACGCCTATGATCTGCAGTCCCGCGGCTTCCACCTTTTCGTTTCGCAGCACGCGCACACCCGCCGCTTCGACCGCCTGCAGATACTTGCTATCGTCGACAAACTGTTCGTGATTGCCGGCCACGAAGTAGACACCGTGTGGCGCGGTCAATTGGCTGAGCGGCTCGGCGGCGCGCCTGGCATCAATCGCTGTGCCGTCATATAAATCGCCAGCGATAAAGACTGCGTCGGGTTTTTCTTTCAGCACGTCGGCGACGATGCGCCGCAGAAAACTTCCGTTTCGCACGTGGCCCAAATGCACATCGCTGATAAGGGCAGCCTTGCGACCGCGCCACGCCTCCGGCAGGTTCGCCAGGCGAATGGTTGTTCGCGTGATCCGCGTCCAGCCTGCATTAAACACGCCATAGATGCCGGCCGCGACAGCAACCCCAAACAACACTTCGACGATCGTGTGGAAGTTCACAGGAAGTCCGGCGAGCCAGGCAAATCCGAACGCAAACCAGGACAAGACCGCCGCGATGAATAGAAAGCTGAGAAGACCGAGCCACACGGCCGCCACTTTGTAAATCGTCCGCACCGTCGTTCCCGTAGATCGCCACGCCAGAAGGGAGGCCACGAGAAAGCTGACCGACAGAATCCCAAGCCCGATCTTGAGCCACAGTGGGCCAGCGGCTCGGGCACCCCACGGCGAAAACGTCCACGTCTTGTACAAAACCAGATGTGTTAGACAGAGTATTGCTTGCACAACGGCAATGAATCCGACTAAGCCCGTCCTTATTTTCATGCTTCATTAGATTCGCGACTACCCGGTTCGTATGCATTTGGCACGGACGGGGACATACCGCGCGGCGCGAGGAGCGGGCTGCCAGGGCCGCTCGAAGTGCGCTCGAGCGTTTTCCCGTGGAACACGTCTAATCGTTATAGAACTGTAAGGGTTTGAGGCCTGCCGGCTTTGGGGCCGGCCTGGAACAAACCTCGGCCGGACTGCGTATATCTGGTTACGAACCACTTGCGAATCCATAATCGAGAGAGAAAGGGGAATCCATGAAGCGGATTCTTTTGGCGGCGGTGGCTGCCCTTGGGACATGTATGTGCGTGACGGCACAGCGGTTGCCGGAGACCGTCGTTCCGGAGAGCTACGACCTGACGTTTGAGCCAAACCTCGCGACGGCGACGTTTTCGGGCGGAGAAGTGATCCATGTCAAAATCGGGAAGGCCACGACAATGGTGACCCTGAATGCGGCGGAGCTCGGTTTTGACGACGCGAACATAAGCACGGGTGGCACGAGCCAGAAGGCGACGGTCACGTTCGATGCTCCGAAGGAACAGGCGACACTCACGGTGGCGAAGGAGCTGCCCGCCGGAACGGCAGACATCCACATCCGATTTACGGGCACGCTGAATGACAAGCTCAGAGGCTTTTATCTGAGTAAATCGCCGCGCCGGAACTACGCGGTGACGCAGTTTGAATCGACCGACGCACGGCGGGCGTTTCCGTGCTTCGATGAGCCGGCGTTCAAGGCGGTGTTCCGCATCACGCTGATCGTGGATAAGGGCGACACGGCAATCTCGAACAGCAAGACGGTGTCGGACACGCCGGGTCCGGGAGAGAACAAGCACACGGTGAAGTTTGCACCGTCGCCGAAGATGTCGAGCTACCTGGTGGCCATGCTGGTCGGGGACTTTGTGTGCCGCGAGGGCGGAGTGGACGGTATACCCGTACGCGTGTGCTCGCTGCCCGAGAAAGCGGAAATGACCGGGTTCGCGCTGGAAGCGTCGGAAAACATCCTGAAGTTCTACAACAAATATTACTCGATCAAATATCCGTACGGAAAGCTGGACCATATCGTGTTCCCGGACTTTGCGGCAGGAGCGATGGAAAACGTGGGTGCGATCACCTACCGGGACGCGCTGCTGCTAGTGGACCCGAAGACCGCGTCGTACGACACGAAGCGACTGGTCGCGAGCGTCATCGCGCACGAAATGGCGCACCAATGGTTTGGCGACCTGGTGACGATGCGATGGTGGAACGACATCTGGCTGAACGAGGGATTCGCCACGTGGATGTCCTGGAAACCGCTGGAGGCGTGGAAACCCGAATGGAACGCGGCGCAGCAGGAGATTGGAGAAACACAGGCGGCGCTAGTGAGCGACTCGGTGGCGTCCGTGAGGACGATTCGGGCGAACGCGGAGAGTCCTGCCGATATCCAGGCGCTGTTTGACGGGATTGCCTATGGAAAGGCGGCGTCGGTGTTGCGCATGCTGGAGGCTTACGTCGGGCCCGAAGAGTTCCAGAAGGGCGTGAATGCGTACCTGGAGAAGCACGCGTATGCAAACGCCACGGCGGAAGATTTCTGGAACCAGATTACAAAGACGACCGGGAAGCCGGCGGACAAGATCATGAAGAGCTTCACCGAGCAAGCGGGTGCGCCGCTGGTGAGCGTGAGCACCTCGTGCCAGGGCGACAAAACGGAAGTGACCTTGAAACAGGAGCGGTACGTGGCGGATGCGGCACGGATGGCGGCGGGCTTTGACGAAACCTGGGTGATCCCGGTAAAGCTGCTGCCGTCGGCGACGAAGCAGGCGACCTATTACCTGCTGACGGAGAAAGCGGGCACGGTGACACTGCCGGGATGTTCGGCCTGGGTGTATGCAAACGCGAGCGGGAAGGGGTATTACCGCAGCAGCTACGAGCCGGCAGCATTCGCTAAGATGAGCGCGGACGTGGAGACGGCATTTTCGCCGGAAGAGCGCGTGCGGATCCCGAGCGACGCGTGGGCGCTCGTGCGAGTAGGTCGGATGAAGATAGGGGACTACTTGGACCTGCTCGAGAAGATGCAGGGAGAACGCTCGCGCGAAGTCGTGCAAGCGATGATTAACCATCTTACGCAGATTCATGATCGAATCGCGGATGCGGCGGATCGCGAAGCCTACGAAAAATGGGTCCGGAATTTCCTGAAGCCGATGGCGAAAGACTTGGGGGCGACCCCGGTGGCGGGAGAACCGGCGGAGCGGCAAGCGCTGCGCGCCGATATCTTTGAAGCGCTGGCGCGGGCTGGAAGGGATCCGGAGCTCGTGGAACAGGCACGGGCGACGGCGGAGAAGTATATGAGTTTGCCGGATTCGGTGGATTCGGGACTGGCGAGTAAAGCCCTGGTGGTGGCTGCGCGGAATGGGAATGCTTCGCTCTATGAACAGTACGTGCAGCATATGAAGGCGGCAAAAACACCGGAGGAGTACTACAACTATCTTTTTGCGCTGGGCGCCTTTCCCGAACCGGAATTGGCCAGGAAGACGTTCGACCTGTTGCTGAGCGACCAGGTGAAGAACCAGGACATGTTTGCACTGGGGACCGTGCTGCAGAATTACGAAACGCAAACGGCCGCGTGGCAGCTGTTCAAAGATGACTTCCCGGCCATTCTGAAAAAGGTGGATCCTTCGACAGCGGTTGGGTTGGCACAGGTGTCGGGCGTGTTCTGCGACGCAAAGCTGAGAGACGATTCGCAGAGGTTTTTTGCGCAGCAGAACATGCCGGGGACAGAGCGCATTCTGCAAAACGGGAAGGAGCAGGTGAACGCGTGCATTGAGTTGCGCACGATGCAGACGCAGAATCTGGCGGCTTATTTGGGGAAAGAGGCGAGAAAATAGGCAGCAGAGAAGTGAGGTTAGGAGGCAAAGCGCCGGGGAACCCGGCGCTTTTTGTGTGCGGTGCGGCGCAAACCGCGTACAAGCCCCACGCGCAAAGACGGCGGCTGCGGGCTCCGGCGGCCTTCGGGGCAGCAGCCCCTTTCAGATGGTGAGCCCTAGAGCTTAAGGAATCAGGGTTGCGAGGCTGGGTGAGCGGCAGCTTGTTGCGGGGCGGAGTTCCG
>DATFTB010000249.1:0-2537 GCA_035262325.1 Candidatus Acidiferrum sp.
CTTGGAAGAAATCACGCTCATCAGGTCATTCCAGGACTTAACGAACGATTCGGCTCCTTCGCTTTGAAGCTGCGCGGCCAAAGCATCAACGTCCACGCCCGCCTTGGCGAACTGAGCCAGCACCTCTTCGCAGTTTCCGCCATCAGTCGGGAGCAACTCGCCTAGTTCAGTGTGAGTAGCCAAAGCCTTCAACGTGGCCTCTGGCATAGTGTTCACCGTGAATGGCGCTGCCAGGGCCTTGATGTAGAGAATGTCGGAGGCTTTGGGATCTTTGGTTCCTGTGCTTGCCCACAGCAATCGTTGCGGACGACCGCCGAGATTATAGACACGCTGCCAGCGCGCCGAACTAAGGAGGGCACTGGCCGCCTTGTAAGTACGCTTAGCGATGGCGATGCCAAGCTGATTGCGCAGGCTCTCCGGCACCTTGCTGGCAACAGCGGCGTCCCAGCGGCTGACAAACACCGATGCTACGGAAACTACAAGGGGATTGAGGCCGGCATCGATGCGCCGTTCAACGCCGCGCAAGAATGCCTCGGCCGCGGCGAGATAATGTTCGCGTGAGAACAAAAGCGTGACATTGATGGGAATGCCCGCAAAGATTGCTTCCTCGATCGCGGGAAGGCCCTGCTTAGTGCCTGGAATTTTGATTAGCAGATTGGGACGATTCGCGCGGGCAAACAGCTGCTTGGCCGCAGCGAGAGTGCTAGCCGTATCATAGGCAAGCAGCGGGGACACTTCCAGCGAGACCCACCCGTCGACCCCGTTCGTCTTCTCATAAATTGGTCGGAAGAGATCTGCAGCACGGGTGAGGTCCTCCAGGGCCAACTCGAAGAAGAGCGCTTCAACCGATGTGCCTTTCCTTAACTTCGAAGTGATCGCCGAGTCATACGTCACACTGTTCTTGACCGCATGGTCGAAGATCGTCGGATTTGATGTGAGTCCAGTGATGGACAGCTCGTCGATGTATCGTTTGAGCATGCCGCTGTCCAGCAGGTCGCGAGTGATGTTGTCGAGCCAGAGGCTCTGGCCTTCGTCGTGAAGAAGTTGTGTCGCTTTCATCCTGTCACCTCGTTGTTTGCAAATTTCTTGCGCTCACGCGAACCCGGGCAGCATCCTGCCCGTTGGACGTGAGCACATGATGGGTGTCGTTCCACAGCTGGATCGCCGGGTGCGAGATGCCGTGTTCATACCCTAGTGCGCTGAGGCTCGCCGTGCCGAGCATGAGAGATTTGCCATTCATTGCCTCGCTGCCGATCCATCGTGTGGCCAGCACTCGGAGAAAATGGCCGCTGGAAAAAACCAGAACATCCCCGGCTACTAGGCGCACGCGGCTCACTACACGATCAGCCCGCGCTGCGACTTGCTGTGGCAATTCGCCGCCGGGACAGCCATCGCGGAACAATTGCCAGTCCGGGCGTTCCTTAAGGATGTCAACCGTCAGGCGACCTTCGTATTCGCCGTAGTCCCATTCGACGAGATCGGGATCAATTTGAGCCACAGATCCGAAGCCGGCCAACTCGCACGTCCGCATGGCACGCCGCAAGGGGCTGGTGAATACCTTCGCGAATGTCAGTCCACTGAGACGCTCGCCTAGTCGCCGTGCGTTGGCCTCCCCGCGCTCGGTAAGCGGTAAATCGGAGCGTCCTGTGTGTTGGCCGGTAATCGTCCAGGCTGTTTCGCCATGTCTGGCCAGATAAGTAACGGGAAGAGTTTTGTTCATGCCGCCACCCCAGATTTGTGCTTGTAGGTCTCCAGCCCGAAGCTTGCGGCTCCGACCAATGCAGCGCGGGCGGTAATCACGTGAACTGGAATGCGTCCCATCAGGTCCTTGAAGCGGCCCTTCTTTGCGAAGGCTTGCATGAACTGAGGCTCCTTGAGCGTGCCCAGCACATGCAAGGCAACCCCGCCAGCAAGATAGACCCCACCCGTTGCTAGAACTTTCAGCGCGAGATTGCCAGCTTCGCTTGCAAGAATCGAAACCAACATTTTGATGGTGGCTCGGCACAATTCGCTTGGATTGTTCGGGTCACCGGCCGCCTCCACGATTGCTTTTGTGTGATCCTTGGCGGACGCGATCAATTGAGCGACCTCAGGCCTTTCTGGTATGTGTTCGGTGTCGCGAAGATATTCATAAATGTTAGGAACGCCGATTCCGGAGCAGACCCGTTCGACCGCCACGTGATCGAACCGCTGCAGCAGGTATTCGAGCAAATGGATCTGCCGCTCGTCCGTTGGCGCGAAATCTGAGTGGCCGCCCTCCGAGCCGTGCGCCTGGTACTGCGAACCATCCCAAGTCAGAAATGATTCGCCCAATCCCGTTCCCGGCGCGATGACTGCGATCGTGCCCTTCGAGACCGGCTGCCCTTCATTGAGAGTGACGAGATCGATTGCCCGCAGAACGGGCACCGCCCGCGCCACCGCCTCCAGGTCATTCATCAGGTGGACCGACTTGAGATGCAAATCTTTGGCAAGCGAGATTTCATCCATCACCCACGGCAAGTTGGTGGTTTTCACGTGGCCATCGATCACGGGGCCGG
>DATFTB010000250.1:0-21143 GCA_035262325.1 Candidatus Acidiferrum sp.
AGATGGGACGGAGAAAACAAAATACTTGACCGGCCGATGAAGCGGCTGGTGTGCTCCGAGGAAAGCGAATCGGTCGAGAGAACAACGATGACGGCCACCATAGCGCTACCATGCGGCGATCAACTTTTTTGGGCGGCACGCCGTTGCGGACTTCGTCCCGGGCGGTGATTCGCCAGGGTTCAGTGGCGGACATGCAGAAGTCCGTTTCCTAATGGAAGGAATCATTCCATGCGGTAGTTGGGCGCTTCCTTGGTAATGACTACATCATGGACGTGGCTTTCACGCAGGCCCGCTGCGGTAATGCGAACGAAGCTGGCTTTTTCTGTTAGTTCTTTGAGCGTTCGGGCGCCAACATAGCCCATGCCGCTTCTCAAGCCGCCGACCAGTTGGTCGGTGAGCCCGGCGAGCGGACCCTTGTACGGTACGCGTCCTTCAACGCCTTCCGGAACAGACTTGCCGCGCTCGGCGCCTTCTTGCGAGTAGCGGTCAGCGGAACCGGCTTCCATGGCGCCGGTCGAGCCCATACCTCGGTAGGACTTGAAGGTTCGGCCCTGGTAGAGAATGGTCTCGCCGGGAGACTCTTCGGTGCCCGCGAAAAGGCTGCCAATCATAACGGCCGATGCGCCGGCGGCGATGGCCTTGGTGATGTCTCCGGAATACTTGATGCCGCCATCGGCGATGATCGACACGCCGGTACCCCTTGCGGCGCGTGCGGCCTCCATCACTGCGGTGAGCTGCGGAACGCCCGCGCCGGTAACGACGCGCGTCGTGCAGATTGAACCAGGACCGATGCCGACCTTGAGCCCGTCAATCCCGAGAGAAATGAGGTCTTTCGCGCCTTCGTACGTTGCAACATTGCCGGCAATCAGCTGCATTTCGGGTAGACGTTGTCGGATGGCCTTGATGGCTTCCAACACGCGCTCGCTGTGGCCGTGAGCGGTGTCGATCGCAAGCACGTCGGCCTTGGCTTTCGCCATTTCGATGGCACGCTCGAGGAAATCGCCGGTTGCGCCCACAGCAGCGCCGACGTACAGCCGCCCGTGATCGTCTTTCGACGCGCGCGGATACTCGAGTTTCTTCTGGATGTCTTTTACCGTGATGAGGCCCTTGAGGTTGAAATCCTGATCAACGACGAGCAGTTTTTCGATGCGATGTTTCTGGAGGATTTTCTCGGCGTCATCGAGCGTCGTGCCGACGGGCACGGTGACGAGATTGTCTTTGGTCATGACCTGACCGACGAGCTGGCCGTGATTTTTCTCAAATCGCAGGTCGCGATTCGTCAGGATGCCGGTAAGCCGCGTCCCGCGCGTTACCGGAAGACCGGAGATGCGGTACTTGGTCATGATCTCGAGGGCTTGGCGGATGGTGATGTCAGGCGAGATCGTGACCGGATCGACGATCATGCCGGACTCGGAACGTTTCACGCGATCGATTTCTTCCGCCTGGCGGTCGATGGAACTGTTGCGGTGAATAATGCCGATGCCACCTTGGCGCGAAATGCCGATGGCAAGACGGGATTCCGTTACGGTGTCCATCGCGGCAGAGGCGAGCGGGATGTTAATGGTGAGTTTGCGCGTGAATTGCGTTGTGGTGTCGGCTTCGGTGGGGAGAACGGAAGACTTGCCGGGAAGAAGCAGGACGTCGTCAAACGTAAGACCTTCGGAAATCGGGCCATCAATCATGGAGACCTCGAGAGACAGGATAGGGCGCGGAACCGCACGCCGCCACAAACAGCGCAGCCCAGCGGGTAAGCGCTGGGCCGGCGGTCAAATGCAACCGATCGAAAAAATGAGTCACGGTGAACTGTCTATTTTAGGGGCGGCGGGGAGAGAGGGTCAAGTTACGGTCGGAGAAGGACCTGACAATGACAGCGATTTGCATCCAGGCCATAGACGGCAAAGGCCATGTGGAATCGCTCATTTCGACCTTCAAAGCGGCCCCGCTGCGGAGCCCCCTGTTCGCGCATAGCACGGCGGTCCGAGCGAGCGGAGATCGTCCCGACCCTTAATGGTGGTGTCCACAAAGTCCGCGACCAAGAGAATCATCATGAAAGAAAGTTCCATCGCCTGCTAAACAGTCCTTGAAACCAGTGTTGTCGGCCATTTCTTCCGAAAGCACCCGGGCGCACAGCAGAAACAGAAGCATAGCGTAAGCGCAACGGAGATATACACACGTTGGTTAACGGTGCGACTGCAGGTAAGCAGAGTCCAGGTACTGGGCGAGGCGGCGCCGACGAACCGGATCAGACGAGGATTCGATCATCGCGTTAAGGATGGGTTCGAGGAAGCGATTGTAGCGGGCGAGGACAGCCCGGCTGCCGGAGGCGAAGGCGGATTCGACGGCTTGTTGGGTAGCCGGCGTCACGAGTTCGACCCGGCCTACGAAAACACGAGTCACTTCGGCGGGGGCTGGAGTGATGCTCAGGGGCAAAACGGAATCCACGAATGCCCGGGGAACGATGTATAGAATACGCGAGCCCTCTTCGAACCAGGAATCCTTCCAGGTTTCAAGCATGGCATGAGCTTCGTCGCTGTAGAGGCCCTCGGAGATAAGAAGGCCTTCAAGGTACGGGAAAAGGGAGTCGAGAGAGTCGTTGAGAACAGGCGGGGCGAAGGAAGCCTCATCGACGATCGGGCCGAGAATGCGATAGCCGAGGCTCGTGCCGCGCTTCTCGAAGAGGATGGCGTTCGGAATGGGTGCGGAGAATTGATCATGGACCAAGAGACTGGTTTCGGAAACCGTAGCGCTGAAGGGGAGCCGGACAGCCGACGCGCCGCGGTAAAAAAGAAATTTTTCGCGCTGTCCGCCGGCGGCGGAGTCAACCGAGAGTGCGGCGGAAGACGTTTCACGGGCGGCGTAGTAGCGATTGCCGGGCGTGTCGGTCGGAAAATCGTCGGCTCCAGCGGGCTCGACTCGGACCGAGCTCCAGGTGATGGCGCCCTCGGTGCGCTTTTCGGGGAAGAAAAAGTCACCGCGGGGATCGAGCGCTGGGACAGAGGCGTAGGGATACCACTCGGTGATGAGCCCTTTCGAAAAGGTGACATGAACCGAGACGGTGGTCTCGCGCGGGGCATAGAAATAAAGGACGGGAGTCTCCAAGCGAATGGTACCGCGGAGACCGCCCTTGAAATTGACCTTGCCGAGGTGTTCGACGAAGGATGGAAGGTCGGTGGCTCCCGTAAGAGGGAGCCACGTCATGGCTTGACCATCGGGTCCGGCGATAGAGGTAAAGGTGCCCCATTCATGTGCGGTGAGCTCGTTTTCCCGGACCTGCCTGGCCGCGGCGCGGTCCAGAGAAGAAGAAAGAAGGAAGAGCAGCCCTGCTGCAATGAGGCCAAAAGTCAGAGTGCAGGGGAATCGCCGCGCAGAAGCGGTCGCCTGTGTGCGTGCCTTCATTGCTTTGCCATCCTCGTGCCCGGCGTGCGGGAGATCATCTCGGCCATTGTTTCTGATTGCGGACTCATGAAATGAGTGGAGAGGTTGCGGGCGAGGAGCGAGTCGGATCTTGCTCCGGCGATCGCCTTCCGCGCGTAATCCTGATGTTCCGAAGCTGGGCCGTCGAGAGTGATGAGAGCGGCGGCAAAGGCCATTTGCGGGTCGTCGGCACGAAGCTGAATGGCTTTTTTGATGAGAGAGAAGCCATCGAAGCCTTGTGCGGGATTGACCGACCCCTGGTGGATCCACTGAAGCTGTTTCAGAGTTTCAGCGAAATAGCCGGCATCAAAGGAGGCTAGCGCGGCGGCGGCGTTTCCCGCGGCGTTCGAACGGGCGACTAACTTGAGCAGGAGTTGCTTCGAAGCGCCCGAATCGTTCTGGGAATAGAGCGTAGCGCGGCGCAGAGTTTCCATGTGCACAAGGACGGTGGAGTCGGAGTCGAGAACAGAGACAGTATCGGCGACCAGGTTCTTCGTGTCGTAGGATTCGCTGCCGGTGAGATTCCAGTTGTGGTCGGTCCACGGCAGAGATTTGGCGCTGCCGATGTCGATCGTGTGACAGATCAGCGGGGGCCCGGCGACGGCCGAGGTCATGAAAATAAAGAGTGCGAGAAGGGAGCCGGCGGCCGAGCGACGGACGAAGGTGATTTTGCTTTTCATCTTGCGGAGAACCTCCTCTAGAGAGAAGTGCGTTCGGGTAGAAAGACGGAATCGGCGAGCGAGTGTTAACGGGGAAATACGAAATTGAAAATGGAAAATCGAAGGCAAAAGAATCGAGTACAGGCACTTTTGTCATCCTGAGCCTGGCGGGCGAAGCGATCTCAACCAACTTGCCTCAGCATCCGCCCAAGGGCACAGCCGGCGACTGATTTGTCCAGCATCCTCAAGTTCATTTGCCTGGAGAGGAAGGTCGCTCCCAGAAACGCCAGACGGAGATATCGCCGAGATTGAGGGCGTTCCAATAAAGATCGAGCATTTGCCGATCGAGTGAGAGAATGCCTTCGCGCGCGACGCCGGAAGGAGGAGCAACAAGAGAAGCAAGGCGATCGTAGACACGCTCGCGAGCGGCGCCTTCCGTGCGGGAAAGAAGATGCCACAGCGAGAGCGCATCGCGAGCGCGAGCTTGCGACAGAATTTCCGCGAGCGCGTCGCCGCGATCCTGCGAATTCTTTGGCGAGGAGTCGAAGCGAGCAATCGCTTCGCGAAATGCAGGCGTAGCGTCTTCGAAGTACGGAATACCCGGCCCGGAACCGGGGCGCGTCGAACACATAGCGCCGGCCGGGATGAAGGAATCCCGGCCGTTGAGACGAAAGCCGACCCAGCCGAGCGTCGTGCGAATCGTACCCGAGCCGTCGGGTGCGACCTGCAGCGTGTAAGCACAGCCCAGATCGACGGCCACCGCGGAAGGCGTGTCCACGACGAATTGTCCGGCGGGAGCCCATATGGCGGCATGAATGGTGCCGACTTCGAGTTGTATGCGTTTGCGCCGCTCGCCAGTCTCGAGAAGGCGGACGCGCGAGTTCGGGTCCACCTTGATTTCGCCGAGATCCTTATCGGAGATTGACGCGCGGGAATCAGAGTTGGTCACAAGCGTCTGGCCGACCTGGAGCTTGCTGGTGGCGTGATTTCCAGAGAGAATCTGTGAGCCGACCTGCGGCGTGCCTGCGAGCGTTGCGACATCCCAACCAGCGCTGGCTTTTGACGAACGAACAGGCCGCAGCGAGAGGAGAACGCCAGCAGCTAAGACGAAGAGAACGAAGGTGGCGGCAGCGAGACGAGGCAGCCAAGAGGCCTCGAAGAGCAGGCCGCGAAACCCGGCCGGGACAGCGAGCAGGGTGGGGGGCAGAGTAAGCGGCCGGTCGGAATGGCAGAACTCCGACAGAAGCGACTCGAGGCGCTGGATTTCGGGGTCGGGTGTGCCTGAGCCGTCCCACAAATAGTCGTCGTGCATTGGCCCTTCTTCTCCCGCGTTATGCTGATCTTTGCTCATGACTCACCGCCAGAGGCCGGAGATGCTGCGGGAGTTGCCTTGCGGCCAAGTATTTCGCGCAGTTGCTGCAGGCCGCGATGAAGATTGACGCGCACCGAACCCTGCGTGAGGCCCGTGCGCGCGGCAATTTCTGGGCCGGTCATGCCTTCAACTAGCCGTAAGATGAGCGGCTCGCGGTAGGCTTCCGGCAACGACAGTATGGCATTCAGAACCGCCTGCGTTTCCACACTCTTGTGCACCGCGTGACGATTTGCAGAGCGGGGGTTGCTGTCGTCTGCGGCAGACTCTTCGGTGAACGCATCGTGCGGATGCGACCGTCGGTGAAAATCCATTGCGCGATTGCGAGCAATGGCGGCAAGCCACCCGGGAAAGCGGGACACATCGCGCAAGGAAGCGAGATGGGGAAGAGCCTGAAGGAAGACATCCTGGACAAGGTCTTCGGCAACCGCGCGAGGCACGCGGCAAAGTAGAATGCCGTGGACCATCCGGGCATAGCGGGAGTAAAGAGTCCCGAAAGCGGAGCGGTCGCCCTGCTGCGCGGCGCGGACGAGCGCTTCGTCCGCCCCAAGGCTGCCCGCTGGGGCGTTCACGGTGAACCAACCCGGGATTGGGGCGCGTAACTCAAGCTGAATGACCACGGTTGCGCCGACGGAATTGAGAATGTACCTCAGCAGATAGACGCGCGTGAAGGCCGCGGTGTTAACAATACGACGGAAGAGGCGGGATTGCAGCAGGCTGGAGCCGGGAGGCGCAGGAATCCTCCCGAATGCCCGTGGGCGTCCGGCTGAGAGACAGCGAAAAGAATATGAGAATTGGAATGAAATAGATGAGGCGAGCTGCGGCAATCTCGATGGGACAACCGGTGCGCCGTGCCGCAGGTGTTTGCGACGATGGCCCATCTGAACTAGAGTCAAGCAATGGGTCGGGAATCTCGGAAATTTGAGCCACACAGGTGGCTGAAGAGCGGGCACGCGCAGACGATTGCGGCGGCGTTCGCGCCGCGAGCTTTTGCACTCTCAGCCGGAGAAGAGCGGCTGTTCCGCGTGGAAACGGAGACGCAGCTGAAAGCTATCTGCCACTGGCAAGAAGGCAAGAGGCGCGAACTGCCTGTAATTGTCATCGTACACGGGTTGGAAGGATCGAGTGATTCGAATTACGTGCGGGGAATCGCGGACAAAGCACTTGCAAAGGGATTTCACTCGCTGCGGATGAATCAGAGGAATTGTGGAGGCACCGAACGGTTGACGCCGACGCTCTACAACAGCGGGCTGAGTGGAGACTACCACGCGGTGTTGATGGAGCTCGTCCGTGAGGGATTCGAAAGGATATTTTTCGCCGGCTACTCCATGGGCGGAAATCTGGTAACCAAAATGGCTGGGGAGCTCGGCGAGGGAGCGCCAAAGCAGTTGCGGGGAGTCGCGGTGGTGTGCCCGGCGCTCGATCTGTCTGCGTGCGCGGATGCGCTCGAGAAAAGCGAGAATCGCTTATACCAGTGGCATTTTGTGAGGGGGCTGATGGCACGCTACCGCCGCAAAGCGGAGTTGTTTCCAAACAAATACGCGCGCAACGGATTCGAGCCGATCCGAACGGTGAGGGAATTTGACGACAGAATCACCGCGCCGTATTTCGGGTACAAGGACGCGGAGGAATACTACCGGTCGGCGGGTGCGAAGAACGTCATAGCGAAGGTGAGAGTGCCACTGCTTTTGCTGACGGCACAGGATGATCCGTTCGTGCCGTATGAGACGCTTTTGCGCGCGCGGGTGAACGAAAACCCGTACGTCAGGTTTGTCGCGACAGAGTACGGTGGACACTGTGGATTTGTGTCGAGATGGAGCGGGGCAGAACGGTTCTGGGCGGAAGAAAGAATTGTGGAGTTTGTTGAGGAAGAAGCAAGATGAGCAAGGAACAAAGAAGCCGTTGGCGCGCATTCGCCTAGTATGGTAAGCAGAGCTTTTCTAAAGTGCGTGCGGCAGCCCGGCTGCCGGTCCGAGCATCCCGACCAGCCTGCGTGGGTCCTTACCTGCTTCCAGTGCTTCCCTCGCTCGCTCCGGTTCGGCGCTACGCTCCCATCGGTTTCTCGAGCGACACTTGGAAGCTGGGCGTAAGGATCTGTGCGGGACCGTCGGCGGTGATGACCATAACGTCTTCGCAGCGAACGCCAAATTCACCCGGGACGTAGATGCCCGGCTCGTTCGAAAAGGTCATCCCCGGTACGAGTGCTGTTTTGCTCGCGCGCACAAGGTAGGGATGCTCATGGCCGTCGAGGCCGATGCCGTGGCCAAGGCGGTGTGTGAAGAATTTGTAGTCGGGACCATAGCCCGCGGAGGTGATCACCGAGCGAGCGGCGTCGTCAACCGAGCCGGAAAACTTGCCGGCGCGGGCGCTGTCGAGGGCCGCACCCTGGGCCTTGCGGACGATTTCGTAGGCGCGCTGGATTTTTTCGGAAGGCTTGCCGGAAAAGCCCGTGCGCGTGACATCGGATTGATAGCCTTCGACCGAGCAGCCGCCATCGATGAGAATGACTTGGCCTTCCCGTAGTGTTTGCGGTCGTCGGGTGCCATGAGGCAGCGCGGCGGAAGCGCCAAACAGAACGAGCGCGTAACCGCGAAGGTTCATTTTCGCGTAGCCCGCATTGATCACACGTACGACCTCTTCTTCTGTCACTCCCTCGTTCAGAGTAAAAAAAACTTCCCGATACACGTCGCAGGTAGCTTCACAGGCCAGGCGCATCAGCTCGAGCTCTTGCGGAGACTTCACGGCGCGGCAAGCCACGGTGACGGGATCGGCCGAGATACATTCGAACGCGGGTGCAGCGCTGCGGAAATGATCATAGAAAGTGAAGGGAAGCGTTTCCTCGATGCCGACGCGCCCCAAGCGGATACCGCGATCGGCAAGTGAGCCGGCAATGATTTTGCTCGGACTTTCATCTTCTTGCCATACGCGGATTTCCAGAGGGTCGCGCATGAGTTCATGCACACGGGACTCTTCGAAGGCCGGAGAGACCAAAAACGGCTGGCCCTTGCGCGGCAGAACGAGAGCGAGGAGGCGTTCACTGAGCCCCCAGCGAATGCCGGTGAAGTAGTAGAGCGAGGTGCCGGGCCCGAAGAGAAGCGCGTCGAAGTTCGGATCGAGCTGCGACATCAGTTCATGGGCGTGAACGAGGCGAGCGTGGAATTCCTCCGGTGCGATGGGGCGAACACGATCGCCGAGAGGTTTGAGATGGGGGAACGACGGCGCTTGCTGAGTCGGTGCGCCCGACGTCGAACTGACAGCCATGGTGGAAGCCGCCGCGGCGGACTGGAGAAACCGACGACGGGAGTGTGACGGAATTGCCTTTGTCATGGGCTACGAGGATGAGATGGGGCAGCGCGGCGTGTCAAGACGGATTGAGGATCGCAAGGCACCTTTGCATGCCGGAACGCCGTTCGAGCATGGCAGCCTTGCGCCTAAGGCAGGATCTCAGGCTGCGGCGTTTGTCTCCCGAGCACAACCCTCGCATGCCTCGGATCAATGGGGCGTTGACGCATTCGCTGGCTCGGAAGAGTCGGTGCTGGCCGGTTCTGCACGAGGAGCTCTCCGGCCCGGCACATACGTGACGGCAACGGGGGCGTGCAGGGTGAAATCGAGCCGGGTTTCAGAAGGGATTTTGACCTGCTGACCCCTGGTCATGGCTTGAACCGCAGTTCCACCCCCAGCGCCGACGCCTGCTCCGATCGCCGCGCCTTTTCCGCCTCCAGCCAGGCCGCCGATCAAAGCGCCGAGAGCGGCGCCGCCGCCAATGACTGCGGCCGAACGCTTGCCGCGCGAAGCGCCCTTCTCTTGAACGTCGCTTGTGGCGAGAGTGTAGGTCTTTCCCTGATAGGTAAAGCTTTCGAGAGAAACTGTAAGTTCGCTGCTCCCCTTGAATTTTCCCGCGGAACTGGCATTGACGAGCTTCAATGTCACGTTGAGCCCCTTGGGGACGACGACCTGGTCACCGACGACGATGGGTGCGTCGAGAGAACCGCGGAACGTTTCGCCGGTGGAGCTTGTGGAAGAGTCAATCGCATCAATGGTGCGGACCGTGACGATGGTGCTTTCAGGAACGGTGACCGTGACGGGTGGCGGAGGGGAGGGCGGAGGTGGAGTAGTAACGGGCGCCGCAGGAGTTGGAGGAGTTGGGGACGCCGCCTGGGCGGAATCCTCTGAGGGAGGTGCGGGAACTGGAGCTGGTGGTTCCGCTGCAGGCTTTTTCTGCGATGAGCGTTTTTCGCGCGGCGGCTTGCGCTCAGCCGGAGGAGACGGGAGGTTCTGAGCGGAGGCGTCCGCCGGAGGGGCGGGCGGTGTTGCCGGCGCGGTCGATGTGGAATCGATGACCTGTCTTACGCCGGGAGTTTGCGAAGCGATGTTACGCGCAGCCGCCCGAGCTGCGTCACTGGGCACTTGGCCGGAAAGGGTGACGATCCCGTCCTTCGCCGAAACGGCGATTGAAGCCGTTTTGAGCAACGGATCGGCGAACATCTTTGCCTGGATGTCGGTGGTAATCGTGGCGTCATTCGTTTTGCTGCACGCAAAGCATAGGAGTAGCGGGAACGAAAAAAAGACTAGCAACTGCCTTTGAAACATTGCAGCCTCCCGTAGGCGACGCCGCGAGCAGGAGCTCAGGGGGTGGGAACGAACCTGCTGGGCCGCGGGGCCCTGATTGCTTTAGATGCTGGGCTTTGCGAATTGGCAGTCTCCCTGAAAAGTGTGCGGGAAGGAGCGTTCCAGAGAGCAAGTTTGGGCGTTGCGTGCACCGTTCACATCCACCCTATGTTTTGGCATCGTGGGTCCTTACCAAAGGAAAGATGGACTGGAATACCAAAAGGAATAGAATCGGCGTGCCAGTTTGGCGTGCGGCTCGATGGTTCGGGGAGGGATAAATGGCGCGCGTGACCTTTGAGGAGTTCTGGCCGACGTATGTGCGGGCGCATAGTGAAGGAACGACACGGCTGATGCATTGCGCTGGAACGTTGCTGGGATGGGCAATCCTGTTAGCGGCAATCGTGAAGCGAGAGTGGTGGTGGATCGCACTGGCGCTCTTAGTCCCTTATGCACTGGCGTGGATTTCGCACTTCTTTGTGCAACGCAACAGACCGGCGACGTTTGCGCATCCCTTGTGGTCGTGGCTGGCAGATCATAAGATGGCGGGAATGATGCTGGCGGGCAGAATGGACGCAGAGGTTAAGAAAGCCACCCGTGAGGCGTGACTACTCGCTGCGAATCGCGAGGATTTGTTTGCCTTGAATTTTGATTTCGACTCCGAAGGGTGGGCGAATGTCGCTGCCCTGAACGATACCTCCACGGACCCAGATATTGCCGGAGAGGCTCGTGGTTTTCAGTGGATCGTAAAGCGTACGGCTGCATGGATTCCCAACAAGGGGATGCTTTGCGGCTTGATAGTCATAATCGGTGCGGAGCTTGTCGAGGTTGCTGACGTACTCAAGCTGGCAGGAGCCGTACGGGGCCTTCCTTGAAAAGGCCCAATAAGCGGAGGCAGAAGCCGCAGACCCGCCGGGGAGGCGGATGATTGTGGCGGGAATGTTCTCGCCCGTAAGCCTGTTCTTGATAAAGAAATCCGCAGAAGACCACGGTTGCGCAAAGTCGGATATGCCCGCGATAGCCGGATTTTTTTCATCGGCGTGAGGGAGAGAGGCCGAAGGGTCAGGAGGAGGGGGAGGAACCTCAATTTGCGCGGGAGGTTCGACGCGAACGGGCTCGGCCGTGTGTGAGTGGGTCAGCCAGTGGCTCGATAAGAGAATCAGGACGCCAACAACGGTAAAACCAAGGATCAAGGGCAGAAGTGGGTTGCGCCGGGGAGGTTTCGACGAGGGAGTGAGGCCCGGGATCTGCGGCATATCAGTCTTGAAGCGCGAAGATGGAGAGCGGTCGGTCATCGCTGGCCAAACGATCCTTAAAAGGGGGCTGAACCAGCCGGAGCGAAAAACCGAAGATAAGGCCATATGCCCGTCAGTTCTAGAGGCAACTTACCGGAGTTGGCGAAAGCAGCAACTGGGAGGCCAAAAACGGGTTTCAGGAGCCGTAAGGGGGTAAAACAAGGCCGGCTGGGTTGTTGACAAGGTGACATCACAGAAGAGGGGCTTGTTTCGCGTAAGCCAGCGTTCTACTGTAGTACGCAAGAAGCAGGGGGGGTAAATTCGCCGAAATGACGAGCGATACCCGAGCGACAGCTCGATCGTTTGTTCGCACCCTGAACATTTTGCTGAAGTTTGCGCGCCTGTACGAATTTGGCCACGTGCGAACAGCGGCGCAGTTTGAAGCCGCCTGGAAAGAACTGAGGGCCGCGCTCGACGAAAGCGGGGACACCGGGTTATTGCTCGGGGCTTCGGGCAATCAGATCGTGCTGGATGGAGTGCCACTAGGTGCGGCCGCCGCTGAGAGAAGTTTCGCACAGCTCCTGACCGCGTCGGGGATTGCCAGCATTCACTTCGCTCCAAACACCACTCAGGCACAATTCTCCCGCTTTGTGAGGGCCTTCCCCGCCAGCGGCACCAAGGCGAGCGCCCTGGCCGAACAGTTGAAGACCGCTTTAGCCGGGGATACCACCATAAAAATCAACGAGATCCGATTTGTCGCGGAAGATCAGTCCGTTGCGGGTATCAAAGTCGCCGCGCAACTGACCGCCAAGATGCTGGGAAGCCAGGGCGATAAGTTCCGTGACATTTTCGAAGATCCGCAAAAGATACTCCAGCTGATTCTTGCAGCGGAGAGCAGCCGTGGGACCGGTGGGGGCGGAGGCAGCGGCCACGGATTCGGACCGGGTGGTGGCGGGGGCTCGGGCGCGTCTTCTATCAGTGCCGGCAGTAGCTGGAGCGGAGGCGACAGCAGCGGGAGTCTCTGGGAAACCGGCAAAGCTGTAGTCGGTGGGGGGAGCGGAGGCGGCGCAGGAGGGACTGGCGCGGGCGCCGGTGGAAGTGGCGGTGGCGGCGACACAGGCGGTGCTGGAGGAGGGACTGGCACGGGCGCTGGAAGTGGCGGCGGCCCAAGTGGCCCTGGAGGAGGGAGTGGCGCGGGCGCCGGTGGAAGTGCCGGTGGCCCAGGCGGGCCTGCAGGAGGGATTGGCGCGGGCGCCGGTGGAAGTAGCGGTGGCCCAGGCGGGCCTGCAGGAGGGACTGGCGCGGGCGCCGGTGGAAGTGGCGGTGGCACAGGTGGCCCTGGAGGAGGGATTGGCACGGGCGCCGGTGGGCCGGGCGGCGGAGGCGCGGCCGTCGGTGGCGGCGGTATCGGGGGCGCGGGAAGGGAACCCAGTAAATGGATGGCGGCTTCGGCCATGCTGCGCGGCACCGCGATGGGCGGGCTGGGGGGAGCAGGAGGCATCGGCGCTGGCATAGGCGGCGAGGGCAGCGCCTACAGCGTCGGCGAAGAGGAAGTTCGCTCGCTGATCGGATTGTTCGCCCAGCTCGGAAAGGCGCGAAAGGATCCGGACAGTCGAATGGACGTGACAACTTTCCAGTCACGGTTGACGGCACTCCCCGTGCGTTCGCAATACACCTTGCAGCAGGCCTTGGCAGGGCTCGCCGCGCAAGCGCCGATGGACAAGCCTGATAAACCCATGCTTTTGAAGTTGGCAGAGCACGTGGCGATTCGCTTCGCGCTGGACAGTTACGAACGGGGCGAGTTGCGGGTAAACGCGGTTAGACAACTGCTCGACCGTATGAACACGGAGATCGATGCGCTGCGCAAGATCCTGACGCAACAGGAAGAAACTATGGCCAGCGCCGGCATCCAGATGCAGTCCCACACCGAATTGCTGGACCAGGAGTTCTGGGCGCAAGTACCCGAAGAAAACAAAAAAGAGGTTTTGACTTCGGATGAAGCGTGGTGTGTGCCACCGAGAAACGTCCGGGCGTTTCTGGAAGAGATGCTACGCCGCGGCCAGTTGAAAACGGTCAACGAGATTCTGACCAAATACGCCGCCTGCGTAGGGCTCGCGGCCCCGGAAGCAAGAAGAACAACGGCGATTGGATTATCGGATCTCGCGGAGTTTTACGGCAGCGGCGACGGAAGCGCGTTGATCGACGTGATCCAGCGCCTCGGAAACCAGCTGGCCGTTGAGCGCGAAGCTGACTTGCAGACCCTGGTCGGGGCCGCGTTCGTGCGCATGAGCCAGGAAGCCGGCGCGAAGAGATTCTATCCCGCCATGCAGCAGGCTCTAGCCTCTCTCGACAGCGTCGAAGCGCTGCGGCCCGGCACGACTAACAACTTGCGACAAAGGATCGGAGCCGAAGATCGCCTGCCCGAATTCATCGAAGATACGATGCGCACGGGACAAATCCCGGACGGTTTGCTCGACATCCTGGTGCTGATGCCGAAGGCGACCCTGCACTACGTGACGAATCGGTTCGCCAATTGTGGGTTCCGGGAAGATTGCGAGTTGCTCGCGCACGTTGTGGCGGGCCTGGGGGAAGAGGCGCTGCAGCGCCTGGTGGAAATCTTGCAGGGCGCTCCCGCCACGGAAGCCACCGAAGTGATTGGTTTGCTGAGCCAGCTTTCACCCGGGGCTGTAGAAAAAGTGCTGCCGATGCGGTTGGCACAGTGGCCGCGCGTTTCACATGACCGGACCATTCGGCAGTTGTGCTCGACGCCCGCAGAACAGCGCGCGAGACTGCTCGTCGCGCTATACGGTTCGCTTGATCCGTTGATCCGGCCGTTGGCCCTCGATGAGATGGGCATGAGCGGCCAGCCGGAGTGCATTCCGAAGCTGGTGGATCTGATCCGTGACGACGGTTTGGCAGGCTTCACCCGCATCAAGGCCATCGAGGCCGCTGGGAGGCTCCGCGCAAGCGCGGCGAGCCCGCTCCTGCAGCAGATACTGGAAGCCAAGCAGGTTTGGCGTTGGGCGTATCATGCCGAACTGCGTATCGCGGCGGCGCAAGCGCTCCAAAAGATTGAGCCGGCGCTCGCGTTAGAGAAAATTGTGGTAAGCGGGCTGGATCGGCGAGAACTCATGCTCGAACCGATCGATCCCGAGTCCAATGCGCCTGTGATAAGGCAACGCCGTTACGCACGACTGAAGCTGTCCAGGCATGTCCCGGCGACCACCACCAATTTGCGCGAAAACCTGCACCTCTCGGTGGCCGAGTTGAATATGGGGGGAGGAATCGGAGGCGCCGACCGCCACTTGGCTCCGGGATCGCTCTTGACGATAAAACTTTCTCACGGGGTGCGGGCCATCCGCGCTCAAGCCATCGTCCGCGGGGCGCGGCCCCAGGCCATGGCATTTGAAATTGTCGAGATCGACCTCGACGAGAGGTCCAGGCTCAGAAAGATGCTGCTGGAACTTGGCGGACTGCCACCGCCGGCAAGCGTTGTGAATCGGGCGCGGCGCCAAAGCCGTGTCGCGCTGACCAAGTAATTCCTGCCTGAAACGCAATGGTGACCCACAGACGGCCTGTACCGGTTTCGCGCCAACCGTCCGGTCGGGCAGGGCATCGGCCTGTCCGCAAGGCGAGATAGCGCTCGCGGCACATGGAACGTCTGTACCATTGTGACCCGCGGACAAGGCCTCTAGCGTACTAGCGAGGGTGTCCCACGGCGACGGCCAGTTGGGACGATCGACCGGATCCAGAAAAACAGGGCGGCGGCAGGATGAAAACGGCGGACCCAAAAGCGGCGGCAGGCCGGGCGTTCGTGCGAAGCCTTAATATTCTGCTAAAGTTTGCGCGCCTTTACGGCTACGACCACGTGCGAACCGCCGAACAACTGCAGATTGCCTGGGAGGAGCTGCGGGAAGCGATACCGGAAGGAACCGAGTCGGGCCTGCTACTGGGCGCAAGCGGCGCGCAACTCTTGCTCGATGGCGTGCCCCTCGAAGGCGCCCCCGCAGAAAAACAATTTGCGCAGTTGCTCTCGGCGGCGGGACTCGCGAGCATCCAGTTCTATCCCTGCATTACGGAAAAAGAGCTTGCCAGCTTTGTGCACGCGTTTCCGACCGGAAAATCCAAACCATCCGAACTGGCCCAACAACTCAAAGACGCGTTAGCAGATGCCCGGGGCATCCGTGCGAATGAGGTCTGCTTCGTCGCCACAGACTCTAGGCTCAGAGATACTAGCTTGGCCGCCCAGCTGGCTGCAGCAGCTTTGGGCGAAGAGCAGGATCAGTTCCGCAAAATGCTGAACGACCCGCAGAAGCTCCTGGAATTGATTGCGGCGGCCGAAGGCCGGAAGTCGGGCAGTGACACGGCGAGCTTCACGGCGGGCGTTGAGAGGAACGGCGCCGGAGGAAACGGGAGCGGGAACGGCAACGGGGGCGGCAACGGAACAGGGGACGGGTTTGCGGGTGGAGATGGGATCGGGGCGATGAATGGACTGACCGGCGGGCTCCCTAGCACGATGGGAAGCGCAGCCGGGAATGGTTACGGTCCAGGTGGAGGAAGTGGCCGAGGCGGCAACGGATCAGGCGAGCCCAGCGAGGAAGATATCTACGGTATCCTGCGTGCCCTTTCCACCTTCGGGCAAATGGGAACTACTCAGAACCCAACGGCAGCCGCGTTGGAGTTTCAGGGCCAGGTGACGCAGATGCCTTCGCGTGCGCAAGACACTTTGCGAAACGCGCTGGCCGGGCTTGCCGAAGAGGGCAAGAAGAAAAAGTTGGATCAGGCAGTGCTGGTGCAACTGGCAGAGCATCTTTCCATCCGCTTCGCTCTCGAGAAATTCGAAAGCGGCGAAGTGAAAGTAAACGCGGTGCGGCAGATGCTGGATCGCATGAACCACCAGATCGAGGAACTACGGAAAATTCTCGGCCAGCACGAAGACACGATGGCCGAAGCGGGAATTCTGGTCGAGTCGCACCGAGAGATCCTGGACCGTCAGTTCTGGGCGAGCCTGCCAGACAACGCCAAGCGTCAAGTGCTGCTTTCCGAGGAAGCTTGGTGCATTCCTCCGAAAAATGTGCAGTCCTACGTCCTTGGACTCATCGTGCACGGCGAGACTGCCGAAGCGATCGGCATCCTCCAGAACTACGCGAGATGCACCGACAGCGAGGAACCCGACGCAAGAAAGCGAGCGGTGACTGGATTGTCGGAACTCGCGGGACTCTACGCTCAAGCCGACCCGAGGCTGCTGGCCCATGCGCTCCGCCATGTTGGGCTGCGACTTAGTGTCGAGCAGGACCAGGATCTGCAGTCGCTCGTGAGCGCGGCGTTTGTGCGCCTCAGCCAGGAAGCGGCGGCAAAGCGGTGCTTCGTCGCGATGGAGCAGGCACTGGATTTGCTGGCGGGCGTCGAGGCGCAGCGGCCCGGAATCGCCAAGTCCTTGCGGCCGAAGATGGGCATCGAGGAGCGCGTGCCGGAGTTCGTGGAAGAGGCGCTGCGGGCACGGCAAATTTCGGCAGGCCTCACCGGTGTACTGAAACAGTTGCCGCAGACCGCAATGGAGCAGTTGGCCGGACGCCTCAACCGCTGCCAGTATCGCGAGGATCTGGACAATGTGGCAAACCTGGCGCAGGATCTTGGCGAAGAAGCGCTCGAATGCCTCCGCAGCACGGTCCGGGTCGGTCCCCACGCCGAAGCGGTCGAGATGGTCGGGATGCTGGCGCGGCTCGACCCGCAAGCCGCTCAGGTGTTCCTGCCGGGACGAATCAAGGATTTTCCGCGCGCGGCGCAGGACCGCATGATCCGACAGATTTCCGCCTGCGGCGCTCCCGAACGCTGCCGCATCCTCCTCAGCCTGTTGGATCATGTGGATCCGCTGGTAATGCCGATCGTGGTCGACGAAGTCGGAATGACCGGCGACAGGGAAACGCTGGGACGCCTGTTGACGCTCGCGGACGGTGATTTGCCGGCCGGCTCCAGCCAGTTCCTGCGCGTAAAAGCAATCGAAGCGCTGGGGCGGCTCGAAGCGCCGGAATCACTGAGCGCGCTCAAGCGCATCCTAGGATCGCGTAAAGTGTTTCGGTGGGCGCATGCCCAGGAGCTGCGAATCACGGCGCTGCAGGTACTCGAAAAACTGGATCCGGAGTGGGCCAAAGAATATCTGCCAGTCACCGGAATCGAGCATAACGACCTGGGGCTGACTCCACTCGACACGCAGTGCAACTCGGTCTTCGTGAGGCAGCGGCGTCATACGCGCGTGCGGCTGCATCGGACCGTGTCGGCGGTCAGCACCAACCTGAAGCAGAATTGCCGGTTCCAGATCAAAACAGCCAGCCTTACAGGAGGCTTGGCTTCAACCAACATGCACTTGGCCCCCGGGACGCAGGTGCAACTGCGAATGCAATTGGGACTGCGTAACCTCCAGGCCACCGCCTTGATGCGCGATTACCGGGCCCAAGATATGGCTTTTGAAATTGTCGACATGGGATTGGAAGAGCGGACCAAGTTCCGCCAATTGCTGCTGGAAAGTATAGTCAAGAGCGGCGCAGCGGGGAATTAGCCGGTCAAAGGCTGCACACAAGGCGCTCAGGCGCAGACCTGTGGATGGCGAAGGAAAGTTACCACGAGTTTAACTCCGAGCCTTATAGAGAGAGGATCGTCATCCCTCGGTAGTACCACACGCCAGTACCTAAGTAAGGTTTACGGTCGCCCTACAAACTCTTAGCATCGATTGGTCGCGAAGCGTCGGCGCGTAGAATCGCCGTTCCCAACCGTCTTCGTGCAGGCGGACACCCAGTGTGTGTTTCTAGACAGCTTCGAGCCCTGGCGCTGTGGAGCGTACTCGCGTCTCTATCGATTTGTGCAGGGGCTGCAGCCCAAGTCAGCTACCCGGACCATCCACGCCTTACCGTGCAGCGCCTCGATGAGGAATTCGGGCTGGGGGCTGTCACGGTCACCACGATGGGACAGGACGCCGAGGGCTTCCTGTGGATTGGAACGCAGACCGGGCTTTACCGCTATGACGGCGCACGTGCCCGGAAGATGACGGAAGTTGAGCCAATCACGGGCCACTACATTATGGATATGGTGATCGCACCGGACGGGACCCCTTGGTTCGCCGGGAACCGCGGAATCGCGCACTACCGAAACGGCCAATTTGAGGCCTTGGCGATTCCTGCGTCGGCGAAGCCTATCGCAGCGGGCGGCCAAATCCTGGCCGTAGACAGCAAGGGCGTCGTGTTCGTCTTGCTGTTCAACCACGGCGTATTGCGCATCGATCCCGACAGTCCGTCAAAAGCGATCGTGCTTGGAGAAGAGGCGGGAATAAAAGAGAATCCGGTCGGCATCGTGCGCGGTGAAGACGACACCGTGTGGTTCACGACGGGAACACATCTGGCGCACTTGTCCGCACTATCCAGCAAGGCGGAGATAGATCCGAAGATTCGGATCCCCCGTGAGCGCGTCGTCGCGCTGATCATCGATGCAACACACACCATGTGGCTGCGAACCGCCACGAAATTGGCGCGGCTCGAACCAAACGACCACACAATCAACATGGAATCGATCGGAATCGGCCCGACCGACGAGGAGGAGGGAAGGCCCAGTCTGGATCATCACGGTCGATTGCTGGTGCCCACATCGACCGGTTTGTATTGGCACGATAACGGCCACTGGCGCGTGATTACAGACAAGCAGGGGCTCACCAGCAACGACATCCAATTCGCCTTGGAAGACCGCGAAGGAACGCTGTGGGTAGCAGGATCCGGAACCGGCTTGGATCGTCTTCCCGGCGTGCATGAATGGTCAAGCTGGACCACAGCCGAAGGCCTGCCCGACAACACGACGTGGGCGACACTGAGAGATCACCAGGGCAGGTTGTGGGTGAGCACGGCGCGTGGCATCACCGTGTGGGACGGGCCGTCGCACCAGTGGAAGAAGGTCGGATCGCCTTCGGGTCATTCGCGGTCAGAAGTTCGCCAGATACAGCTTGCGGGAGACGGGGCCATATGGGCGTTGACGGTAACTGGGGCGATCCTCCGCGTTGACCCAAATGACTTTTCGACCACCATGCAGGCCTCCTATGGGGGAAGGCCCTTTCAAATGATCTATGCGGCGCCAGATGGCAAGATCTGGGCGACCTCTCGCCAGCACGTGCTGCGATTCGATGACTGGAAACTGAACGAGGCTCCCGCCGACTTTCCACTCCCCGGCACAGCCGAGAAGGAATTGACGTTTCTGTCATTTTCGCCAGAAGGAAGGTTGTGGGCCGCTTCGACGGGCGAGGTGTGCCGTTTCGAAGGAAATCGCTGGAGAATCGTGGCGGCGAAAGAAGGCTTGCCGGGCCAGGCCATCACGAGTCTGTATGCGTTAAGTGACAAAGAGGCCTGGGTCGCGTACAACGATGTGGCGGCCGTGAGCCGGATCCTGCTACGGGAAAACGGAAGCGCGAAATTCGACCATTTCAACTGGGACTTGTTCATCGTCGGCCGCGATTCGCGGAAGCGCTTGTGGTTCGACGGCACAAACGGTCTCATGATTCTCTCGCCCGACGGACGGCAGCAGCACATCAATCACGCAGAGGGATTGGTCTGGGATGACGTCAGCCCGTGGACGGGCGTGCGCGAGGAGACAGACGGAAGCTTTGTGATCGCGACGTCACGAGGATTGGCGCAGTATCGGCCGGCAAGCACCACGCAAACGGGCAAGAGAACCAATGTGCTGCTGACCTCGGTGAGGCTTGGCGGACGGGAGCGCCGAGCAAACGAAGATCCGGTTGTGCGGCCGTCTGAAGGCGCGCTGACGGTCGAATTCACTCCACTGGTTCTGGATAACCCCGCGCGTGTTTCTTGCCTGTATCAACTCCGCGGGCTCGAGAAACCAGTGACCGAAACCCACTTGCGCGAGGCGCGCTACAGTGGCCTGCCGGCTGGAGATTACGAATTCTGGGTGCAATGCCAGGATCCGGGTTCTCGCATCGCCTCGGCGCCGGCGACCTTTAAGTTCCGGGTGTTGCCATACCCGTGGCAGACTTGGTGGGCACGGCTCATGGGAGCCGTGTTGCTGCTTGGTTGTTTTTGGGGCTTCGTCTCCCTGCGCACGCGCGCGCTGGTGCGGCGAAGGCTAGAACTCGAGCAGGCCGTCGCGCAACGCAACGCCGAGCTCATCGAGAAAAACAAGGAACTGGAAGAAATCTCCCTCACCGACCCGCTGACCGCGACGCGCAACCGGCGCTACTTCTACGAGACCATTCCGACCGATATCGCTCACGCCTTGCGCTCGAGCTTGAATACCGCGGAGCAAGAGTCCACGCGGGCGGCCCGGCAGGATCTGATTTTTGCTTTCGTGGACATTGACCGGTTCAAGCGTGTCAACGACGAACTCGGCCACGCCGCGGGCGATAAGCTTCTGCAGGAGGTTGCGAAGCGAATCGAATCAGTAAAGCGACGGACCGATGACCTGGTCCGCTGGGGCGGAGAAGAGTTCTTGCTCGTGTGCCGCACAACCGACCGCGAGAATGCTCCGATACTGTTTGCGCGTGTGCTGGAGGTGATTCGTGAAGTGCCGTTTGATGTGGGCAACGGAGTCGAAGTGCACAAGACCTGCTCGATTGGCTGGGCGCCGTTCCCGTGGTTGATGGATGACGTTGGGCACCTCTCGACCGAGAACGTGATTGAGCTGGCAGACAAAGCGCTGTACATTGCAAAACGCCAAGGGCGAAACCGCAGCGTTGGCCTCGTGCCCGCCGCTAGTGTATTCAGCTCCTCGAAGAGTATCACGATTGAGAACTTGCGTGATTGCCCGCCGGATTTGGTGCAGATCGTTTGATTCGTGACCCGTGCTTCGAGACCCGTGTAGACTGGCTTC